>DASZNG010000133.1:0-42587 GCA_035551535.1 Acidimicrobiales bacterium | reverse complement strand
GCCCCGATTCAGCCAACCAGGTCCTTGAACACCGAGGTGCTGGTCGGAGTCTCCGATGCCACCGGAAAATTGAACCCACAGACCGGACACGGCTGAGCCAAGGTCTTCTGCTCATATTCGAGGTCGTAGGGCTTGTCCTCGAACTTGCCGCAGGTTGGGCAGATGCGGAGCAGCCGGGTCCCGGCCAGCTCGAAGTTGGTGATGATGTCCTCCATGATCGCCCCGTTGGCTGCCCACTCCTTGGCGTGCTTGTGGTAGGTGTCCATGTGCCAGTCGTTGAGTGACTCCTTGCTCGCCCACATGCTGACTTCGTTGTACCAGCCGGGCTCGTCGGGGTGCTCCCACCAGGTGAGGTGGAGGAACCCCGGCTTGGTCATCAAGTGGTGGCGCACGTCGTTGAACACCGTGCGGAACTTGTCGTAGGCGTCCACACTCGAAAACCGGACTCTCTGCATGCTCAGGTAGACCGCCATGGTCTCTGTCTCCTTCCTGGTTGGTCAATAGATCGGACTCGAGGGACTCCGTCTCGGAGGTCCAGCACTTGCCCTTGAGACGGTGATCAGGCGGTGACGCCCTCCACCGTCACCTCGTTGGGGAGGCGGCGCCTCACGTCGCGGGCCACATCACCCTCGACGAACCTTCTCCAACGGGCCGCCTCCGGGGTAACCACCAGCACGTGGTCGACACCCCGGGCCTTGGCCGCCCCGGCAATGGTCTTGGCATAGCGCCGGGTGGCGGCCACCTGGCCCCAGGCCTCGACGCCGGCCCGCTCGAGCCTGGAGATCGCCTTGGCCACCTGGGCGCGTTGGTCATCCATCTCCGCTTTGGTGGGCATCAGCCCGGGATTGGGCAGTCCCAGCGAGGACCCATAGATGCGGGCGATGCTGACCACCGCCACCGGGTCTCCGCCGCTGAGTTTCACCGCGTTGCGGATGGCCGATGGCGGGACGGAGACCCCGACGGTGGCGATGAGCACCGCGGCGGACTGGGACGGCTGCTTGTCCCACTTCCGCCGACCGAATCGGGCCTTGGCCGGCTGGCGGATCGGATCCATCAACGCGCTACCCGCGGGATGGCTCACAGGTCCGGCTCCACCCGCATGGCCGACACGGTGGGTACGTCAACGCCGCCCGGCGCCATGCCCTCGGAGCCCAGGACCGGTGTCTCGACATGGGGCTCGTCGTTGCCGAAGTCGACGCCGCCCGGCGCACCCACCACCACCGGCAGGGATCCCAACGGCGCCAGCCCGTCGATCCGGTCAGACCGCTTCCGCCACAGGTAGAGCGGCACGTAGCCGGCGACGATGACCAGGCCGATGATGTACAAGGTGTGGCCTTGACCCGGTCCGACCACGATATTGGGCGAGTTCCACCCGCCCACGAAGTAGTCGAAGGTCAGGAACGCCGCGCTGGCCAGGGCGATCCACCGGAAGAAGTACGGCATCCGGAACGGGCTCACCTGTTCGGGCCGGAACTGCCGCATGAGGAAGTACCCGAACAGTCCGGCCACTACCGCCACGATGTAGCCAACGTTGGAAAAGATGTAGATGCGCACCGGGGACCCGAAGAGGGCGACGGCCATGGCGCAGATCAGGTTGAAGAACATCGCGTGGTCGGGGGCGTGGTACTTGTTCTTGTGCTCGAACCACTTGGGCAGCACCCGGTCCTCCGAGGCCTGGAACAGCGACCGGCCGACGCCCATGATGGCGTTCAGCACCGACAGCAGCAGGGCGCAGATCAGCGGGACACCGATGACGTATTTCACCCAGCCGGAGTTGCCGAAGATGTGGTTGGTGAAGCTGGTGTAGAGGGTCAGCGGGTCGGCGGTCTTGAGCGACGCCCCCAACACCCCGACGAAGACCACCGCGGTGGCGATGTAGATGAACACCCCGTAGAGACCCTCGGCGGTGAGGGCGATCTTGGCGTCACGAGCCGGGTCGCGGCACTCGCCGATATAGCAGGCAGCCGCTTCCATGGCGATGGCGTTCCAGGAGATCACGAAGATCCAGGACAGGAAGAAGATAGTCCCCGACGTCGCCGGGCTGGCGTAGTGGAAGCCGGAGATGTTCGACCAGTGGAAGGTGCTGGGCTTGAACAACGGCAGCAGCACCAGCAGGGTGAGCGGCACCATGGCCACGATGCCGAGAATGGTGGCGAAGGTGGCTCCGAGCCGGATTCCCAGGTAGCAGGGGATGAACAGGATCATCAACCCGACCATGGTGATGATCAGCACCCCGATGCCCGTGGCGGTGCCCAGGCTCCCGAGCGGGTCGACGGTCTTCCCGATCGGGACGTGGAACAGCACGGCGATGTAACCGGCGGCCAGGATCATGTTGATGGGTGCCACCGGGAACCAGCCCAGCCAGTAACCCCAGCCCGACACCCCGCCGACGTGGCGCGCCGTCACCTCCCCCATCGGCTTGAAGCTCTCGTAGGCATAGGAGGGCATGCCGCCGGTCCGGTGGGGAAGGAGCGCGGCCAGCTCGCCCATGCACAGGCAGACGATGAGCCCGATCACCACCACCAGGGCGATAGCCGGGATGGCCGCCGCCCCCATCGAGGACACCGCGAAGGGCACGATGCCGGTGACCAGAATGGTCCCGGCCAGACCGATCACGAAGGCACCCCACCAGTTGGTGCCCCGTTCGAGTGAGGTGGCCACCTCGGTGGGCGGCCCTTGGGTCTCTGTGCTCATGGCTTCAACTCCTCCAGGATTGGGGTCACGGAACGGCACTGGCAACGAGACGTGGACCGACGGCGGCGGCCCGACGGCGGCGAGGGCACCGCGGTCATATGGCGCTGAGGTAGCGATCGATCTCCCAGGGACTGACCTGGGCGTGGGCCGCCTCGCACTCCGCCCGCTTGGTGGCCACGTAGTAGTCGACGTAGTCGCCGTCCGCCGTCTTGCCCAGGCCCGTCCTCAGCACCGGGTCCGTCTCAAGATGGTCGAGGGCATGCCACAGGGTCGGGGGCATGGCCGTCAAGCCGAGCTCGACGACGTCTCCGGGGGTGAGACGCAAGAGGTCGAGTTCCGAGGGCCCGCCGGGATCGAGCAACCGGTCGACGCCGTCCATGCCCGCGGCGATCTGGGCGGCCATGGCCAGGTAGGGGTTGGCCGAGCCGTCGATCAGGCGATTCTCGACCCGCCCGGCATCGGGGATGCGCAGCATGTGGGTGCGGTCGTTCCCTCCGTAGGTGGCGAAGGCCGGCGACCAGGCGGCTCCCGAATTCGGCGCCGGGGCGGCCAGGCGCTTGTAGGAGTTGACGGTCGGGCAGGTGACGGCGGTGAGGGCTCGGGCGTGGTCGAGCAATCCGGCGACGAACTGGTACCCCATCGCCGACATGCCGAGTCCATGGGCGTCGGCATCGTCGCCGAACAGCGGTTGGCCCTCGCGGTCCCAGAGGCTGAGATGCATGTGGAGCCCGTTCCCGGTCAGGTTGGTGAACGGCTTGGGCATGAAGGTGGCCAGCATCCCGGCCTGAGCGGCAAGCGAGTGGACCATGTACCGGAAGACGATGACCCGATCGGCGGTGGTCAGCGGGTCCGCATATTGGAAGTTCTGCTCGAACTGACCGTTGGCGTCCTCGTGGTCGTTGGCGTAGTTGGACCAGCCGAGCGCGTTCATGTTTCGAGACACCGAGGTCAGATGGCCGTACATCCGGGTCAGAGCCCGGGCGTCGTAACAGGGCATCGCGGCCACATCTTGGGGATCGGCCACGGTGATGGAGCCGTCTTCCTCCCGTCGAACCAGGAAGTACTCGACCTCGGCTCCGACCTTCAAGGCGAGTCCGGCATTGTCGAGGAGCTCGAGTTGCCGGCGGAGGATGACCCGCGGGGCGTAGGGCCAGGGCTCGCCTTCGACCGTGGGGTCGCACTGCATGATGGCCAGCCCCGGTTGCCAGGGTGCGGCCATGTACGAACTGATATCGGGCATGGCGATCAGGTCCGGTGACGACGGCTGTTGACCCATGGGCCCGGCTGCGAACCCGGCGAAACCCGCCCCGTCGGCCATGAGTTGCTCAAACGCCGACGACGGGACCAGTTTGGCGCACGGCTTGCCGTGGAGGTCCACGAACATGGCGAAGATGAACTCGATGCCATCGCGCTCCAGCGCGACGGACAGTTCGTCGACGGTGGTGGGCGCCGTGCTCACCGAATTGCCCGACTCGGAGGGATTGATCGTCCCGATGGCTTCGTCCATGACGTCCTCCCGGTGTGCGTGGGCCGATGCGCAGGGAGATCCGGCGGCGTTGCCTCCACCTGTCCTCTTTCCTGTCTCGGTGCCATTGTTTCCTGTCTCGGTGCCATTGGAAACAATGTTGCACTTTGAGAAACAGCATGGGTTTCGCCCGCGTTACGAATTGTTACTTGCCGATGAACGGGACCCGCCGGGCACCGGCGGGGTCTGATCGCGCCGGCGGCGCACAACCTCAGGCCGGGGGCGGCAATCCCCAGGTCGGGGCGAGGATCGCCGGCTTCGGATCCCTCCCCGCTCCGAGGCCAGCCGTAACAATGCCGAAACCTAATGGGTTTCATGGTGTGCAACAATGTTTCTGGTGAGGCAGATCACGATCGATCGAGCCCGGTCGCGACGATGACCGGGCCCATCTCGGAACGGACCACCCTCCATCGCTATGCCCACCGAGCCGTCTACGACCGGGCCACGGTTGACGCCATCCTCGACGAGGGGGTCGTCGCTCACCTGGGCCTACAGACCGACAAGGGATTTCCGGTGGTCATTCCCCTCGTCTATGGGCGGCACGGCGATGCCGTGTACCTCCATGGCTCGGCCGCCAGCCGCTTCTTCCGGACCGCCCGCACCCCCGCCCTCGAGGTGTGCATGACGGTGACGCTGGTCGACGGGGTGGTAGTCGCCCGTTCCACCTACAACACCGACATCAACTACCGCTCGGTGGTAATCATCGGCACTGCCTGTGAGGTGACCGACCTCGAGGAGAAGCGACGGGGCCTCGAGCTCCTGGTCGAGCACATCCTCCCGGGCCGAAATGCCGACGCCCGACCACCAACGGAAAAGGAGCTTCGAAGCACCATGCTCCTGCGGCTCCCGATCAACGAGGCGTCGGCCAAGGTTCGGACCGGCTGGCCCCTGGACGACGACGAGGACTACGAGCTTCCGGTATGGGCCGGCGTCATACCGCTGCGATCGGAATGGGAGGCGCCGCGTACCGACCCGGCCCTGAAATTCCGGCTCGAAGCCCCGACCTACATCGCCGCCTATCAACGTCCGGGCCCGCGGTGAGCTCCCGGGCTCCCTGGGTCATGCCCAGCCGGGCATGGTGGAGAGGTCGGCGATCATGTGCGGAGTGATCGGCCTGCTGATCAGGGACCCAGCCCTCGAACCCGAACTCGGCCGGATGCTGGTACCCATGGTGGAGGCGCTCGCTGAACGCGGGCCCGACTCCTCGGGGATCGCCCTCTACTCCCGACCGGCGGCCGATCCGGATGGCGAGCCCGTCATCCGGGTGTCGCTGGGGACCGATGGGACGGTCAGCTGGAGCGAGTTTGCCGGGTGGGTGTCCTCCCGGTTTCCCCCGGCGGAGGTGCGGGTCTCGCTCTCGGGGGCACGGGTCGATGTGCCGGAGACGACCGTCGACGAACTGGTGGAATCGCTCAGCCAGCGGTGGCCATCGGTGCATGTGTTCGGGACTGGGCGAATGCTCACGGTGGTCAAGGACACCGGTCGGCCGGAGGACACCTGCCGTCGATACGGGGTGGAGTCGTGGTCCGGCCACCTGGCGGTGGCCCACACCCGGATGGCTACCGAGTCGGCGGTCACCGCCCGCCATGCCCATCCGTTCGTGCCCGGGCCAGATCTCTGCGTGGTGCACAACGGGTCGTTTTCCAACCACGCCAGCGTGCGGCGACGCCTGGAGGCCGACGGTGTCCGATTCGACTCCGACAACGACTCGGAGGTGGCCGCCCGCTTGCTGGCCCAGCGGCTGGATGGGGGTGACGACCTCGACGAGGCCACCCGATGGGTGATGAAGGAGATGGACGGGTTCTTCACCCTGGTGGTGGGCACCGCCACCGGAATGTCGGTGGTCCGGGACGCCTTCGCCTGCAAGCCGGCGGCGATCGCGGTGACCGATGCTTATGTGGCGGTGGCGTCGGAGTACCGGGCGCTGGCCGGGCTCCCCGGCGTCGACCAGGCCGAGATCTTCGAACCCCAACCCGAGGTGGTGTACACGTGGACGCTTTGAGCTGTGACGCACTCTCCGTCCGGGAGGTGAACCACCGGCTGCGCCGGATGCCCGCCGGGACCTCGTGTTCGGTCGCCGCCCCCCAGGGCCTGCACAATCTGGGCGTCGGTTTGACCGAGAAGATCGATGTCTGCATCCAGGGCAACGCCGGATACTTCCTCGGCGGTTTGGGCGGACGGACGGACGGCTCCGGTCCCGACATCACCGTCGAGGGCTTCGTCGGCTGGTCGGTGGCGGAGAATTTGATGGGTGGGACGGTATGGGTGAAGGGCAGCGCCTCCCAGAGCGCGGCGTCGAGCGCCAGGGGGGGCACGGTGGTGGTCGAGGGCGACGCCTCCTTGCGAGCGGGCATCTCCCTGAAGGGAGCCACCCTGGCGGTGGCCGGAAATGTCGGGGCCATGGCCGGCTTCATGGCTCAGTCGGGCACCATCCTGGTGGGAGGCGATGCCGGTCACGGCTTGGGGGACTCCCTGTACGAGGCGGTGATTTACGTCGCCGGCACCATCTCATCGCTGGGCGCGGACGCCACCGTGGAGGAGCTGGTCGATGACGACGTACTGGCCATCAAGCGCCTGGTGGAACTGACGGGATTCGACCACATCGATCCGGGTCGGGTCACCAAGGTGGTGTCCGCCCGGACGCTCTACCATTTTTCCGCCGACCACCACGGCGTCTACTGATGGCGGACGGCGGACCGGGGGCGCCGCCACCGGTCGAACGGCTACCAGAGTCCGAGGCGCCCAACGCCACCTTCCCGCCGTCGGCCATCGGGCGCATCCACCAGATGGCGGAGACCGGCCTCTACCCGATCCGGGGCCTCGGCGCCCGGCGGAAGGTGCCGACCTTCGACGATTTGGTGTTTCTCACCGCTTCGGTCTCCCGCTATCCGTTGGAGGGCTATCGAGAACGCTGCGAGACCCGTACCCTGCTCGGCGGCCGCCATGGAGCCGACCCCATCGAGCTGGACATCCCCATCACCATCGCCGGGATGAGCTTCGGGGCGTTGTCGGCCTCGGCCAAGGAAGCCCTGGGACGGGCGGCCACCGAGGTCGGGACCTCGACCACCACCGGGGACGGGGGGATGACCCCCGAGGAACGCAAGGCCTCCTCCCAACTCGTCTACCAGGTCCTGCCCTCGCGCTACGGGTTCGACCCCGCGGATCTGCGCCAGGCCGACGCGGTGGAGATCGTGGTCGGCCAGGGGGCCAAACCCGGTGGTGGCGGCATGCTCCTCGGCCAGAAGGTCAACGAGCGGGTGGCCCGGATGCGGACGTTGCCGCCCGGGATCGATCAGCGCTCGGCCAGCCGCCATCCCGACTGGGTCGGACCCGACGATCTGCGGATCAAGATCGAAGAACTGCGGGAAGCGACCGAGTGGCGGGTGCCCATCTACGTGAAGTTGGGCGCCACCCGGGTCGACTACGACGTGAAGCTGGCGGTGGCGGCCGGCGCCGACGTGGTGGTGGTCGACGGCATGCAGGGAGGCACTGCCGCCACCCAGGATGTCTTCATCGAGCACGCCGGGATCCCGACGCTGCCCGCGGTCCGGCTGGCAGCCCGGGCGCTGGCCGACCTCGGGAAGGCCGACGAGGTCCAACTGATCGTGTCGGGCGGCATCCGCTCGGGCGCCGATGTCGCCAAGGCGTTGGCCCTCGGGGCGGACGCGGTGTCCATCGGTGTCGCCGCCTTGCTGGCCCTCGGCTGCAACCGGGCCAGTTACGTCGCCAAGGACGGACGGCCGGTCGACGTCCGCAACGGCTATCGATCGCTGGGGACGTCGCCTGGACACTGCGCCCACTGTCATACCGGGCAGTGCCCGGTGGGCATCACCACCCAGGATCCGATCCTGGAGGAGCGTCTGGACCCGGAGCTCGGAGCCACCGCGGTGGCCAATTACCTCCGGGCCCTCACCATGGAGGTCACCGCCCTGGCCCGGGCGTGCGGGAAATCCGATGTCCACCACCTCGAGCCCGAGGACCTGGCCGCGTTGACCATCGAGGCCTCGGCCATGGCCCAGGTTCCGCTGGCCGGGACCGATTGGATCCCCGGGCTCCGGTCGGGAGGGTGAGCCCGGAACCCACCGCCGACATCGTGGTCATCGGCGGCGGGGTGACCGGTCTCAGTACGGCTCGGGCCTTGGCCGAACTCGGAGAAGGCCGGGTGATGGTGCTCGAGCGGGCAGCCATCGGGTCGGGAGGAACCGGCAAGTCGAGCGGCGTGGTCCGGTGTCACTACGGCGTCCGGTCCCTGGCCGCCATGGCCTGGCGCTCGCTGGCGGTGCTGGAGCGGGCGTCCGAGACGCTCGGGGCCGACGCCGGCTTTCACCGGACCGGGTACCTGGTGGCGGTCGGACCGGAAAACGAGGCATCGCTCCTCGCCAACGTGGCCGTGCACCGGGAGCTGGGGATCGAGGTGGAGCTGCTCGGGACCGAGGACGCCAGGGGTCTGTGGCCGGGTGCCACCTTCGACGACGTGGCCGCCGTCGCCTACGAACCGCTCGGCGGGTACGGCGACGCCCATCAGACGGCGCTGGCGTTTGCGGCGGCGGCCCGCCGCCAGGGCGCCTCCATCCACCAGCAGTGCGGGGTGGTGGGCATCGAGGTGCGCGCCGACCGGGTGGTCGGGGTCCGGCTGTCGGACGGCGACCGGGTCTCCACCGATCGGGTGGTGGTGGCCGCCGGGCCCTGGTCGGTCGACCTGGTGGCGGCGGTGGGGGTCGAACTTCCCATCGCCGCCCAGCGGGCCCAGATCCTGCTGGTCGACCCCGGGTGCCGGCTCGGGCTGATCCCGGTCCTCTCCGACCTGGTCACGCTGCAGTACATCCGCCCGGATGGCTCGGCGTCGTTGCTGGTCGGCGACAGCGATCACACCCAGCCGGAGTGGGCCGACCCCGACGACTACGTCGATCGGGCCGACGATGGATTCGTCGAACGGATGATCACCAAATTCGCCCATCGTTTCCCCGGGCTCTCGGCCGCGGCGCTGGCCACCTCGTACGCCGGGTGCTACGACGTCACCCCCGACTACAACCCGGTGATCTCGCCCTCCCCCATCGACGGCATGTGGATCTGCGCCGGGTTCAGCGGCCACGGCTACAAGATCTCCCCGGCGGTCGGCGAGCTGGCTGCCGACCTCGTCGCCAAGGGTGCCAGCCGGCATCCGGACATCGACCACCGGGACTTCCGGTTCGAGCGCTTTGCCGAAGGTGACCCGCTCACCAGCCCCCACCCCTATGTGGGTGCCGGCCAGATGCGCTGAGGTCCAGGTCATGGGTGATCTGGCCAATGGCGCCGCCTATGGTGGCCTGGTGCCGAAAGGACGGATTGCCAAGAAGGCAGCCGGCAAGACCCTGGCCGCGGCCAATGGGAGCCCCGGCAAGGCGAACGGATCCGACCTTCCCAAGCCCACGCCTCTGATCGAGCCCTCGCTGACCGGGTCGAGCGGCCAGTTGGAGTGGGTGATCGCCAACCACGTGCGCAACCGCCGCCAGGCCATCGGCCTGACCGTCGCCCAACTGGCGGAATTGACGGGGATCTCCAAGGGGATGCTGTCGAAGATCGAGAACGCCCAGACCTCACCCAGCCTGGCCACCATCGAGCGGCTGGCCGCCGCCCTGGACATGCCGGTCACCTCCCTCTTCCGGGGTCTGGCCGAAGAACGCGATGCCGTGTTCGTCAAGGCGGGCACCGGTCCCGAGATCGTGCGCCAAGGGACCCGGGCCGGACACACCTACGAGCTGCTCGGCAGCATGCGGGGCCCGTACAAGCGGGTAGAGCCGTTGCTGGTGTCGCTCAGCGACCGCAACGAGGTCTTTCCGCTCTTCCAGCATGCCGGGATCGAGATGCTGTACATGCTGACCGGCGTCATGGAGTACAGCTACGGCCGCCAGTCCTATCGCATGGTCCGGGGGGACACCCTCCAGTTCGAAGGCGACATCCCCCACGGACCGACCAAACTGATCAAGCTCCCCATCCGCTTCCTGTCGATCACCATGTACGGGGACCGAACCTGATCGTCGCCGACCTGGTTCACCCGAAGCCGACGGAGCCGGTCGCCCCGGTGGGCGTCAGCCGGCGACGGGGTGCTTGTCGGCCAGCGCCAGGCGGCGCATCTCGGCGTCGGGACGGTGGCGACCCCGGCTGAGCTTGAGCGGGGCGGGAGCCGTGAGCACCGGCAACGGAGTCATCCTGGTCACCCGCTCGCGCACACCCCGACCGAACAGGCGGGGCAGGGTCCGGTGCCGCCGCGACCCCAACAGGATGGCGTCGGCCCCCGACCGCGAAGCCGCCTCGGTGATGCGAGGAGCGAGGGTGAACACATTGGCGAGGGCGACCTCGCCGGTGGCCTTCACCCCGGCCGCCCGAAGCTGGTCAACTGCCCTTTCCATCAGGTGGTTGGCCTCGTCATGCGTCTCGAGCGTCACCCCACGCCCTCCGAAGAGGAATTCGTTGGCGTGGAACACGTGCACCGAAGCCTGGCGGCTTTGTGCCAGCGCGGTGGCAAAACTGATCCCGACCTCGCTGGCCGGGGTGTCGTCGACAGCTAACAGAAAGCGCTGGAACATGGTCGCCTCCCTCTCTCCCGGAGCCCGGCCGCCTCCGGCCAGGCTGGACTGCATGTGGAATTGTTTCCATCATGTTAACAGCCTAAACCGGCCAAAACTTCCCTGTGGGAATCAAAGTTGACTGTTGCGAAACTTTTGCGCCGCTGCCCATGCGGTCACGGGTACTGGCCCCAGTAGGGCCGGTCCAGGTGGCGCTTCTCGAGCAGGATGAGCACGGTCCCCCAGGGATCCCGGAACCAGGTGGTGCGGAGACCGGCGACCTCGGCGATCTCCGAGGTCAGGAAGCCCACGCCGCGCCCTTCGAGCTCTGCTCGAGTCGTCACGATGTCGTCGCACACCAGTCCGACATGGGTGAGGCCGGGGTTGGTGATGACCGGACGATCGGTCCGGCCCGCCGGAGCCGGGGCCTGGGCCGGGTTCCCGGCCGGGGCCTGGGCCTGAGCCTGAGCCTGGGGATACTCGATCAGCTCGAGCACATGGTCGTCGGCGCCCAGCCCCACGATGGCGGCCTTCACCAGCACCGGGCTCGGGAGCAGCTCCCCCATGTCCCGCTCGATGGCGGCGCCGGTCATTTGATAGGGCGGCGAGAGCACCCGGAGGCCAAGGACCTCCGAATACCATCGCGTCGCCTCGTCGACGTCGGCCACGCAGATGGCGGCATGGGCAAACCCGGTGAGCATCCTCCGAGCGTAGGTCGGGGCTCCCATTTGCAGCGTAGGAGGCACGGAAATGGCCCTCTCCGGGACCCGGCCTGCTCGGGTGGGCACGGCTGGGCGACCCCTTTCGACCCGACGCGACTCGTATCATCAGATCGTGGCCTCCCTCCCTGCTCCGCTCACGGATCGCCCGAGGCACATCGGGCGGAGGGTGTTCCTCGGCATGGTCGCCGCCGGCGCCGCCGGGATCGTCTTCGGGTCGAAGGTGCAGAGCGCGGTCGGGAGCGCACTGGGGTCAGGACTCGGCGGGTTGTTGCCGGGAGGTGACCGCTTTCGCTTCTACACCATCACCAACTCCTTCCCCCAGATCGCGTCGTCGAGCTACCAGCTGCATGTGACCGGTCTGGTCGATCGACCGCTCACCCTCACCCTCGACGACTTGCAGGCGATGCCGAAGACCAAGCTGGTGAAGGACTTCCAGTGCGTCACCGGCTGGCGGGTCCCCGGGGTCCACTGGGAAGGGGTCAAGCTTTCCGAAGTGCTGAGCGCCGCCGGTGTCCACAGCAACGGCAAGGCGCTCGCCTTCGAGTCCTACGACGGCCTCGACACCGAGAGTCTCACCCTCGACCAGGGCAATCGACCCGATGTCATCGTCGCCTACCGGATGCTGGGTGCGCCGATCACCTCCGAGCACGGTGGTCCGGTGCGGCTCTACGTCGCCCCGATGTACGGCTACAAATCGATCAAATGGCTGTCGGCGATCCGGGTCGTGCCGACGGTGATACCCGGCTTCTGGGAGCAGAACGGCTATTCCACCGACGCCTGGGTGGGCAGATCCAATGGCCGTGACGACGCCCCGATCCAGTAGCCCGACCCGCGGCCGCGACGGCAGCGGCCGGCGCCCGGGCGCCGCGCCCTGGTCGGCGTCCCGGCGGATCCTCCGTTTCGACGGCGTGGAGCGGGCCGCCCACTGGGCAACCGCCCTCCTGTTCGGGATTCTCATGGCCACCGCGCTGCCGCTCTATTTCGTGCAAGTCGAAAGCCTGGTCGGGCGCCGGGCCCTGGTCGCCGAGATACACACCTGGACCGGGGTGGCCCTCCCCATCCCCTTGATCATCTCGCTGGCCGGTCCCTGGGGGTCGCGCCTCCGGCGCGACGTACGGCGCTTCAACCTCTGGACGGTGGAGGAGATCCGCTGGCTGCGGTCGCTCGGGCGCCGCCGACTCCGCCAGCCCGACAAGTTCAACCCCGGTCAGAAGCTGAACGCCCTCTTCACCGCCGGCGCCATCGTGGTGATGCTTGGAACCGGGTCGATCTTGAAGTGGACCCGGTTCTTTCCGCTCAATTGGAGGACCGGCGCCACCTTTGTCCATGACGTGCTGGCCCTGGGCATCTTCGTGGTGGTATTCGGGCACATCTCCTTCGCCCTCACCCATCGGGAGGCGCTCCGGTCGATGATCAGGGGGTGGGTGACCGAGGTGTGGGCCAGCCGACACGCGTCAGCGTGGCTGAAAGAGCTGAAGGAGGAGGAACCGGTGCGCCGGGAACCGGACTCGGTCCCAACCCGATAGGGATCTCGCCAGGGGCTCGAAGCGGAACGGTGGCGGTGCGGCGGTGTGGTCAGGCGGTTCGGCGACTTCGGATGCGCCACGCCCATCCGAGCAGGACCAGGCCGACCACCGCGACGATGGCACCGAGCACCGCGTAGCCGGCATGGCCGCTCATCAACTTCGATCCCCCGAGGGCGTTGGTGCCCTGGGCGATCCATACCGCCCCGGCAAGGCAGAAGATGACGCCGATCACCCCGCGAGCCCACATGGCTGACTCCGTTCCGGGTGGATATCCCGAGACGCACCCTGGATAGGCAACCTATCGCCGTTTTGGCGGTGTCGGCGGTCGGCAGCTCGGCAACGCCCCGGCTCGATCCCGGGCGCAATCGGGCCTGGCCACCGGTGGTGCCCGCGCCGACCGGCCTCGACTCTAGGGTAAGAGGGTGCTGTCTCCCCCGACCCAGCCGCGCCGCCCGGACTGGATTGCCATTGCCGAGGAGCCGTTGCCGGTCGAACCGGCCATCGCCTGGGCGTCGCGCCCCGACTGCGGCGGGATCGTCACCTTCTGCGGCACCGTCCGCGACCACTCCGACGACCGACCCGGGGTCACTGCCCTGGAGTACGAGGTCTATCCCGAGCAGGCGGTCCCCCGCCTCGAACAGGTGGCCGCCGCCACCCGCGGCCGGTGGCCGACCATCGGGCGGTTGGTCCTCCTCCACCGGATCGGGCGGTTGGAGGTCGGCGACATCTCGGTGGTGGTGGTGGCCTCCGCCCCCCACCGGGCCGAGGCGTTCGACGCCGCCCGTTACTGCATCGACACACTGAAGCGGACGGTCCCCATCTGGAAGCGGGAGACATGGTCGGGGGGCAGCGACTGGACGGTGTGCACCCACGACATCGAGGACGTCGGGGCGTGATCCCGCTCGGGGATGCCCAGGCCTTCGTGCTGGCCAGCTGTTCGCCGCGGCCCCCGCGTCCCACCCCGATCGACGAGGCGCTCGGTTGTGTCGTTGCCGCTCCGGTGGTGGCCACCGAGGCGGTCCCCCCGTTCGTGAACTCGTCGAGAGACGGCTACGCCCTCCGGGCCGCCGACACCCGGACCGCCGATGGCGCCGAAGGGCCGGCGCGCCTTCGGGTCGTCGGCCTGATCATGGCCGGCTCCACCTTCGAGGGGAGGGTCGGCCCCGGCCAGGCGGCCCGCATCATGACCGGCGCGCCGATGCCGGCGGGTGCCGATGCCGTCTGCATGCTCGAGGACTGCCGGGTCGACGACGACGGCGAGGTGGTGGTGATCGACCACCCGGTACCCGAGGGTGAGGCCGTGCGCGGGGTGGGCGAGGACGTGGCCGTCGGGGACGTGATGGCGAACGCCGGGACCGTACTCTCCCCCGGCCACCTCGGCGTCCTCGCCAACCAGGGGATCGCCGAGGTGGTGGTGTATCCCCGGCCCCGGATCGGGATCCTCTCCACCGGTGACGAGCTGGCGACCGACCCCGGGCCGTTGGCTCCCGGGCAGATCCGGGACGCCAATCGCCACACTCTCCTCGCCCTCGTCCACCGCGAGGGGTGGGTCCCGGTGGACCTGGGGATGGTCGGCGACGACGAGGAGGCGCTGGGCCAGGTGCTCGATCGGGCCGCCGACACCTGTGACGCCATCGTCACCAGTGGCGGGGTGAGCGTCGGTGACCACGACATCGTCAAGGTCGTCCTCGAAAAGCGGAGTGCCGGGACGATGCGCTGGATGCAAGTGGCCATTCGCCCGGCCAAGCCCTTCGCCTTCGGTACCCTCGCCGGCTCCGGGACTCCGGTGTTCGGGCTGCCGGGCAACCCGGTTTCGGCCATGGTCAGCTTCGAGCTGTTCGTGCGGCCCGCCGGCCGCCGGATGGGCGGGCACCACCGGCTCGAGCGAGTCGCCGTCCCCGCCGCGGCCGAGGCCGACCTCCCCCGGCGCCCGGACGGGAAGACCCACTTCGTCCGGGCCCTCATCTCCTTGGACGAGCACGGCGCCTGGAGGGTCCGTCCGACGGTCGGGCAGGATTCCCACCAACTGCTGGCCATGGCCGATGCCAACGGGCTGGCCGTGCTGCCGGACGGTGAGGGTGTCGCCGCCGGGGACCGGGTCGAGGTCCTGCTCACCGACCCCGAGCGGCTCAGCGCCGGTCCGGTCGGATCCCGGGCCCGTCGATGGTGACCGCGGTCCCCGTCGCCATCTCCGCCGGGTCCGGCCGGCGGGAGGGGACGGTCCCCGGGCCGCCGTCCTCGGGACCGCCGAAAACGCCGTCACCGGAAACGCCGTCACCGGAGGCGATGCCCACCGAGGGCCCGCTGGTGGACGGCTACGGCCGTGTGCATGACGACCTGCGGATCTCGGTCACCGACCGCTGCAATCTGCGCTGCACCTACTGCATGTCCGAAGAGGGAATGACCTTCCTCCCCCGGGCGGCGCTGCTCACCATCGACGAGATCGTCCGGGTCGCCCGGGTGGCGAGTGGCCTCGGGGTCTCCTCGATCCGGCTCACCGGGGGCGAGCCACTGGTCCGCCACCGTCTTCCCGACCTCGTCGCCCGACTGGCGGACCTGGGATTCGAGGACCTCGCCCTGACCACCAATGGCATGCGGCTGGCGGCCGTGGCCGACACCCTGGCCACCGCCGGACTCCGGCGGGTGAACATCAGCTGCGACTCGCTGCGCCCCGACCGGTTCGAATCGATCCGCCGGCGGGGGGATCTCGCCACCGTCCTCCGGGCCATGGAGGCCGCCGAGACCGCCGGACTCTCCCCGCTGAAGGTGAACGTGGTCCTCCTGCGGGGTCACAACGACGACGAGATCCTCGACTTCGCCGACTTCGCCCGCCACACCGGTCGCATCGTCCGGTTCATCGAATTCATGCCGCTCGACGCCGACGGCAGCTGGGACCGCAGCCAGCTGGTGCCCGGCCACGAGGTCCTCGAGCGGATTTCGGCGGTCTGGCCTCTCGAGCCCGCCGGCGACCACCGGGGTCCGGCGCCGGCCGAGCGGTTCCGGTTCATCGACGGCGGCGGCGAGATCGGGCTCGTCTCCAGCGTGAGCCAACCCTTCTGCGGCAGCTGCAACCGCCTGCGGCTCACCGCCGACGGTGCCATCCGCAACTGCCTGTTCTCCGACGACGAGCACGTGGTGCGCGACCTGTTGCGCGACGGCGGGACCGATGCCGACCTGGCGCTCCTGTTCCGTCGGGCGGTGTGGGGCAAGCTTCCCGGCCACGGGATCAACGAACCGGGATTCCTGCGGCCGGTGCGTTCGATGTCGATGATCGGCGGGTAGCGATGGCGGGTCCCATCGATCAGCAAGAGTCGGGCGGGCGACTCACCCACGTCGACGAGCACGGCAAGGCCCACATGGTCGACGTGACCGGCAAGACCCCGACCCGGCGGGCGGCCGAGGCCCGGTGCGGCGTGCGGACATCGGCCGACGTGGCCGCCCTCCTCGCCGACCCGCGGGACGCCGCCGATCTCATCGAGTCGGCTCGGTTTTCGGGCATGCTGGCGGCCAAGAGGACCTCCTCGCTGATTCCGCTCTGCCATCCGATCCGGATCGACGGCGTGACCGTCGAGGTGGAGGTGGTGCCGGACGGTTTCCGGGTCACCGCGGTGGCGGAGATCACCGAACGGACCGGGCTGGAGATGGAGGCCCTCACCGCCTGCGCCGCCACCGCCCTGGTGTTGATCCAGCCGCTGCTCGAGGTCGATCCTTGGGCGTCGATCGAAGCCCTGACCCTCTGGCGCAAGACCGGTGGCCGCTCGGGCACCTGGCAGCGCGCCGACGACGGCGAGATGCTCGGGGGCAGCCAAACTTCGGATTCTCGGTAGCTATCGGGGTTATCAACCGCATTCACAGGCTGAAATCTCGGATTATTCGACATATCCGAGGTTTCACGGCTAGCTTCGATGGCCATGGCCCAGTACCGACCCGGTCAGCTGGTCGATCTCCTCGGAGTCAGCGCCGACACCGTCCGCCGCTGGTGCGACGAGGGCCGGCTCGAGACGGTGCGCTCCGAGGGCGGCCACCGGATGGTGGACGGCGCCTCGCTGGCCCGGTTCGTCCGTGAGCAGCAGGAGGCCTACGCCCCCGATCAGCTCCTGTCGCAGTCGGCCCGGAACCGGTTCCGGGGCGTGGTCACCCGGGTCGAGCGGGACGCGCTCACCGCCATCATCGAGATCCGCGCCGGTCGATTCCGGATCGTCTCCCTCCTGACCCGGGAGGCGGCCGACGACCTCCGGCTCGAAGAGGGCGATCTCGCCACCGCGGTGGTCAAGTCCACCAGCGTCATGGTGGAGGTGCCGGTGGGATGACCGGTGGGATGACCAAAGGAGCGAGGTGCCGGTGGGATGACCGGTGCCACATGAGCAGACGCCCGCATCCGACCTTCACGCCCCGGCGGGTGCCGGTGGCAGGATCGCTTGCCGCCTTGGCGTTGGCCGCCGCCTGTGGGAGCTCGACGGGATCGGCGAACACCACCACGGCCGCCCCGAGATTGACCGGGTCGATCACCGTGTCGGCGGCATCGTCGCTCTCCGCCGCCTTCGGCCGGCTCGCCACCAACTTCCAGGCGGCCCATCCCGGGACCACCATCAGCTTCAACTTCGGGTCGTCGGGAGCGCTGGCCATGCAGATCCAACAGGGTGCACCGACCGACGTCTTCGCCGCAGCCGCCCCCGCCAACATGGCGACGGTGCAGGAGGCCGGCGACATCGTCGGGAAGCCGGTGACCTTTGCCCGGAACCGCTTGGAGGTCGTGGTCAAGCCGGGGAACCCACTGGACATCCACTCGCTGGCCGACCTCACCAAGGCCAATGTGATCGGGATCTGCGTCAGCACCGCGCCATGCGGGGCCACCGCCGCCCAGGCGCTGGCCAAGGCCGGCGTCACCATTCCCACCTCCAAAGTCTCGCTGGGCACGGATGTTGACCACACCCTGGCCGAGGTGACTACCGGCGATGCCGACGCCGCCGTCGTCTACGTGACCAACGCCAAGACGGTCGGCGCCCAGGGCGTGGGCATACCCATCCCGGCAGCGAAGAACGTGAACACCCGCTATCCCATCGCAGTGGTCAAGGGGACCCAGAACCCGGCGCTGGCCCACGCCTGGATCGCCTACGTCCAGGGCCCGACCGGCCAGCGGGAGCTCCAGGCGGCCAGCTTCCTGCCGGCCCACTGAGCCAACCGATGGCGGCCCGGACCCGGAGCCTGCGGCCGCCGTGGTTGGTCATGATCGTCGCCGCCGTCACGGTGGCATTCTTGGCGGTTCCCCTGATCGGGTTGCTCACCAAGGCCTCGTGGTCGACCTTGTGGTCGGACGTGACCAACCCGGTGGCGGTCGATGCGTTGAAGCTGTCGCTCATCTGCTCGCTGTGGGCCACTGGCCTGTCCCTGGTGTTCGGTGTCCCCCTGGCCTGGGTGCTGGCCCGGACCGAGTTTCCCGGACGCAACCTGGTGCGGGCATTGACCATCCTGCCGATGGTGCTGCCGCCGGTCGTCGGCGGCGTCGCCCTCCTCCTCGCCTTCGGCCGCGACGGGATCCTCGGCCGGCCCCTCTACGACTGGTTCGGGGTGCAGTTCACCTTCAGCACCGCCGGGGCGGTGCTGGCCGAGACGTTCGTGGCCATGCCCTTCCTCATCATCACCGTGGAAGCCGCGCTGCGCTCGATGGACGGGCGCTACGAGGAAGCCGCCGCCAATCTGGGCGCCGGCCGGTGGACGACGTTCCGGCGCGTCTCGCTGCCGATGATCGCCCCGTCGCTGGTCGCCGGGATGGCCCTCACCTGGGCTCGGGCCCTGGGCGAGTTCGGAGCCACCATCACTTTCGCCGGCGACATCCAGGGGCGGACCCAGACCCTCCCGCTGGCCGTCTACCTGGCCCTCCAGGAGAACGAGCATGTGGCGGTGGCCCTATCGCTGGCCCTCCTGGCCATCTCCGTCGTGGTCCTGGTCTCGCTGCGGGGCCGGTGGCTCGGCGCCATGAATCAATGAGCCTCGCCAGTGAGGTCGAAGTCACGGAGGGGACATTCGAGCTGCGGCTGGACCTGGAGGCGGCCGACGGCGAGGTGGTGGCGTTGCTGGGTCCGAACGGCAGTGGCAAGACGACCTTCCTGCGGGCGCTGGCCGGGCTCCAGCCGCTCTCCGGCGGCCGGATAGAGCTCGACGGCGGGATGCTCGACGACCCGGAAGCCAAGGTCTTCATCCCGCCCGAACGCCGTCCCTGCGGGATGGTGTTCCAGGACTACCTGCTGTTCCCCCACCTCACCGCGGTGGCCAATGTCGCCTTCGGTCCCCGGAGCCGGGGCACCGGCAAGGCCGACGCCACCCATGCCGCCCTCGAGTGGCTCGGCCGGATGGGTTTGGCCGACAAGGCTGACGCCAAGCCCGGCCGGCTCTCCGGCGGCGAAGCCCAGCGGGTGGCGCTGGCCCGGGCGCTGGCCACCGATCCTCGGCTCCTGCTGCTGGACGAGCCGATGGCCGCCCTCGACGTAGGCGTGCGCGGGTCGGTACGGCAACAGCTCCGCCAAATCGTTCGCGCCTTTACCGGGTCGTGCGTCATGGTCACCCATGACCCGCTCGACGCCGCCGCCATCGCCGACCGGCTGGTCATCATCGAAGGCGGGCGGTTGGTGCAGCAGGGAACGTTGTCGGAGGTGACCAGCCGTCCCCGCACCGCCTACGTCGCCCAGCTGATGGGGCTCAACCTTCTTCGGGGGCGCGCCGACGGGGCCAGCCTGGTGTTGACCGACGGCACCCGGCTCGAAACCGCCGGCCCGTCCGACGGTGACATGTTGGCGATGATCGCCCCCCGGGACATCGCCCTCTATCTGGACCCACCCGGGGGGAGCCCCCGCAACACCTGGTCTACCCGGGTGGCCGAGGTGCACCTGATCGGCGACCGGGCCCGGGTGCTGCTCGACGCTCCGATCCAGGTGACGGCAGAGATCACCGCGGTGGCCATGGCCGATCTCGGGCTCACCGACGGGACGCCGGTGTGGGCGTCGGTCAAGGCCACCCAGATCGACGTCTACCCCGCCGACGACCACGAGCCCCCGCCCGGATCGACCGCGCCGAACGCGACCGCGCCGAACGCGACCGCGCCTAGACAATCGCCTCCGGTACTTCCCCGGCGTCGGCGCCGGCACCCTGGTTCGGGAGCAGGACCAGCACCAGGACGGCGGCCACCGCCACCACCCCGGTGGCGATGATCAGGGCCAGGTCCATCCCGGAGATGAATGACCGGCGGGCGAGCAGGGCGAGTTGGGTTCCGAGGGCGGGCGGAGCATGCTGGGACACAGCCAGGGCCGCCCCCAGCGAGCTGTTGATCAGCCCCTGGACGCTGGCCGGCACTCCGGCATGGGCGACCACCGGGGACACCAGGTGCTGGTACCGGAGAATGAGCGCGGTACCGAGGACGCCGACCCCGAGTGCCCCGCCGAGTTGCATGGCGGTGTCATTGGTGGCAGACCCGACCCCGGCCTCCTCCTTGGGCAGGGATCCCATCACCGACTCGGTCGAGGGGGCGAGGGCCAGGGCCACCCCCACCCCGAGCACCACGAAGGCGGCGATGCAGTCGCGGTAGGTGCCGGCGATGGTGGTCCGCGACAGCAGACCGAGTCCGAGGGCGATCAAGGCCATGCCGGTGACAACCACCAGCTTGCTCCCGAATCGGTGAGCGGCAACCACGGACAGCGGCGCGATCACCAACAAGGCGAGGGCGACCGGTGCGATCCGCACGCCAGCCTCCAGCGGGCTGTAGCCCAGCACGAATTGGAGGTATTGGGTCATGACGAAGAACATGCCCAGCAGGGCGAAGAGCACCAGGGCCAGCGCGGCGATGGCGACGCTGTAGCGACGGCTGGAGAAGAAACGGAGGGGCAACATCGGGTGGTCGATCCGCCGTTCCCACACCACGAACGCGGCAATCAGCAGGACGGCGGCTCCGATGGCACCCACGATCAGCGGAGACGACCAACCCCGACTGGGGGCCTCGATGATGCCCCACAGGAGCGACCCACCTCCAAGAATGGAAAGCAACGCGCCGATCGGGTCCGGCCGGGTGGAGGCAGGGTTGCGGGAGTTGGGCACCAACCAGACGGCGGCGATCAAGCCGAGGACGGCAACCGGCACGTTGACCAGAAAGACCGACCCCCACCAGAAGTGGGCGAGCAGGATCCCGCCGAGGATGGGGCCAACGGCGACGCCGAGACCGGTGGCACCCGACCAGATGCCAATGGCTCGGACTCGCTCCTTCTCCTGGGTGAAGACGTTGGTGAGGATCGACAACGTGCCCGGCATCAGGGCCGCCGCCCCGACGCCCATCACCGCCCGGGCAAGGGTGAGTCGGTCCGGGCTCCCTGACCAGGCGGCAAACGCCGATCCACCCCCGAAGACCGCCAGGCCTCCCATGAAGACCCATTTTCGCCCGGCGCGGTCGCCGAGCGCCCCGAGCGACAGCAACAGGCCGGCGAAGACCACCGCGTAGGCATCCACCATCCACTGGAGCTGGCTCGAACTGGCGCCGAGACTCCGCACGATCGAGGGGAGAGCCACGTTGAGCACGGTGTTGTCGAGGCTGATGAGCAGGAGGGTGACGCAGAGGACGGCCAGGACGGCCCACCGGCGGCGGTGAACGGCTGATCCGTCGGTCGGGTCGCCATGGGAAATCGAGGCGCCGACCGTCGGCCGGCTCGGAGTGGCCGGACCCACCAGGTTCGACATCCTGTCCCTCCTGTGATCCCTACATCACCTGCCCGTGACAATAGGCGGCCAACCCGTTTGGGTCAGGCATCCAGCGATGTCGATCTCAACCGATCCCAAGGGTCGTGGGGCCGAAACGCAATCCAGGCGTCCCGTAACGTCACGGTGGCGGCACCGGCACCGCTCGTCCGCCCTCGCTCGTCGTGAGACCCGTCCCAATTGCTCAAGGACACCAGCGCGCTCTGGATGGCTCGACTGGCTTCGAGAAGCTCGATGGCGGGGGACGACGTCTCACTGACACCAGCAACCGCGGCGGCAATCTCGCCGAGCTGGGCGGTCAACCGCTGCATGAGCCCTCCGGTATCCGCGTTGGCTAGTCCGTGCGCGGGTGCTTCGGTCTTATCCATCTCTTCCTCCCGACCAGCGCCTGTGCCGATCGATTGCCCCTGAGTTTCGGGCCGCGAATACCGTCTTGGTGGCAACAAGGCTCCCTTGCCAAACGGGAGCCTTGTTTGTTCTCATACTTCGCTTTCCGCTTCTGCCCGCTCAGGCGACCCGACGGAGGTCACTTCTCTCCATCTGCTCCGCTTGGTCATCGAACTTCCGGTTCAGCCCGGCAAAGAACGCAACCAGCGCATGCGTCAGCAGCGCAACTCCCCCGACAGCAACACCGGTAATGGTGATGCCAACCCAGTCGTAGCGAAGTTGGCCGATCGACCATCCGGTCCACATATTGAAGTTGGCCAGCCAGGCAAGACCCACCCCGAAGGCGCCGGCCAAAAACGGTCGGGCATCCCGACGGTTCCAAGGAACACGAGCGAGCTGGCCAATGCTTTCACTGAATGAAGTCAGGGCCATAACTCCGAAAGACATCAACAAAAGGACCACGAAAAAATGCATGACCTTCCTCCTCTTTCTATGCGGTACCCGCAATGGGTGCCGTTGATTTTGAACACAGAGGTTCGAGCCTCTATTCCCAACGTCGACACTTTTCATTTGGCTCCGGCGGCAATCCGACGCGGTGATGCGCGTCTGCTCCGTGTGACTGTTCCGGTCTCCCAACGCTGCGGCCCGAACCGAATCCAAAGTGCTTCGTCCATTGTCGTCCCCGGAGCCCAATCTTCGAATCCGCCAGGGCACAGGACGAGTGGCCAGTCGTTGCCCGCCGTCCCTCCTGTCAGCAAATCACCGAGTTCGCGGCAAGTTGCCCAGCGACTTGGCAGTGCCTAGCCTTTTGTCAGTGAACGAGCCCGAGTCCAGCCATCCTGGTCCGGGCTTGCGGGGCCGGCGCCGTGAATCCGAGGTCCTCGAAGGCCTGCTCGAAGCCGTCGGGTCCGGCGAGAGCCGGACGCTGGTGGTTCGGGGTGAACCGGGCGTAGGCAAGACCGCCTTGCTGGACTTTCTGGGCGAACGGGCTTCGGGATGCCGGGTGGCCCGGGCCGCCGGGGTCCAATCGGAGATGGAGCTGGCCTTCGCCGGGTTGCAACAGTTGTGCGCGCCGATGCTGGATCACCTCGAGCGTCTCCCCGTCCCACAGCGAGACGCACTCCGGACCGCTTTTGGGCTGAGTCCCGGGTTGGCGCCGGATCGATTTCTCGTCGCCCTGGCCGTGTTGAGTCTGCTCTCCGAGGTGGCCGAGGATCAGCCGCTCATCTGCCTGGTGGACGACGAGCATTGGCTGGATCGTGCCTCTACCCAGGTCCTCGCCTTCGTTGCCCGTCGCCTGGTCGCAGAGTCGGTGGGTCTGGTCTTCGCAACCCGCGGACCGAGCGAGGAGTTGGCGGGATTGCCGGAACTGGTGGTCGAGGGCTTGAGAGAGCAAGAGGCCGGTACCCTGCTGGATTCGGTGCTGCCCGGGCCGATCGACCCAGGGGTGCGCGATCGCATCGTCGCCGAGACCCACGGCAACCCCCTGGCCCTGCTGGAATTGCCTCGCGGGTTGACACTGGAGGAGCTGGCGGGTGGGTTCGGGCTCCCCGGCTCCGCGCCCATCTCCGGGCGGCTCGAGGCCGCCTTCCTACGGCGGATGGAGGCGCTTCCGGCTGACGGGCGGTTGCTGTTGCTGATCGCCGCGGCCGAGCCGGTGGGTGACCCCGTACTGGTGTGGCGAGCAGCCGAACGGCTCGGGATCGAGGACAAGGCGGCCACCGCGCTGTCCGAGGCCGGACTCCTCGAGTTCCGCTCCCGGGTGGTGTTCCGTCATCCGATCGTGCGGTCGGTCGCCTACCGCTCGGCCTCGCTCGGGGAGAAGCAGGACGTGCACCTCGCGCTGGCCGACGTCACCGACCCCACGGTCGATCCCGACCGCCGAGCCTGGCACCGGGCGCAAGCCGCCCCCGGACCCGACGAGGACGTCGCCGAAGAACTCGAGCGGTCGGCCAGCCGAGCCCAGGCCCGGGGGGGCTTGGCCGCGGCGGCCGCGTTTCTGGAACACGCCGGGATCCTCACCCCGGAACCGGGTCGCCGTCTACGTCGCCTGCTGGCGGCGGCCAAGACCAAACGCGACGCCGGCGCGCTCGACGCCGCTCTCGGGCTCCTGGTGGTGGTGGAGGCCGGCCCCCTCGACCCGCTCCAGGCCGCGGAGGTGCAGTACCTCCGGGGTCAAATCGCCTTCGACCAGCGACGCGCCGGGGACGCGGCTCGGCTGCTCCTCGGCGCGGCCCGGGGCCTCGAGCCACTGGATGTCGAGTTGTCGCGCACCGCCTACCTCGAGGCCCTCCGGGCGGCGATCTGGGCATCCGGCCTCGATGGGGCCGGGAACCTGGCGGAGGTGGCCGCGGCGGCCCGGGCGGCGCCTGCGGGTCCGGGGCCGCGGCGTGGAGTCGATGCCCGGGTCGATGCGTTCGCGGTGCGCCTGACCGAGGGACACGTTGCCGCGGCAACCTTGCTGAACCGTGCCCTCGAGCTGTCCCTCGTCTTGGACGAAGACATCGACCAGGTCGGTCGGTCTCGCTGGCTCGCCGATTCGAGGGCCAGCGACATCATCGCCCTGGAGCTGTGGGACGCGGAATCTTTGTTTGCGCTGAGCGCCCGCCAAGTGCAATTCGCCCGAAACACCGGTGCGCTGGTGCAACTGCAGTTCGCACTCAACTTCCTGGCTGGGAACCACCTCCTGGCCGGCGACCTGGCCTCCACCGCCCAGCTGATCGAAGAGGATCGGCGGATCGCCGAGGCGACCGGCAACCCACCGTTCGTCTACACCGAGACGCTGCTGGCTGCCTGGCGAGGTCGGGAGCCCGAGGCCTCGGAGCGGATCAGCTCCACCTTGCAGGAGGCCGCATCACGAGGCCTGGGCCGGATGGTCATCTTTGCCACCTTCGCTCAGGCGGTGCTCGGCAACGGTCTCGGGCGCCACGATGCCGCACGAGATGCGGCCAGGCAGGCGTTCCAAGCGGATCGCCTGGGTCTCGGGCCGTTTGTCCTCCCGGAGTTGGCCGAGGCAGCCGCCAGAACCGGCGACACCGTGCTGCTCCAGGCCGCGCTCGACTGGCTTTCCGAACGCACCCGGGTCACACCCAGCGAGTGGGCCCTGGGGGTGGAAGCCCGGGTTCGCGCCCTGCTCAGCGAGGGTGACGTCGCCGACCACCACTATCGAGAGTCGATTGCCAGGCTGGGCCGGACCCCGGTCCGGGCTCAGCTTGCCCGCGCTCACCTGCTGTATGGCGAATGGCTGCGCCGCGAACGCCGGCGGATGGACGCTCGAGAGCACCTTCGCATCGCCCACGACATGCTGGACGCCATGGGCATCGAGGCGTTCGCGGAGCGGGCCCGGCGGGAGCTCTTGGCCACCGGCGAGACCGCCCGGAAACGCACCGTCGATACCCGCGACGAGTTGACGGCCCAGGAGGCCCAGATCGCCGGACTCGCCCGTGACGGCCTCTCGAACCCGGAGATCGGCGCCCGGCTGTTCATCAGCCCCCGGACCGTCCAGTACCACCTGCGCAAGGTCTTCACCAAACTGGGGATCACCTCTCGCAACCAGCTCGACCGCGTCCTCCCGAGCGACCTCAACACCATCCGGCCCGGGTAGCCGCCGAGGGCGGAAGGATTGATCGGAGGGAGGACTGGCCAGTGACCCTGTGCGTCGGCGGATGCGAGCGCACTCGCTTGAGCCGACAATCGAGGGAGGAAGTGGCTGGTCGAGCAGCCCCCGGGGCGACGTCTGGGTGACGGGCGGCCAGCGGCACCCTTCCGAAGGAGTGACACCGTGACTACCTGGTTGGACACCGCGCCGATGCAGTTCCGGACCATCGACGGATTGTCGATCCGCTTCTCCGAGAGCGAGAAACGGGACGATCACGCCCTCTTGTTGAGCCCGTGGCCGGAGAGCCTGCTCGCCTTCGAGCCGACTTGGACGCGGCTCGCCGAACACGCTCACCTGGTGGCGGTCGACCTGCCCGGATTCGGGCGTTCGGAGCGGCGCAACGAGCTGTTGGCCCCGCGGCCGATGGGCGAGTTCGTGATCCGGCTCGCCGACACCTTCGAGCTCGAGAGCCCCCACGTCGTCGGGCCCGACGTCGGCACCGGCGCCTCGCTCTTCGCCGCCGCCCTCAATCCCGGCCGGCTGCGGAGCCTGGTCGTCGGGAGTGGCGGCACCGCGATCCCGCTCCAGCTGGGCGGGGCCCTGAGGGACTGGGTGGAGGGATCCGATCTCGAGAAATATCGCCGTTCCGATCCGCGCCAGATCGTCGCACGGGCGTTGGCTGACATCGAGCGGTACCAGCTTCCCGACCCCGTCCGGGAGGACTACCTCTCCTCCTACGAGGGCGATCGCTTCGTCGAGTCGATGCGTTATGTACGCGCCTACCCGACGGACCTTCCATACCTCTCGGAGCTGTTGCCGGAGATCCAGACGCCGGTCCAGATCATCGCCGGTCGCCGGGACCCGGTGGTGCCGCCGGTCAACGCCGAATTTCTCCATGAGCGCCTGCCCAACAGCCAACTCGACATCGTGGAGGCGGGCCACTTCACCTGGGAGGACGCCGCCGACGACTTTGCCGGGCTGGTCACCAACTGGTGGGACGGAGGCTTCGCCAGCACCCGATCCACGACGGTCCAGTGATGCCATGAGTCCTGCCTCGCCTTCGGGCTACGAGACGGCCCGGAACCCTCGGCTGTTCAGTTCGTCAAAAGCCCCGGAGCGGCGGATTTCGGTCGAGCCAGACCAGGAAACCTCCGTGGCCGTCGCGGTCCAAATCGACATCCCCAACTGGAGCCAGCGGCAATACCAACAGGCCGCCGCCGCCATCCTTCCGGACGGCAAGCTCCCCGGTGGCTGGCTCCTCCACATCGCCGGCCCCACCAAGGGCGGCTGGCGGGTGATCAACGTGGTGCCGTCACCAGACCAGTTCGACGGGTTCTTCGGCGATGACTTCGTGGCGGCCGCCGAACGATCCGAGAATGCGATGCCGCAGGTAACGACGTTCGCGATCGACACGCTGCTCCAGCAGCGATGAGCCGCCTCCACTCCCGGCCCCTCTCCCACTCTCCACGGCAGCAACCCCATGACCGCCACCGACAGCCTTGGCCGCGACAGAACCGAGTCGAACTCAGGTGGTCGGGAGGCCAGGTTGAACGGTGGTGGCTATGGGCGTGCCGATGGCCAGGGTGACCGGCGTGCGGGTGGCGATGTCGGCCAGGCGCTCGCACTGGTCAGCGGTGAAACCGGGCGGGACGGTGATCGTGCGGGTGATCGACGCCTGTTCGGACTGGTCGACGTCGTAGCTCACCTCCACGGTGATGTCGGCAAGTTCCCAGCCCTTATGGGCCGCGTACATCCGCAGCGTCATCGCCGTACAGGCGGCGAGACCGCCGGCCAGGAGCCCGAGCGGGGTCGGGCCGACGTCGCCGCCCCCGGCGGTCACCGGCTCGTCGGCCAGGAGATGGTGCCGACCCGCGTCGAGATCGACCCGGTAGGCGGGCGCACCCGAGCCGGTCGACCCCACCGCGCGGGCGAGATGGCGCAGCGTCTTCACCGGCCGGGATCCTGCGCCAACATGTCTGGGAGATCCTCGCGGTCCAGCGCCCAGGCCGGGAGGGCGGGCGGGCGGGACAGGCGGCCGACCTCCGCGGCGGGTTGCCCGTCGATCTCGGTGCGGGCGGCGAACTGTGAGCGCTGCTTGACCACCGCACCGGCACGTACGACCGATTCTGGGCCGACCACGCTGCCATCGCAGACGATGGCGCCGGGCTCGACGACGGACCATGCGCCGAGGTGACACCCGTGGATCATGGCGCCCGGCCCGACGGTCGCCCCGTCCTCGATGATCAGGTCGTTGTCCGGAAGCAGGTGCAACACCGTGTTCTCGAGGATCTGGACGTCATTGCCGATGCGGACGGGTCCGTTCGAGTCCCCGATGATCTTGACCCCGGCGCCGATGATCGAACGTTCCCCGACGACGACGTCACCGGTGATTTCCGCCGTCGGGAACACCACCGCGGTTGCCGCCACGATCGGCAAGACGCTCCGATAGGCATGTAGCTGGCCCATGGCGATGACCCCTCCTCGGTTCTGGATGACGATGCCGGACGGAGCCGGGACGGAAAGGTCGCCGCCTCGGAGCGAGCGCAGACGATCGAGGTCGCCGGTCGAGAAGGCCCGGATGATGCGGGCCGGCCGGCCGACGGCGACGACGTCGTCGGGCAGTGCCATCCCCGCCGGTACCACCGTGCCCTCGCCGAGAAACACCCGATCGCCAACGGTGGCTCCGGGCATCAGCACCGAAGCATTGCCGATCTCACAGAAATCGCCGACGGTGGCGCCGATCACCAGGCAGCGGTGGCCGAAGACGGTCCGCCGCCCGATCACCACTGGCATTCGCGGGCTGCCGACCACGACGGAGTTCTCGATCACGTAGCTTCCCGAGCCGATCCGGACGGCACCCTCGGTCGACCGAACGATGGCGCCTTCCGCCAATGCCGAGTTGCTCCCGAAGGTGGCGGTGCCCAGCACCGCAGCCGACGAAGCGAACTGGGGCGAGCTGGCCGCCCGGGCGGCGACTGCGGCGCTGGCCGGACCGGCGCTCATCTCCGGAACTCGGATCGGCCTCGGACGGGGGAATGGCCCACCAGCTCAGAGTAACGATCACCGGTGGCCGTTCGCATCAGCCGGTGCACAGTGGGGCTGGCGAGTCGTGGCTCGGCCGCCTGGGCGCTTGGTTCCCGCCCTTCCTCGCCACGACGACTGGCCAATCGGCGGATGCGAAACGGGTTCCCGGAATCGCATGATGGGGGAATGACCAGCACCGCAGGGTTGCGGCGCCCGCCCGAGGAGGAGTCACCTTGACCACAACCCAGGAATCTGACCACTTCAGCGTGCTACCCGACGAACAGACGCTGGCTGCGACGGTGGTGGCCCTCGAGGAGCACGGATTCGGCGTCGACCTCGTCGAGGACTTCGACACCGCCAGAGACACCGTCCTCGCCCGCATTCCCGCCGGCAGCTCGGTGATGACCAATACGTCGGTCACCCTGGAGGAGACCGGAATCGCCGACGCCATCAACAACGGCGGGCAGTACGAGTCGGCCCGCACCAAGATGTTCGCCCTCGATTTCGCCACCCAGGCGCAGGAAATGAAGGCGATCGGCGGCCAGCCCGACTACGCCCTCGGCAGCGTTCACGCCCTTACCCGCGACGGGACCCTCGTCATCGCCTCGGCCTCGGGAAGCCAACTCGCCTCCTATGCCTGGGGCGCGGCCAACGTCATCTTTGTCATCGGGGCCCAGAAATTCGTTCCCACCCTGGAGGCGGCCCACGAGCGCATCTACCAGCACAGCCTCCTACTCGAGGACGCTCGTGCCTATGCCGCCTACGGACAGAACAGTTATGTAGGAAAGGTTCTCGAGATCCACCAGGAGCAGCCCGGCCGCATTCACGTCGTCCTCATCCGGCAGTCGGTCGGCTTCTGAGCGATAGACCCGAGCCGGCCGCGACGAACCGAGAAAGCGATCATGCAAGCGGGCCCGGGATCCACGGTCGGGGCGCCGGCGCCTCCAGGGTTGCCCCGGATCGCCATCCTCGGTGCCGGGCACGTCGGCCCCGCCATCGCCCGGGTCGCCCTCGCCGCTGGCTTCCAGGTAAGCATCGCCGCCTCCGGCCATCCCGAGCGCATCGCGCTCATCACCCAGGTGCTGACGCCGGGTGCCGAGCCACAATGGGCGGCCGATGCCGCCAGGGTTGCCGACATCGTCGTGCTCGCCTTCCCCCTTCACAAGTTCGCCACCTTCGACCCGGCGCTGGTGGCCGATCGGCTGGTGGTTGACGCCATGAACTACATGCCCTCCCTCGACGGCGTCCTGCCCATGTTCGAAGATCTCCCGTCCGGCAGCAGCGAGATCGTCCAGCGCCGGTTCGACCGGTCGACGATCGTCAAGACCTTCAACCATCTCGGGTATCACGAACTGGAAGACGAGCGGCGACCGGTGGGCTCGCCCGACCGTCGGGCCCTGGGCGTGGCCAGCGACGACCCCGGCGCGCTGGACATCGTGGCCGACGTCATCGAGCGCATCGGCTACGACGCCGTCCGGTTGGACAGTTTGCGCGCCGGCCGTCTCCTCGGCCCCGGCGGCCCGGTGTTCGGAGTGTCGCTTCGTCGAGCCGAGTTCGAGCACGCCGTGCGCGACGAAGCCGCCTAGCCATGCGCCGCCGGCTCCACGGCTCCGCTCACGCCAACACCCGAGTCCTCCGGTGACGACCTCCCCTCCCGGCGACGGGCAGGGTCCCTCCGGGGGAACCGAACCGTTCCCGCTGGTGCTCGGCCTCGACACCTTTGGCGACGTCACCCACGATGACGACGACCGCCCGATCACCCACGCCCAGACCATCCGGAACCTGGTCGAACACGGTGTCCTGGCTGACCAGTTGGGCGTCGACTACTTCGGTATCGGGGAGCACCACACCGACGACCTACCGCTCTCGGCTGGCGACGTCGTGCTCAGCGCCATCGCCGCCCGCACCACCCGCATCCGCCTCGGGTCGGCGGTCACGGTATTGAGCTCGGACGACCCGGTCAGGGTCTTTCAGCGCTACTCGACGCTCAACGCCGTGTCCGGGGGTCGGGCCGAGGTCATCCTCGGTCGCGGTTCCAGCGTCGACTCGTTCCCACTGTTCGGGTACGACCTTGCCGACTACGAGGAGCTGTTCGAGGAGAAGACCAACCTCTTCGCCGAGCTGCTCAAGGGGGGACCGGTCACCTGGAAGGGCGAGACCCGGGCGTCGCTCACCAACCAGGACGTCGTGCCCCATACCGAATCCGGGCCCTTCCCGGCATGGATCGGTGTCGGCGGGAGCCCGGAGTCGGTCATGCGGGCCGCTCGCTACGGATTCTCCTTGATGCTGGCGATCATCGGCGGGTCGCCACGGCGGTTTGCCCCCTTTTCGCAGCTCTTCCGCCAGGCTCTGGAGCGCCTGGGGCAGCCCCCTCGGCCGGTCGGTGTCCACTCCCCCGGTCACGTGGCCGCCACCGACGAGGAAGCGGCCGACGAGTTCTGGCCCCGCTACCTGGAGGTCATCCGCCACTACAGCCGGATCCGCGGCTTCGCGGTGCCGACCAAGGAGTCGTTCATGTACGAGATCGGGCTCGACGGAGCCCTCTACGTCGGATCGCCCGAGACCGTGGCCCAGAAGATCGCGGCCAATCTCACGGTTCTCCAAGCCAATCGCTTCGATTTGAAGTACGGCATGGGCGGGCTGTCGGACAAGGCGCTTGTGAGCAACATCGAGCTCTACGGCTCCCGGGTCATCCCCCGGGTCCGCGAGCTCCTGGCTTGATCGGAGACGGCGACCGAGTCGGCGAAAAGGCACGGCAATCCCGGACACCCCCAGCCTGCGCCCGCCGTGGGCCTGGGCAGACGCACGGCTGGCGAAAGAGATCAGGTGGTGGGCGGAATCCGGAGTCCGTCGCAGACGATGTCGAGCATGCGATTGCGAGAGGCCTCGTCCGGCGTCGACCAGTCTGCGGCCTGGCAGACGCCGACCACCAAGCCGATCACCTCCTGGGTGGTGACACCTCGGCGGACCGCACCGGCACCTTCTGCCCGGCTGAGCATTCGGTCGACCCCGGCCTCCAGGTCACCCAGGGTCACCGCACACTGAGACTTGATGTCGATGCCGGCGGCACCGAGCGCGTCGACGAGATCGTGCTTCATCGAGACCTTGCCGGCGAATGTCCGGAGGAAGGCGTAGAACGCCTCACCGGCATCGGCATCGGCAGCCGGCGCGGCGGCGGCCGCCACCAGCTCCTGCAGCCCGGTCAGAACGATGGCTTCAAAGAGCGCTTCTTTGGTGGGAAAATGCCGATAGACGGTGCCGACCCCGACCCCGGCCTGCTCGGCCACCATGTCGATCGGGGCAGAGATCCCGTTGGCGGCAAATACCTCCTCCGCGGCTTCGAGGATGCGGGCCCGGTTCTTGACCGCATCGGCGCGCATCGGCCGTTGCTCGGCCACCTCCGATTCCGCATCCGGAGCGACCGGGTCATCGGCCTGCGTATCCGTTGCCGCACCCCCTGCGCCCACTGCGCCCCCCTGGCTCGAATTCAACATTTCGGATGTCCCTTGACAAACGGAGCGCCCGCTCCGTATAGTGGACCATAACCGGAACCACCGTTCAGATTATAGCAAGTTCCCTCCCAAATGACCAGCAAATGGCTGGGACCAGGGGAGGAGGCCGCAATCGGGCACCAGGAGGCACCAATGACAACCACCGACATCGCTCCAGCCGCCAGTCAGCCCGAGGCCGGACTCGACCCTCGTCGTTTCTGGGCCCTGGCCGTGATCGCCGTGGCCCAGCTGATGATCGTGCTCGACGCCTCGGTGGTGATCGTGGCCCTGCCGTCGGCCCAGAAGGCGTTGCACATCTCGATCGCCAACCGTCAGTGGGTGATGAGCGCCTATACCCTGGCCTTCGGCAGCCTCCTCCTGCTCGGCGGCCGGATCGCCGACTACCTGGGCCGGCGCCGGATGTTCTTCTACGGATTGATCGGCTTCGCCGCCGCCTCCGCCCTCGGCGGGCTGGCCCAGAACTCGGCGATGCTCTTCGGTGCCCGCGCCCTGCAAGGGGCCTTCGCCGCGGTCATGGCCCCCGCCGCCCTGTCGCTCCTGACCATCACCTTCACCGAGCCCCGCGAACGGGCCCGGGCGTTCGGCGTCTACGGCGGGATCGCCGGAGGTGGCGCGGCCATCGGCCTCGTCCTCGGTGGGACGCTCACCCAGCTCGCCTCGTGGCGCTGGACGTTGCTCATCAACGTGCCCATCGCCCTCCTCGCCGCCTTTGCCGCCAGCCGGTTCATCGACGAGAGTCGGGCCGAATCACGGTCCGGATACGACCTCCCCGGAGCGATATCGGTCACCGCCGGGCTGTTCATGCTGGTCTACGGGTTCACGACCGCCGGAACCAGCGGCTGGGCGGCGCCGCTCACCCTCGCCCTGCTGATCGGTGCCGTCGCCATGCTGGCCGTCTTCGTGAGAATCGAGCTGAGGTCACCACACCCGTTGCTGCCCTTGCGGGTGGTGCTCGACCGAAATCGGGGCGGTGCCTTCCTGGCCGCCCTCCTGGTCGGAGGGGCGATGCTCGGCACCTTCTTGTTCCTGACTTACTTCTTCCAGGGAACGCTTGGGTACTCGGCCCTCAAGACCGGGTTCGCCTTCCTGCCGTTCTCCGGCGGGATCATCCTGGGTGCCGCCATCGCCAGTCGACTGCTGCCGAGGTACGGACCCCGTCCGTTGATGACGTTCGGGTTGCTCATGGCCACCGTCGGGCTCGCCTGGTTCACCCGTCTGGGAGTCGACAGCACCTATGTCTCCCACGTTCTCTTTCCCGAGATCATCGTGAGCCTGGGTATGGGGATGGCCTTCGTGCCGATGAGCAGCACTGCGCTGGTCGGGGTGGACCCGAAGGACGCCGGGGTGGCCAGCGCCTTGGTCAACACCACCCAGCAGGTCGGCAGCTCGCTCGGCACCGCCCTCCTCAACACCATCGCCGCCTCCGCGGCGGCGACGTTCGTGGCCAGCCACGTGCATTCCACCGCCGAGGCCCGGGCGGCGGTCGTCCACGGCTACACGACGGCTTTCACCGTGAGTGCGATCCTCCTGCTGCTGGCGGCCGGCGCCGCCGCCACGCTCATCCGGGCGTCCCGCCAGGATGTACAGGTGGAACAGGAGATCGAGCCCGAGCTCGAGCCGGCGGTGGATTCCGCCCTGGTCGACGCCTTCGGATAACCTCCCGGCCAAAGCCGTCCGCCGCGGAGATCAAAGAGCGGGTCCGCGAGTCGTTAGGCTGACCCGCTCTTGATCCTTCCCCGAAGGGCGGCAAAGCACATCGACATGCTGATCAAGCCGACGATGGCAATGGCCAGCAGCGCCTCTCCGATTTGGGTCCACTGCCAGCTGTTGCCGATCACCAGCGATCGCAGGCCGCCAAGCAGGTAGGTGACCGGGTTGATCCCGGCAACCGTGTTCAGCCAACCGGACAGCTGGCTGCGGGGCACATATGAAGAGGTCAGGAACAAGAAGGGAAAGAACAACAGGAACGTGGAGTTCACTGCGGCCGGGTTGCCGGTCTTGAGAGCGATGGCGTAGGCGAAGCCGGCGAAGGCCAGGCTCCAGAGCGCGGCCAGCAGGATGAAGACCACCACGCCGACGGGACCGTCCACGAACCGCACCCCGAGGATGAATCCGAGTACCAGAATGGGGACGGTCAAGGCGGCAGCCACCGCCACATCGGCCGCCATGTGCCCAACCAGGATCGCCGTCCTTCGCACCGGGGTCAGGAGCAGACGGTCGAAATACCTGTCCTGCACATCGAGGACCAGGGCCGGAGCCCGGGACACCCCGGTAACCCCCAAGAGGATCGCCGTCGCCACCTCGAACGAGGTGTAGTTGAAACCGGGGATCGAGGCGGTCACCTTCTTCAGGGTGGCGATGTTCACCACGAAGAAGAAGAGCGCAATGAAGATCGGCGGGACGACGGTTGAGACGTCGCGAGGCACCGCCCGGAGGGCCCGGCCGGCGATCGAGGTCAGGTCGTGGAGGAATCCGGCCGGTCGGGCCCGGATCACCTCGGCGGACGAGTCGAAGGCGACGGCGCCGGTGGCAACGGTCATGAGGGGTCCTCCTCTTGGTTGTCCCGCTCGATGTGGCTACCGGTCAGGTCCAGGAACACGTCGTCGAGCGTCGGGGTCCGCAGGGTCAGGTCCCGCACCACCACCTCCCCCCCGGCCAGTGCCACCGCGATCGGACTGATGGTCGCCGATCCATTGGCCGTGGCGATCACCAGTTCGTTGCCGTGGGCCTCGACATTGCTTACGCCCGGCACCTCGGCCACGATCCGGAGCACGGCGGCCGCATCGCCTTCGACCCGGGCGACGATGACGTCGGACCCGACCGACCGTTTCAACTCGGCCGGCGTGCCTTCGGCCACGATGCGCCCGTCATTGATGATCCCGACCCGATGGGCGAGCTCGTCGGCCTCCTCGAGGTACTGGGTGGTCAAGAAGATGGTCATGCCGAGCTGTTGGTTGAGCCGGCGAACCTCGGTCCATACCTGGACCCGGCTGACCGGATCGAGCCCGGTGGTGGGCTCGTCGAGGAACAGGATCTCGGGGTTGTGGATCAGGGCCGCGGCCAGGTCGAGGCGCCGCCGCATCCCCCCGGAGTAGGTCCCGATCAGGCGATCGAGGAAGTCTCCCAGGTCGATGAGGTCGGCCAGCTCGGCCAGCCGTTGGTTGGCATCCCGACGCGACAGGCCGTAGAGCCGGCCCTGCAGGCGCAGCAGCTCGGTTCCGGTCTGCTTCGGGTCCAGGGCCGCCTCCTGCAGCGCGGCACCGATCCGGAGGCGGACCCGGCCGGGCTCGGCCGCCACGTCATAGCCGGCCACCCGAGCGTGGCCCCCGGTCGGGGCCAGCAGCGTGCACAGCATCCGCACCGTGGTCGACTTGCCGGCGCCGTTCGGCCCCAGGAACCCGTAGATCTCCCCGGCGGGGATGCGGAGGTCGACACCGTCCACGGCCTTGACCCCCTCGAAATGCCGCTCCAGACCGTCGGTGGAGATGGCGTCCGTCAAGGACGCAGCCTCGGATGTCACGATCGGCCGATCGACGGATCGATCCACTGCGGGCGCGTTCTGTACTTGCATGCCGGTATCGACGGCAGCGGCCGGACAAACTCATCGGTCATGGCCCGGAATCTACGGGAGATTTCGGCCTCGGCCGGGATCGAAAGGTGCCGCTGTCTATCGGCGGTCGAAGGCAATGGTCAGGAACGAGAAGGGGTGGCGCGCGATCGGGCCGACGAACCTTCCACGTTCTCCGCGTCTCAGCCGGTCCGGACGCCGTAGCCGCCCAGACCCTGCTCGAGGACCTCCAGTGCCCGCTGCCCCTGTGACTTGACCTCCCGGGCAAGACGGCCCTGATCGGCCGGACCCTCGAGCAGCCGTCGATGCACGAAGTTAATCAGCGCCTGGTGGGTTCCGATGAGGGCGTGGGCGACGACCCAGGGACGCAGATCGTCGAGGGGGGTCGCGGTGTCCTCGGCGATCAGCGCGGCGAGCGAAGCGGTGTAGCGAGCGAAGATCTCCCGCTGGTGGGCCTGAAGTGCGGGGCTGGTGGCGATGAGCCGCGACACCCCCCGCAACTGCGTGGCCGCGGTTTCGTCCTTGGTGGCGAGGAGTCCCCGGGCCTGGAGCACGAACCGACCGAATGCAGACAGGATCGATTCACCGACCGGCCGGTCACGCACCGCGTCCAACAGTTCGGCCTCGAAGACCTCCATGCCTTGGAACACGAGGTCCTCTTTGGTCGAGAAGTAGTTGAACACCGTGGCCTCTGACACGTCGGCGGCTCTCGCCACATCGGCCACCGGGACCGCTTCGAAGCCGCGTTCGACGAACAGGCGGCGGGCGGTCTCGGCGATGAGCTGGCGAGTCTGCTGCTTCTTGCGCTCTCTCAGGCCGAGTTCTGCTTCCATACCTTGAGGTTACCATAAATCTCTTGACACATTAAATCTCATGTTGCTATAAATATAGGGTAAGACCAAATATCGAAAGGAGATCATGATGATGTTGCCCCCGGAGATCGGAAGTGCCCTGGCCGCAGAGCGTCGCCGGGACTTCGAAGAGCAAGCCGCCCGCTGGCGCCTTTGGCGTCTCAGCCGGCGCCACCAGCCGGTCGTCCGACCCCAGGAGCGGTAGACCGATGGGCGGGTTGCGCCAAGGAACCTTGCGGTCGGCGGAGGTACCGGTGGCGACGACGGCATCGTCGAGCCGGCCTCTGTCCCCGCCGGCCGAACCCCAGCCCGGTGGAGGCATTCTCAGCCGGGAGATCCTCGCCCCCGCCGCGGTCGTCGTGCTCGGGGCGATCATGACGATTCTCGACGCCACCATCGTGAACGTGGCGTTACCGGTGCTGGGGCGCGACCTGCATACGTCGATCTCCACCATCCAGTGGGTCCCGACCATCTACCTGCTGGCGTTCGCCAGCGTTATCCCGCTCACGGGTTGGGCGAGCCAGCGCTTCGGGGCCAAGAGGTTGTGGCTCGCCTCGATTGCCACCTTCGTTGCCGGGTCCGTCCTCGCCGGGATGTCGTGGTCGATCGGGTCCCTCATCTTCTTCCGGGTCCTCCAGGGGCTCGGGGGCGGGATGATCATGCCCCTCGGGCAAATGATGCTCGCCCAGGTCGCCGGGCCCAAGCGGATGGGACGGGTCATGAGCATCGTCGGCGTTCCGATGCTGGTGGTGCCGATCTTCGGCCCGTTGATCGGCGGCTCGCTCATCAGCGCCGCCAGCTGGCGGTGGATCTTCTTCATCAACCTGCCGGTTGGAGTCGTCGCCTTCGTCGCGGCACTACGACTGCTTCCTTCGGGTGCCCGCCGGGCAGGCGCGCGCCTCGACGTGCTCGGTCTCGTCCTGCTCTCGGGCGGGCTGGCGATCTCCCTCTACGGGCTCGCGGAGGTCGGCCAGCGGGATCAGTTCCTTGCCCTGGGGACGCTCGGGCCGATCGTGCTGGGAATTGCGCTGGTGATCGCGTTCGTCGCCCACGCCTTTCGGGTCACGACTCCCCTCATCGACGTTCGGCTCTTCCTGAAGCGCGGCTTCGCCTCGGCGGCGGTGACCAACTTCGTTCTCGGGGTGGGACTTTTCGGGGCGATGCTGCTCCTTCCGCTCTACTTCGAGATCGTGAGAGACCGGACACCGTTCGGAACCGGTCTCCTTCTCGTACCCCAGGGACTCGGCGCCGCCATCGCCATCAGCATTGCCGGAGCCCTCACCGACAAGGTCGGCGCCCGACGAGTGGTACTCGTCGGCGTGACCCTGGCGTTGCTGGGCACCGCGGTCTACACGCAGATCGGCGCGCACACTTCCTACTGGTACCTCGCCTTCGCACTGTTCCTGATCGGCGCCGGGCTTGGGAGCACCATCACCCCGTCGATGACCGCGGCGTACCAGGAGCTCGGGCAGGCCGAGATGGCAGGGGCAACCAGCGCGATCAACGTGATCCAGCGAGTCGCGGGGTCCATCGGCTCGGCATTGCTGGCCGTCGTGCTCCAGGGTGAGATGGCCTCGCGGCTCCCCGGCCTGCACGGGGGCATCAACCAAGCCGCCGCGCTGGCCGCACATTCCTCCGGGCAGGCGACCGCCGCACTCGCCCACTCCTTCGGCGCCAGCTTCTTCGTGGCTTTCGCGCTGACGGCTGCCGCGGTGGTTCCCGCGGTCCTCTTGCCGGCGCATAGGAAGGCAAGCCCGTCAGCGGGCGAGACCCCACCTGAGGTGGGGATTGAATAGTGACCCGAACGATGCAAGCGTAGGAGACCGCACAGTGCGCCACCCAGAATCGAACTTCCAGGCCGGCTACGTGATGGCGGCATTCCGGCCTGAGTGCATCGGGCCGGGTGCCGGGAGGAGGACCCGATGGCTGTCCAGCTGAACCACACGATCATCCCGGTCCCGGACAAGTTGACCTCGGCCACTTTCCTGGCCGAGATTCTCGGCCTCGATCCCCCGACCGCCTTTGGTCCCTTCATGTGCGTCGAGACGGCCAACGGTGTCAGCCTCGACTACGACGACCGTTCGGGTTCGGTCCCGGGCCATTACGCCTTCCTGGTAACCGAAGAGGAGTTCGACGCGATCTTCAGCCGGGTCCAGCAGCGCGGCGTCCGGTTCTGGGCCGACCCCGGGCACCAGCTGGAGAACGAGATCAACGACAATGGGCGCGGCTTCTACTTCGAAGATCCAGCCGGAAACAACCTCGAGGTGCTGACCCGCCCATACGGCACCTGAGTAGGGTCGCTCCACCTTCGGTGACGGAGTCCCCAGCTCCGTGGGGTGCGGCCACATCGGCCACGCTCGAGGTGCGCGTTTCGGCCAACGCGGCAAGGGGGCCCCGGCTCAGCAGGGACGGGATCGACTCGGGCAGCCCTGCGGTATCGCCTGGGCCGACCTACCATTCCGACATGGAACGCCCCCCGACGAAATACGTCTCCGTCGGGGAGACCGACGTTGCCTACCAAGTCATCGGCGACGGGCCTTTGGACCTTCTCTTCTGCTTCGGGCTTGGGAGCCACATCGAGCTGGTTTGGGACGCCGAGCCACTCGTAGAGATCTTTCGCCGGTTGGCGTCGTTCAGCCGGCTGATCTACTTCGATCGCCGGGGCACCGGGGCGTCAGACCGGGTGCCCGACACCGTCGTTCCCACCTGGGAACAGTGGGCCGAGGATTTCCACGCGGTTTTGGACGCGGTTGGTTCCGACAAGGCCGCAATTCTCGCCCACGGCGATGTCGGACCGTTGGCCATGCTGTTCGCCGCCATGCATCCAGAGCGGGTGAGCGCCCTGATCCTGTTCAACACGGCGGCCCGATGGATGCGAGACGAGGACTATCCGATCGGCTTCACACCGGCCGACCTTGACGGTGTCCTCGACATCTTTGCCCGGAGCGCCGGAACGCCCGAGCTGCAGGCTCTCTTCGCTCCGAGCATGGCACGTGATCCCGAATATCTCGCATTGGCCGCGAAAATTACGAGGTCGGCCGCGACCCCCCGCAACATCACGGCCCAGTGGAACTACATCCTGCGATACCAAGACGTTAGGAACGCCCTGTCGTTGATCAGCGCGCCGACCCTGGTCTTGCATTCCCGTGACAACACCTGGATCGACGGGTCGCTGAGTCGATTTCTGGCCGAGCATATCGAGGGTGCCACGTTCCGGGAGCTCCCCGGCGCCGACCTCACCCCCTCCCCCGAATGGCAGGCGATGAGCGACGCGGTCGCAGAGTTCCTCGGTGTCGACCATCCGGAACCTGAGATCGACCGCGTGCTTGCCACGGTCCTCTTTACCGATATCGTCGGCTCGACCGAGCGGGCGGCCCTCGACGGTGATGCTCGGTGGCACGTCGTGTTGGATGCCCACGACCGTTGTGTGCGAGAACAGATCCGCAAGCACCGCGGACGCGAGCTCAACACGACAGGTGACGGATTCGTCATCTCCTTTGACGGGCCTGCTCGGGCCATCAGATGTGCTGAGGCCATTGGCGACGCCATCACACGACAGGGTCTTCAGGTGAGGATGGGCCTGCACACGGGAGAATGTGAAATCCGCGGTGACGATCTTGGCGGCATGGCAGTGCACATAGCCGCCCGGGTCAGCGGACTGGCAAATGCCGGTGAGATCCTCGTCTCGGGGACGGTGAAGGACCTCGTGGTCGGATCAGGGATCGACTTCGAGGATCGGGGTGAGCGCGAACTCAAGGGGGTTCCCGGCTCATGGAGGCTTTTCGCCGTCGAGGCGTAGTTGCATCACTGGCGGGGACTCCCCAATGTCCGTTGCTCAGTCGCCTTTGCCGCGCCCGCTTGGGGTGAGCAGGGCTTTGCCACCGAGAGTCTGTTTCGGTGTTTCTCGCTCTGACCTGGGGTTTCTGAGCGGACGACGGGATTCGAACCCGCGACCCCAACCTTGGCAAGGTTGTGCTCTACCAACTGAGCCACGTCCGCGTAGCGGATTCACTGTAGCAGCCGCATCCGGCTGACCTGGGCCGGACGCCATCCGACGGGCCCGGGTGGTTGCGGCTACCGCGGCAGGTCGGAGTGCCACCACGGGACCGGCCGGGCCCGGCGATTGGACTCCTTGACCAGCTCGCCGAGCGCGTCGACCATCCCGTTGGCGATGACATCCACATCCGGCACCAGGTCCCAGCATCCCTGGACCCCGACGTACATGGTGCCGAGGTACGAGAACACTGTCACGTTCACCCCGACACCCTCGGCCACCGGCCCGATCGGGTAGATGGCCACCATCCGGGCCCCGGCCATGAACAGGGCCACGTCGGGCCCGGGAATGTTGGAGACCACCAGATTGAACACTGGGGGCAGGCGATCGAACAGCCGGAGGTTGGTCACCAACCGCGAGACCCGGGTGGACACCATCGGGAACAGGGCTTGGGCCCAGCTGGAGAACAGTTCGGAACCGACCGTCTCCTGTTGCTCCTTGGCCATCCGGGTCCCGGCGCTGATCAGGTGGAGGCGGGCCGCCGGATCGTCCACCCCGGTGGCCAGCGACACCAGGGTGGCCGACACCCGGTTGCCCAACGCCCCGCGTTCGGCGTCGCTCCGCACCGAGATGGGGACCATGGCCACCAGCGAGCCCTCGAGGGATTCCCCCCGCCGGGCGAAGAACGCCCGCATGGCGCCGGACACCGACGCCAGCACCACATCGTTCACCGTGCCCGCCAGCACTCGGCGGACCCGCCCGATGTCCTCCATCGGCAGCTCGGCGAAGGCCACCCGCCGATGCGGCGAGATCGCCCGGTTGATCGACGTGCGTGGCGCCTGGAACAGCAAGGGGGGAACCGCGCCCTCGGCCGGCCGGTTGCGACCGCTGAGGTTCCGGACGGTGCGGGCGGTGGCCCCGAGGGTCTTGGCCACCGCCTCGGTCTGGCCGGGGAGCGAGCTCAGCGCGTCGCGGAGCTGGTCGACGTCGCCGGGGACCGGATCCGGTGCCCACCCCTCCGATCCGGCCGCCGGCGGCGCCTCCCCGTTCTCGGCTTCCCCGGTTGACGGGGACCGGGCCGGCCGGTCACCCGAGTCCGAGGGTCGGGCCGACAGGTCGAAGAACGCGGCCATGATCTCGGCCCCGGACACCCCGTCGATGATGGCGTGATGAATTTTGGTCACCACCGCCAGGTGGCCGTGCTCGAGGCCCTCGACCACGTGGAACTCCCACAGCGGACGGTCCCGATCCAAGGGGCGCTCCACGATGTCGCCGACCAAGGCGGCCAACTCCGCCTGGCCGCCGGGCGGGGGCAGGCTCACCCGGCGCACGTGGAAGTCGACGTCGAAGTCGGGATCGTCGACCATGGTCGGGTGCTGCAGCCCGAACGGGACCCCGACCATCCGGCGCCGGAACGGTGCGACCCGCGACACCCGGCCGGCCACCATGTCCCGGATCTGGCGGAACCCGACCCCGCCGGGCACCCCGGACGGGTCGAAGACCAGCACCCCGGCGATGTGCAGGTGGGTGGTCGGCGACTCGAAGGCCAGAAACGCCCCGTCGAGCCCGGTCAGTCGCGTCATCCTGGGATTACCGGCCGGTGGACCCGAAGCCACCCAGGCCCCGCTGGCTCGACGACAGCTCGTCGACCTCGGTGAACACCGCCTGGGCCACCTGCTGGATCACCAGCTGGGCGATCCGGTCGCCACGGTGGACCTCGTAGTCGGCGACCGGGTCGGTGTTGACCAGCAACACCGCGATCTCGTCCCGGTAGCCCGAGTCGATCAGCCCCGGCGTGTTCAGGCAGGTCACCCCGTGCCGGAGCGCCAGGCCGCTGCGCGGCTGGACGAAGCCGGCATAGCCGGGCGGCAGGGCCAGGGCGATCCCGGTCGGCACCGTCGCCCG
>DASZNG010000132.1:0-1615 GCA_035551535.1 Acidimicrobiales bacterium | reverse complement strand
CGAGGCGTCCCCGGGGTCGCGCCCATGGAGGTAGGCGGCGGTCGGGATGTTCCAGGGGAGGATGTCCTTGCCGGCGTTCTTGCTCAGCGACGGCTCATCCATCCGGAGGTCCACCTCCGGGGAGAACAGCATCACCCCGGCGAGCGCCCGGTGGTGGGTCTTCTCCATCACGTAGACCAGGGTGGAGGCCAGGCCACCGCCGCCCGAGTCGCCGGCCAGGAAGCACCGGGCCGGGTCGACCCCACTGTGCAGCAGCGCCTCGAGCACCAGCGCCCCGTCCTCCAGACCGGCGGGGAACGGGAACTCGGGGGCGAGCCGGTAGTCGGCCACGAACACCTCGCACCCGGTGTGCCGGCACAACCAGGCGGTGAAGGCCGCGTACATCCTCGGCGAGGTGCCCACGTAACCGCCGCCGTGGAGATAGAGGATGGTCCCCACCGGCTCCACCCCCCGGGGCCAGTACCGGACGCCGGGCACCCCGGCGATGACCTCGGGACGGCTGTCCGCCCCGATGGCCCGGATCACTGGCGGCATCACGTACTTGCACAGGTCGTCGAGGACCAGCTCGACCGAGCGGAACTCGTCGATGGGCAGCGACGAGCTGTAGCCCATGAACGAACGGATGGTCTCCCGGGTGACGGCCACGGTCAGGTTGTGCTGGGGCGAGCCTTCGCCGGACCAGGGGTTCCGGAACGGCACCCGCACCATGGCGGTGGCCAGTTGCGCCGCCAATCCGGCCACATCGACGGCCGCGATCGGCCAGGACGAGGTGGCGACCCCGGGCCGGCGACCCATCACCATGGCGGGCTCGTCGTCGGCATCGGCTCAATGTAGGCCGATCCCCGGGGCTCCCGGTGGTCGGCCTGCTCAGACGGGCTCGGCGGCCAGGGTCGACCCCAGCCGGAGCAGCTGCTCGGTGGCGCCCCCCAGCGTCAACTCGATCTGCTTGGTGAGCAGAAAGAACCGGTGCAAGGGGTAGTCGCGGTCCACCCCGACGCCACCGTGGAGGTGGACAGCAGCGTGCACCACCCGCTGGCCCCCGTCCGCGGCCCAGAACTTGGCTACCGCCACCGCGTCTTCGGCCGGAAGCCCTTCGGCGATCCGCCAGGCCGCCTGCCAGGCGGTGAGCCGGATGGCCTCGGCATCGACATAGGCGTCAGCCGCCCGCTGGCCCACGGCCTGGAAGGTGGCGATCGGCTTGCCGAACTGCTCTCGGGTCTTGGTGTACTCGGACACCAGTGCCAGCGCGGCGGCCGTCACCCCCGCTTCCGCCACCGAGAGGGCGGCGGTGGCCCGGAGCACCAGCCATTGGACGATGGAGGCTCCGTCCTCGACCGATCCGAGGAGCCCGTCTGACCCCAGCGACACCCCGTCGAAGGTGAGGACGGCCTCGGGGCGACCGGTGTTGGTCAGCTGGGTCTGACGGACGATGCCGGGCGTGGACAGGTCCACCACCAGCACCGCCACCGTCCCTTTCCCGGTGACCGCCGGCACCAGGGCCAGATCGGCCACCGTCCCGGAGGGGACACACGACTTGGCCCCGGTCAGCGTCCAACCGTCCCCGGCCCGCTCGGCCCGGGCCGCCGGCGCCAGGGGGGAGCCCAGCAGTTCGACC
>DASZNG010000131.1:0-4868 GCA_035551535.1 Acidimicrobiales bacterium | reverse complement strand
GCGACCGCGCCGGCACCGGCCTCCGTGGCGTACCCGTGTCCCCACTGGCGGGGGTCGAGGACCCAGCCGACTTCGATGCCGGGCCAGTCCGGACGCTCGGGTCGGTGGAGTCCGGCCCGACCCACCAACGTCCCGGTGGCTCTCTCCTCCACCGCCCACTGCCCGGTCCCCCGGAGCTCCCACTGGCCCAGCCAGCTGACCATCCCCGCCCAGGCGTTCTCCCGGGAGAACGACTCCGGGAGGTGCAGGGCGGCGTGCACCTCGGGTGACAGGAAGATCTCGGTGAAGGCGTCGAGGTCGGACTCGGCGAACGGGCGGAGGACCAGCCGTTCGGTGGTGAGGGTCGGGCAGGCGCCCACCGGTCAGCCCAGCACGGTGTGAATCATCATCCCCGCCACCAGCGTGCGGGTGACCGGCGTCCGGTCGGCGATCTCCAGCAGTCGGTCCGTCTGCTCAACGGTGAGATCGGCCCCGAACCGGATGAACCGCTCGACGTGCTCCTTCTTGGTGGCTCCCTCCCCCTCCCGCATCAAGAGGGAGCGCACCCGGATCTCCCCGAGGTCCCACTCCTTGCGTTGGCCGTACATGCGCAGGGTGGCCGACGTGCACTGGCACAGCGCGGCCATCAGGAGTTGGTAGGGGTTCGGGCCCTCGTCGTTCCCGCCCACCTCCGTCCCCTCGTCGGCCACGAACCGGTGAACACCGGCCCGCACCTCCCCCCGGAAGCCGCCGGCACTGGTCAGCGTGGCCATGGCGACCGGATCGCCGTCGGATCCCTCGGGTGGGGCTTGGTCAGTCATCAGAGCAGACTACCCAGGCGGGTCTCGCCGGCATTTTCGCTAGGCGGAGGTCAGGCCGCGGAGGTAGGCGGCCTGCCCGACGTGCTGCAGGTCGTCGGAGATCACGCTGACCAGCCGCACCCCGAGGGTGACCGGAGGATCCCACCGGTCGTCGACCACCCGGCTCAGATCCCGATCGGTCAGGGTGGAGACGAACCCGTTGGTGGCCTGGAAGACCTCGTCGTGGTAGCCGATCAACAACTCGCCCGAGGTGACGGTGACCTTGGCCACGTCGTCGGTGCCGTGGCCGTAGCCGGTCTCGGCGGGGTCGAGATCGAACCCGAACCGGTTGAACCAGCCGTCGGATGTCCAGACCTGATCGGCGCCGGCCACCCCGGCCACGTGATCATCCTGAATGCGGGTCAGGTGCCAGATCAACCAGGCGATCGAGTTGGCGTCCGGGTCGGGGCGGTAACACAGTTGGTCGCCGGTCAGACCATCGACGGAATGATGGACCAACTCGTGGATTCGCTCGAAGGCGTCACGCAGCAGTTCGGCAGTCGTCATCGAATTAGCTCCCTCCGATTCCCAGAGTAACCGGGCGGAACCGCACTTCATCAAGGGCGGCCGGGGCCGACCGGTATCTCCGGGGCAACTCGGTAATCTTGGCTTCCATGACGCCCACCGATCGCCCCACCGATCGCCCCACTGACATCACACTGCTGGGGGCCACCGGGTTCACCGGCCGGCTGATCGCCCGCTATCTCGACGAGCACGCGCCGGCGACCACCCGGATCGTCCTGGCCGGCCGCAACCCGGCCAAGCTGGAGTCGGTCACCGACGGGCTCAAGCGGCAGGTCGGGGTGGCCCGGGTCGACGTCACCGATCCTCCCAGCATCCGGAAGCTGGCCGAATCCACCCGGGTGCTCATCACCACGGTGGGGCCGTACATCGAGCACGGTGAGCCGGTGGTCGCCGCCTGCGCGGTGGCCGGCACCGACTACCTCGACCTCACCGGCGAACCGGAATTCCTCGACCTGATGTACCTGAAGTACCACGACACCGCCGCCTCCACCGGGGCCCGGTTGATCCACTCCTGTGGTTTCGACTCGATGCCCCACGACCTCGGCGCCCAGTTCACCGTCGAGCAGCTGCCCGAGGACGTCCCCCTGACGGTGACCGGGACGGTGCGGGTCAAAGGCAGCTTCTCCGGTGGCACCGCGGCATCGGCCCTCACCATCCTCTCCCGCTACCGACCGGCGAAGCTGGTGCACGCCGAGCGGATGCGGGTCGAGCCCACCGCCCCCGGTCGCCAGGCCCGGGTCATCACCGCCCGGTTCGCCAAGAATGCCGACGGCGACGGCTGGGTGCTGCCGATGCCGACCATCGATCCGGAGATCGTGGTGCAGTCGGCTCGGGGTCTCCCCCGCTACGGGCCGGATTTCTCCTATTCCCATCGGATGGCCGTCCCCAACCCGGTGGCCGGTGCCGGCATCGCCCTCGGGGCCGGGGCCCTGTTCGGGATCGCCCACCTCCGACCGGCCCGGGAGGCGCTGCTCAAGCTGCGGCCCTCGGGTTCGGGCCCCACCGAGGCCCAGCGGGAAGCGGCCTGGTTCTCGGTCACCTTCGTGGGAGAAGGAGGGGGAAAGCAGGTGTCGACCGAGGTGTCGGGGGGCGATCCCGGCTACACCGAGACCTCCAAGATGATCAGCCAGGCCGCGCTCTGCCTGGTCCACGACGACCTGCCCGCCACCGCCGGCCAGGTCACCACGGCCATGGCCATGGGTGGGACGCTCCGGGATCGGCTCGAAGGGGCCGGCATCACCTTCCGCATCCGCTGACCGCGCCCGATGGCCGACTACAAGATCCTGGTCCCGCCCCCTCGCCGGCACCGGACGCTGCTCATCGCGGTGACCGCGACGGTGGTGGTCATCATCGCGGTGGCCGCGGTGGTGGTGGCGACCCATCGGGGCGGGTCCCATAACGCCTCCGCCTCCACCAGCACCTCGACCACCGTGGCCGCCCCGCCCCTGACCATCGTCTCCACCACCCCGGCCTCGGGGGCCACCAATGTCGCCTCCGACACCACCGTCGCCGTCCAGCTGTCGGCGCCGATCGCCAGCGTCGCCGCCATGCCGTCGCTGACCCCGCCGGTGGCCGGTACCTGGAAGAAGACCGGACCCACCATCGCCACCTTCACCCCCACCGCCGCCTTCTTGCCGACCACCGTGGAGTCCCTCACCTTCCCGGCCGGGCCCGCCGGGCCCCAGGGATCGGCGGGGGGCGTGCTGGCCGCGCCGGTCACCGTCAGCTTCACCATCGGCCAGGCCAGCACCGAACGGCTCCAGCAACTCCTGGCCCAGCTCAACTACCTGCCGGTGTCGTTCACCCCCTCGGCCCCGCTGAGTTCGCCGGCCGAGTTCTTCACCGCCCAGCCCGGCACCTTCGCCTGGCGATGGCCGGCCACACCCCCCGACCTGACGTCGTTGTGGACGGAAGGCTCGGAGAACGTGATCACCAAAGGCGCGGTGATGAACTTCGAGAACCAACACGGACTGACGGTCGACGGCTTGGCCGGCACCAAAGTCTGGACGGCGTTGCTGGCCGACAGCTCCGCCGGACGGAACAATGCCAATCCCTACACCTACGTGCTGGTCCAGAAGACCCTGCCCCAGAACCTGAACCTCTACAACAACGGCGCCCTCCAGTTCGCCGCCATCGCCGTCAACACCGGGGTCCCGGGTGCCGACACCACCGACGGCACCTACCCGGTGTTCGAACACGTGACCTCCTCCAGGATGCAGGGCACCAACCCGGACGGCTCGACCTACGACGACCCCGCCGTTCCCTGGGCCGCCTACTTCAACGGCGGCGACGCCCTCCACGGCTTCGTGCGGAGTAGTTACGGCAGCCCGCAGAGCAACGGCTGCGTGGAGATGACCATCGCCGATGCCGCCGCCACCTGGCCGCTCACCCCGATCGGCACCCTGGTCACGGTCACAGGTCCGGCGTCGTAGCATCAGCGTCCGTGCACCGGGCCACCGTCGACACCTACAACGACCGCGGCCTGGACTGGGCGGCCACCCATCGCACCCCGCGCCGCCGGGCCGACGCCGAACGGTTCGCCGACCAGGTCGGCGCCGGACGGCTCCGTCTCGATCTCGGGTGCGGCGCCGGCCGGTACACCGATCTCCTCGGAACCCCGGTGGTGGGGCTGGACGCCTCGGCCCCGATGCTCGACGAGTGCCGATCCCGGGTTCCCGACGCCCGCTACCTCCAGGGCGACATCGAAGCACTCCCCCTGGCCGGGGAATCGTTGGCTGGAGCCTGGTCGTGGATGACCCACCACCACATCGCCCGCGACCGATTGCCGATGGCGCTCTGGGACCTCCACCGGGTGCTGACGGTCGGGGCGCCGTTCGACCTCCAGGTCCTCCACGGCGACTACGAAGGCAGCGACCTCCTCGGTGACGACGAGGTGGTCGGCCGGTTCTTCGCCAGCTGGACCCCCGACCGGCTGGTGGAGGTCCTGGTCGGCGCGGGCTTCGACGTCGACCCGGATTCGGTGGCGGTGGCCGGCGACGAGCTGCGACTGTCGTCGGTGCGGGCCCGGACCCTGGCCGACACGGTGGGGCCCGGCATGCGCCTGCTGATGTGCGGGTCGAATCCCAGCTTCCACTCGGCCGATGCCAACCAGGGCTATTTCAAGGCAGGCAACCGATTCTGGGCGGCGGCGCGGGCCAGCGGGCTGGTGAGCCGGGACCGGGATTCCCTCGATGCGCTCCGGTCCCACGGCATGGGGATGACCGACCTGGTCAAGCGGCCGACCCGGACCGCCGGGGAGGTGGTCCCCGACGAGTACCGCCGGGGACTGGGTCGCCTGGAGCGGTTGGTCGAGTGGTTGCAACCGAAAGCGGTGTGCCTGGTCGGGCTGGGCGGGTGGCGGATAGCCGCCGACCCCCGGGCCCAGCCCGGGCGGCAGGAGGCGCGGCTCGGCGGCCGACCGGTCTACGTGATGCCCTCGACCAGCGGGCTCAACGCCCGGACCTCCCTCGACGACCTGGCCGACCACCTCCGGGCGGCGATGGC
>DASZNG010000130.1:0-19934 GCA_035551535.1 Acidimicrobiales bacterium | reverse complement strand
GCGCGTCGAGGAACTCGAAGTTCGGCTTGCTCATCGGGTGGTGACCTGCTTCCTCTTCTCGGTCGTCTTCGTGTTCCTCGGCGCGGCGCCGGAATCGGCCGTCTTGGCCGTCCCTGACTTTCCGCCGCCGGTCCCTGACTTTCGGCCGCCGGTCCCTGACGTTCCGCCGCCGGTCCCTGCCTTGCCGCCGGGTCGAGGCGCCGGTCCCCACCCGAACACGGTGCGGACTCGGTCCATGTCCGAATAGGACAGTCGGACCCGACCCTCGGGCACCTCGTCGGTGGTCAACTCGATACCGTCACGGTCGGCCGCCGCCAAGGTGCCCCGCAGCCGCCGGGGGCCGGGGACCTGCGGGCGGGTCTTGACCGAGACCGACTCCCCCACCGCCTTGGCGAAGTGGGTCGGCGTCCTCAGGGTCCGCTCCACCCCGGGGCTGGAGACCTCGAGGGTGTAGGAGCCGGGCACCGGGTCACGCTCGTCGAGCACCGCCGAGACCACCCGGTTGGCATCGGTGAGCGCCTCGAGGTCCACCCCGCCGGCCCGATCCACCGTGACCAGCACCACCCCGGACTTCAGCTCAACGTCGAAGAGCTCCAGCCCGACGGAGTTCACCGCCGGCTCGAGTAGAGAAAACAGTTCTTCGGGCATACTGGCTGTCTCCTCTCTCGCTCATTGCCGGGTTGAAAATCCGTGTGGTAGCCATGTATCTGTCGTCCATCTCCTGCGATCCGGCGGAGTGTCTTTGACAAAACAAAAGCGTGGGCTGTCCGCCCACGCTTGCCAGCGTCACTACACCCCAACCAAACGGCAGACCTCAAGTATAGCAGCGCCAGCTTGATCTGGAAGCGGCTCTGAGCCGCCATTTCGCCCTCCCGCCGCCGATTCGGGGTCCCCGCGGGACAGGACCGGGACAGGACCGGGACAGGACCGGGACAGGACCGGGACAGGACCGGGACAGGACCGGGACAGGACCGGGACGGAGTCGGTCAGCCGGCGGCGATCTGGCCCACCGCCTCCCCCAGGGCCAATTCGCGCTCCTCGCCGGTGGCCCGGGATCGCCACTCGACGACCCCCCGGGCCAGGCCCTTGGCCCCGACCACCAGGCGGACCGGCAGGCCCAGCAGATCGGCGTCCTTGAACTTGACCCCGGGCGAGGCGTCCCGGTCGTCGTAGAGGACCTCGACGCCGGCGGCGACCAGGGCGGCGTAGAGCTCGTCGGCGGCGGCGGCCACCTCCGGGGAACGGCCGGCGCCCAGGGCCAGCAGGGCCACCTGGTAGGGGGCCACTTCCTGCGGCCAGACCAGTCCCTTGTCGTCGTGATGCTCCTCGGCCACCACCGCCAGCAGCCGGCTGACCCCCATGCCGTAGCAACCCATCGAGAACCGGCCCTCGCTCCCGTCCTCGGCCACGAAGGTGGACCCGGGGATCACCTCGCTGTAGCGGAGCCCGAGCTGGAAGGTGTGGGCGGCTTCCACCGAGCGGACCAGGCCGACCGACTCCCCGCAGCGCGGGCAGAGGTCCCCGGTGGCCACCTCCACGAACGACCCCCACTCGTCGACGCGGAAGTCGCGGCCGAGGGTCAGCCCGCTGACGTGGTGGTCCCGATGGTTGGCCCCGGTCATCCAGGTACCGCCCCGGGCGATGCCGAGGTCGGCCACCACCCGGATCCCGTGCTCCTGTTGACCCATGGGTCCGATGTAGCCCTTGATCAACGACGGATGGGCGGCGAAGTCGTCGTCCCCGAAGAGCCGCCATCCGGCCGGCAGCCGGGCCTCCCGGTCGCCGGGCACCAGCAACAGGGTCGGGCGCCCCTCGTCGTCCACCACCGCCAGGCTCTTCATCAGGTCGGCCGAGGTGACCTCCCGCTCCTGGCCGGGGACCCCGCCGGCCGCGGCGAAGAACGCCACCACCGGCTCGATCCCGGGCCGGTCCGGGGTGTGGTGGTCGGTCAGGGGCGGGGCGTCGGGGTGGGAGGTGGCCGCCCCCGGGCCGGAGGACGGATCGGCGTCCACCTTCCGCGCCGCCGCCTCGATGTTGGCGGCGTACCCGCAGGCGGCGCACTGGACGAAGTGGTCCTCGCCCACCACCGAGGGCACCATGAACTCGTGGTTCACGTCGCCGCCGATGGCCCCGGAGCGGGCCTCGACCGGAAACACCTCGAGATCCAGGCGCCCGAAGATCCGGAGGTAGGCCTCGAACACCGCGGCGTAGGAGCTCTGCATGGCCTCCTTGTCGGCGTCGAAGGAGTAGGCGTCGGCCATGATCAGCTCCCGGGTGCGCAACAGGCCGAACCGGGGCCGGGCCTCGTCGCGGAACTTCACCTGGATCTGGTACAGGGTGAGCGGGAGCTGCCGGTAGGAGTCCACCTCGGCGCCCACCGTCACCGTGGCCACCTCCTCGTGGGTGGGGCCGAGCACGAAGGTCCCGCCCCGGCCCTCGACCACCATGGCCGGCAGCGCCTCGGTCCCGAACATGGCGGCCCGGCCACTCTGCTCCCACAGCTCTATGGGGTGGAGGGCGGGCAGCAGCACCTCTTGGGCGCCGGCGGCATCCAGCTCCTGGCGGATGACGGCTTCGATGTTCTGCAGCACCCGCAGCCCGAGGGGCAGGAAGGAGTACACCCCGGACGCCAACCGGCGGATGAAGCCGCCCCGGATCAGCAGCTGGGCGCTGGCCACCTCGGCGTCGGCCGGCGCCTCTCGAAGGGTGCGGAGGAAGAGCCGGGACATGCGCATGGTCGGCGATCCTACCGGTCCGGGTCACCCCCTCCCGGCGGGCGACGACGCGTTTCCGTTGAGCGGCGGCGCACCCCGGCGAGCGGCGGCCGGGTCCCGGGGAGCGAGCGGGGGGGCCGCGGCCGGTGACGACCTACTGGGCTTCGTGCCCTTCGCCGTATTTCTTGCGGATCAACTCGACCTTGGTCTCCGAGGCGTTGGCATCGTCACCCTTGGCGTCGAGCAACGCCCGCCGGTCGGCCTCCGCTTCCGCCTCGGCCCCGGCGTCGGCGGCGGCCAGCCGGGCCTCGACTCCTTCGGTGACCAACTTCTCGGCTTCGGCCACCAGCGCTTCGACCATCTCGTCCTCGGGCACCACCCGGACGATCTTCCCCTTGATGAACAGGTGGCCCCGCTTGCGCCCGGCGGCGATGCCGAGGTCGGCCTCCCGGGCCTCGCCGGGACCGTTGACCACACAGCCCATGACCGCCACCTGGATGGGGAGGCTCCGGTTCTCCAGCGCCGCCTGAGCGGCGCTGGCCACCGCGATGACGTCGATCTCCGCCCGGCCGCAGCTCGGGCAGGCGATGAGGTCGAGGCCCTTGCGCTCGCGCAGCCCGAGCGCCTCCAGCAGTTGCCGGCCGGCCTTGGCCTCTTCCACCGGGTCGGCGGTCAACGAGTAACGGATGGTGTCGCCGATCCCCTCGGCCAACAGGGTGGCGATGCCGGCGGTGCCCTTCAACAGTCCGGCCGGCGGCGGGCCCGCCTCGGTCACCCCGAGGTGGAGGGGATGGTCGAAGGTCTCCGAGGCCAGCCGGTAGGACTCGATCATCAGCGGGACCGAGGACGCCTTCACCGAGATCTTCACGTCGTCGAAGCCGACGTCGGCGAAGTAGGCCAACTCCATCCGGGCCGACTCCACCAGCGCCTCGGGAGTGGCCCCGCCGAAGCGCTTGTAGAGATCCGGATGCAGCGACCCGGCGTTCACCCCGATGCGGATGGGGACGCCGCGGTCCCTGGCTTCGGCGGCCACCTGCTTGATCTCGGCCTCCTTGCGCAGGTTGCCGGGATTCAGCCGCAAGCCGTTGACGCCGGCCTCCAGCGCGGCCAGCGCCATCTCGTGGTGGAAGTGGATGTCGGCGATGATCGGCACCGGCGAGCGGGGCACGATCCGGGCCAGTCCCTCGGCGGCGGCCTCCTCGTTACAGGTGCACCGGACGATGTCGGCGCCGGCGGCGGCCAGCGCGTAGATCTGGCTCAGGGTGCCCTCGGCGTCGGCCGTCTTGGTGGTGGTCATCGACTGCACGGTGACCGGGGCTCCGCCCCCGACGGCCACGCCGCCCACCTGGATCTGCCGGGTCGGTCGCCGTTCGGCGGTGGTCCACGCGGTTCGTCCCATGTCCCCATGCTAGAGGGGCCGCCCCGGTTACCGGTAGGCGCAACGGCAAACATTGGGCCAACTCAGTGACATTCGTGGGGTCAGCTGGCCATCCCGGTCGTCAATGCCGGAGCCGGCCGGGGCGTGCGTCAACCCGGGGCTTCCGTTCGAGCGCTCAGTTGAACGGATTGGCGATCGGATGGAGCAGGTCGTTCAACAGGGCGGTGGTGAACAGCACGCCGAGGAAGGCCAGCATCAGCCAGGTGAACGGCATCAACTTGGCCACGTCGGCGTGGTACAGCATCTTGCGGCCGCGGGTCCGGACCTTCTCGTAGACGGCGATGGCCACGTGGCCGCCGTCGAGCGGCAGCATCGGGAACAGGTTGAACACGCCGAGGAACAGATTGATCGAGACCAGGAAGATCAGGGTGTCGCCGATCCCGGCCTTCACCGCCTGTCCGCCGGTGCCCACCGCCCCGACGATCGAGGAGACCCGGGTGCCGTTGGCGGTGGCCTGGCTGGCCGCCTGGGCGCTGGCCACCTGGTGGAACCAGGAGGAGATCGACGAGGGGGAGAACAGACGGCCGACCAGGCTCACCGTCGACCCGGTGAAGTGACCGATGTCGACCACCGTCGTCCCCACCGCATGGAGCGGGCTGGACCGCACGGTGGGCGATCCGAGACCGACCCCGATCACCCCATAGGGCGCGGTTCCGACCGGGGCGACCGCGCCCGTCTCGTGCACCGCCCGGCCGTTGGCCGGGGTCACCGTGAGCTGCAACCGGTGACCGCCCCGGTCCACCACCACCGGGATCGCTTGGCCGGGATGGTTCTGGATGGCGTGGGTGAGGACGTCGGCATTGCCGTTGACGGTCTTCCCGTCGATGGACACCACGATGTCCCCGGGCTTGATCCCGGCGGCGGCGGCCGGACTGGTCTTGCCGGCGATGGAGGACACGTCCTGGATCTGTATCTGGGACGAGCTCGGGATCCCCACGAAGGTGAGCAGCGACCACAGCAGGAGGAAGGCCATCACGAAGTGCATGAACGACCCGGCCAGCGCCACCAGCAAGCGGGCGTGGAACGGCTGTTGGCGGTAGGTGCGGGGCTCGTCCTCGGGGTCCACCTCTTCGAGGTTGGTCATCCCCGGGATCTTCACGTAGCCCCCGAGGGGGAACGCCTTGATCCCGTACTCGGTCTCCCCCCGCCGGAACGACCAGAGCCGGGGACCGAAGCCGAGGAAGTACTCGGTCACCTTCATGCCGCCGTGCTTGGCCGCCAACAGATGGCCGAACTCGTGGACCATCACGATGACCACGATGCAGGCCACGATGATGGCGATGTCGGTCGTGCCGGTGAGCACGGTGAAGGCCACGATGGCGGCCACGATCACCGCCAGCTCGAAGGCGGACTGGCGGGGGGACTTCACTGTTTCGGGGAACCGCAGCGGTGGGCCCGGAGGCGGGAGGGTGGGTGCCGGGGCCGGCTCCGCCGACGTCTCGGCGGTGCTCACCCCACCGACTCCCGGGCGGTGACCACCCGGTCGGCGGTCCGGCGGGCGGCGGCATCGGCCTCGAGCACGTCCTCGACGGTGCGGGCCGGAGCCCCGTCGGTGTGGGACGCGGGTCCTTCGCCGGCCGGCGGTTGGTAGGCGTCGAGGGTCTCGGCCACCACCTCGGCGATGGCGCACCATCCGATCCGCCCGCCGAGAAAGGCGGCCACCGCCACCTCGTTGGCCGCATTCAGCCACGCCGGAGCCAGGTCGCCCTCCCGCCCGGCCCGGTAGGCGAGGTCGAGACAGGTGAACACCGACCGATCCGGCTGCTCGAAGTCGAGCCGGCTCAGTTCCGTCCAGTCGATGGCGCCGAACGGCACCGGCAGGCGATCGGGGTACATGAGGGCGTAGCCGATGGGGAGGCGCATGTCGGGCAGGGACAGCTGGGCGACCACCGCCCCGTCGCTGAACTCCACCATCGAATGGATGATCGACTGAGGGTGGACCACCACGTCGATGGCGTCGAAGGGGATGCCGAACAGCTCGTGGGCCTCGATCACCTCGAGCCCCTTGTTCATGAGGGTGGACGAGTCCACCGTGATCTTCGGGCCCATCGACCAGGTCGGGTGGCTGAGCGCCTCGGCCACCTCGACGTTGGCCAGCTCGTCGTGGCTGCGACCCCGGAACGGACCCCCCGAGGCGGTGATCAACAGACGGTTGACCTCGTTCGGGGCGCCGGTCCGCAGGCACTGGTGGATGGCGCAGTGCTCGGAGTCGACCGGCACGATCTCCGCCCCCGGGGTGCGGCGGGCCCGCTGCACCACCGGCGCGCCGGCGATGATCGACTCCTTGTTGGCCAGGCACAGTCGGCGGCCGGCCTCCAGGGCGGCCAGGGTGACCGTCAACCCGGCGAATCCGACCACCCCGTTGACGGCGACCTCGGCCAGAGTGGCGATGTGGGCCAGCCCCTCGCGCCCGGTCACCACCTCGACGCCGGGGGGCAGCATCCGGCCCAGCTCCGGGGCCAGCGACTCGTCTCCGATGGCCACCACCGACGGGTGGAACCGGCGGGCCTGGTCGGCCAGCACCTTGATCGAGGTCTGAGCGCCGAGGGCGACGACCGTGAACCGGTCGGGGCAGGACTCGATGACCTCGATGGCCTGGGTGCCGATCGACCCGGTCGAACCGATGAGGCTGACGGTGGTCGCCGTGGTGGGCGTCATCGCGGTCACCCCTCTAGCCTGCCCGAAGATCAGGCAATGTTGAGGGCGCGCACCAGGTAGTAGGTGGCGGGCAGGACGAACAGCAGGGCATCGACCCGGTCGAGCACCCCTCCGTGGCCGGGAAGGATGGAGCCCATGTCCTTGATCCGCAGGTCCCGCTTCAGGAGGGACTCGCACAGATCGCCGATCGGCGCCACCACCGCCACCACCAAACCGAGGACGGCGGCGTGGGCCGGGGTCCAGGGGTGGATGTCCCCGACCAGTGCCGCGGAGATGACCACGGAGAACACCGCGCCACCCAGCAGGCCCTCCCAGGTCTTGTGGGGGCTCACGTTGGGAGCCAGGGCATGGCGGCCGATCCACCCGCCGATCACCATCGCCCCGACGTCGTTGGCCACCGTGGCGATGATGGCTCCCAGCAGGAAGGCGATGCCGGTGCGGTTGGGGAACTCCGACGGCGACAGCAGCAACGCCGAGTACGAGCCCAACAGGGCGATCCAGCCGACGGTGAACACCGTGGAGGCGCTGCCGGCCAGCGGCGATCCCCGTTCGATACCGAACAGGTACCACAGCATGGTGAACACCGCGATGAGCACCAGCACCAACGGGATGGCGGCCGGACCCTTGTTGTAGGCCGCCACCATCAACGACACGGTGCCGACCAGGCCGAGCAGGGTGGCCGGATGGTATCCGGCCCGCCGCATGACTCCGAAGCACTCGCCGGCGGCGAAGGTGACGACCACCGCGCAGAGCACCAGGGCCGGCGCGGTTCCCAACTTGAAGACGAGGAGGGTGACGGCGACGGCGACGATGCCGGTGATCACCCGCACCCGGATGCTGGCCTCCCCGCCCTCGTGCCGCTCGCCGTCGGCGCCGTCGCGGCCGAGTCGGGAGGGCATGTGGAGTCGCCGAACCGGGGGCCCGCCGCCGAGGGGCCCGTCGCCGGCCTCGTCGATGGGTGCGTCCCGGTAGCGGGTGGGGTCGCCCCCGCCCCGCCCCCGGCCCCCGCGGGTGTCCTCCGGGAGCAGCGGCTGCCCGTACGGATCGACCTGGGTGGCGGTGCCGGCGGTCGGGCCGGCCGTCGTGGCGCCGGTGGTCGGGGTGCCGTTGTCAGGTCGGGAATCGGGGTAGGGGTGATCGCGGGCGTAGGCCTCGGCGTCCAGCCGCTCATCGGCCTCGATGTCGGCGTCGCGGCGGGCGGCCTCCTCGTCCCGATGTCGCCGGCCGAGCCGGCCGGATCGCTCGGTGGCGCTGTCGGCGGCGGCCAACCCGGCCAGCCCACCCCGTCGGCGCCCGGCACCGGGCACCGCGGTGACGCTGGCCCCCGGTGGCTCGGCCGCCAGTGGCGGATCCATCATCGAGTCGATCTCTTCGGGTCGCTTCGCCCTCACCCGGTCAGCCCGCATCCCGCCCCGGCGCATACGGCCCACCCGGGCATTGCCGGTCGGCCGGGTCCGCTGGAGGCCGGGGAGGTCGTCGACGACTTCTTCTTCTTCGGGGTCGTCCGGCTCGGCCGGTGCTTCCATCCCCCCGGTGGTCCGGCTGGAGGGCAGCCGTCCTTCCCGCTCCCCGCCGCGGCTGCCGGCGCCGACCGGATCGGCATAGCCGACGCCCTCGACCCATGCCGGTCCCGGCGACCCGGGTGACCCCGGTGACGCTGAGGAGCCGGGCGACGCTGGGGAGCCGGGCGATTCCGGCGATTCCGGCGACCGGGGCACCGCCGGTAGCTGGGTGGTCAACTGGTCCTCGATGGCGGGCTCGGGGTCGGGGGAGGATCGCGGCGTTGACGAGGTCCCGAAGCGACCGGCTCCGGTCCCTGCGGTCCCTGCCGTCGCCGCCCGGCCCAGTCCGCCGGCCCTCCGGGACCGCCCGACCCTGGGCGTCTCGGAAGACGGGAGGTCGAACTCCCACGGCCGGCGCTCGACGTCGGTCCGGTTGGTCTCGTCCAGGGACCCGAGGGCGTCCTCGTCGTCGCCGAACATGGCCGGCTCGAACTCCTCTTCCTGCGCCACCCAGTCGCTGTTCTCCTCGCGCCAGGACGGGGCGGAGATCCCCGAGCGGGACCCGCTCCCCTCGTCGTTGTCGCGGTTGAGGACGGCCGGGACCTGTCCAGTGGGAGCCTCCGTCCAGTGCGGGAGCTGGGTGGCCGACGGCGAACCCATCGGTACGATGGTCTCCCCGGGGAGCACCGGCCGGACCGCGTGGCCCATGGTCTCGGGGTCGCTCGGCTCATTGGTCAGGTGGACCGCGGCCTCGTCGCCGTCGGCATCCGGGGGTTCGGCGGACTCACCGAAGAGGTCGGCGCGGGACACCGCCGGGACCACCTGGGTGACCTCGCCGGCCACCTCCGCCCCGACGATCCGCACCTGGTCGGTGGAGGGGCCGCTCAGCCCCGCGGCCCGTCGGCGGATGTCGTCCTCCTCCACCTCATCTTCTCGCCGGTCGTCACCGTCGTGCACGTCGGTTTTCCCCTTCCATGGCTACACCCAACCGGGCCCGGCCATGTTTCAGATTTCGAGGAGCTCTTGCTCTTTGTGGGCCAGCAATCGGTCGATGGCCGCCACCTGGACCTGGGTGATCTTGTCGAGTTCTTCTTCTACCCGCTTCAACTCGTCATTAGACAGCTCGCCGGCTTTTTGCAGAGCCTCGAGCTCGTGACGGGCGGCCCGGCGTACGTTGCGGATCGTGACCCTGCCGTCCTCCGACTTCTGCTTGACCACCTTCACCAGCTCTTTGCGCCGCTCCTCGGTGGGAATCGGGAAGGAGAGGCGGATGACCGTGCCGTCGTTGGACGGGTTGATCCCGAGGTCGGAGTTCTGAAGCGCCTTCTCCACGGCACCCAGCGAGCTCTTGTCGTAGGGGGAGATCACCAGGAGGCGCGCCTCGGGCACACTGAAGCCCGCCATCGCCCGCAACTCCGTCTCCGTCCCGTAGTAGTCGACCTTCAGGTGCTCGACCAGGGCCGGGGTGGCCCGACCGGTCCGGATGGCGCTGAATTCGGCCTGAGCGTGTTCGACAGCCTTTTCCATACGTTCCTGCGCATCCTGGACAACTAAATCGGTCAGTTCGTTGTCCATCAGTCCACCAGCGTAGCGATCACCGTTGCCCACCACCGGTGGCCGCCGTGACCTGGAAGTTCTCCCTGTTCACCCTGCTCATCGGGCTCATACTGACTCGTCGGGTGCATCGGGCGCATCGGGTGCATCGGGTGCAGCGGGTTCATCGGACCAGAGTCCCGATGGGCTCGCCACTCAGGGCTTTTCGGATGTTGCCTTCGCCCATCAGGTCGAACACCCGGATCGGGAGCCCGTTGTCCCGGCAGAAGGTGATGGCGGTGAGGTCCATGACCCGGAGGTCCTTCGACACCACCTCCATGAACGACACCTCGTCGTACCTGGTGGCGGTGGGGTCGAGCCGAGGATCGGCGGAATAGACCCCGTCCACCCCGCCATGGGTGCCCTTGCAGAGGATCTCGGCCTCGATCTCCGCCGCCCGCAGCGCCGCCGAGGTATCGGTGGTGAAGAACGGGTTCCCCATGCCGGCGGCGAACACCACCACCCGACCCTTCTCGAGGTGGCGGATGGCCCGACGACGGATGTAGGGCTCGGCGACCTCGGCCATCTGCACGGCCGAGAGGACCCGGGTCACCTGTCCGTGGTGCTCGAGCGCGTCCTGGAGGGCCAGGGCGTTGATGACGGTGCCCAACATCCCCATGGTGTCCGAGGTGGCCCGATCCATGCCGGCACCGGCGCCGGTGGTGCCCCGCCAGATGTTGCCGCCACCGACCATCACGGCCAGTTCGAGATCGAGGTCGGCGCGCGCCCCGGCGATGTCGGCGGCGATCCGCTCGACCATGGAGGCATCGATGGTCTCATCGGAGGCCGAGGAGGCCAACGCCTCCCCCGACATCTTCAGGACGATCCTCCGCCGATTGCCCACGCCGGACTCAGTCGCCGATGACAACCTGGGCGAACTGCGTCACCGACGCATCGCCCAAGAACTTCGCCACCGTCTGCTTCTCGTCCTTGATGTAGGCCTGGTCGAGGAGGACCCGTTCCTTGTACCAGCCGTTGAGGCGGCCCTCGATGATCTTGGGGAGGGCGGCCTCCGGCTTGCCCTCGGTGCGGGCGATCTTCTCCACCACCTCCCGCTCGGCGGCCACGTCGGCCTCGGGAACCTGGTCCCGGCGGATGTAGGTCGGGCGGGCGAAAGCGATGTGGGCGGCGACGTCGTGGGCCAGTTGCTCGGTCCCACCTGACACCGCCACCACCACCGCGTTGACGCCGCGTCCGGCCTGGAGGTGGAGATAGCTGTCGACGGCGCCATCGGCGGGAGCCTCGATGCGGACGACCTGGCCGATGGAGATGTTCTCCTTCAGCCGGGTCTTCATGTCTTCGAGATCGGCCGCCCGGGTGTCGAGGGCCGACTCGCCGTCGACGGCCACCAGGTCGGCCAGTTCGGAGACCATGGTCTTGAACTCATCGGACTTCGCCACGAAGTCGGTTTCCGACCGCAGCTGCACGATCGACGCCACGTTGCCGGCTCGCCCGATGGCGACCGCCCCTTCGGTTGCCTCCCGGTCGGCCCGTTTGGCCTGATTGGCCAGACCCTGCTCGCGTAGCCACACCACCGACTTGTCGAAGTCCCCTTCGTTCTCCTCGAGGGCCTTCTTGGCATCGAGCATGCCGACGCCAGTGGACTGGCGCAATGTTTGTACGTCCTTGGCGGAAAATGCGGGCATGGTCAGGCTTCCTCAGTTGCGGGGGTCGGTGTGGGGGTTTCGGTTCCGGTTTCGGTTCCGGTTTCGGTGTCGGTTTCGGTGTCGGTGTCGGTTTCTGTTGTGGTTTCTGTTGTCTCCTCCACTGGAGCGGTGGCTTCGGCTTCAGCCGGATCCGCCGTTGCCGGGGACGGGGCGGGCGGCGGCGGGATGGGAGCTCCGGTTGTGGGTGCCGGGGCCGCACTCTTGGCTTCGGCGGGAGCCGGTGCCTCCGCCGGTGCGACTGCTGCCGCCGGAGCCGGAGCCGCAGTTGCCGGAGACCCGGTTGCCGGGGAGGGCGCGGGTGGCGGCGGGATGGGAGCGGTGGTGGCGGGGGCCGTCGCCTCCGCGGCTGCGGGAGCCGAAGATGCGGCCGGGGCAGACGGGGCAGACGGAGGAGCCGGCGGCTTGGGCGCCGGGCGCTGCTCGGCGATGAACCGGCCCTCGACCACGGCGTCGGCAATCACCCGGCAGAGCAGGGCGCCGGAGCGGATGGCGTCGTCGTTGCCCGGGATCACGTAGGAGATCACGTCGGGATCACAGTTGGTGTCGACCACGGCCACGATGGGCAGGCCCAATTTGTTGGCCTCGGTGACCGCGATGTGCTCCTTGTTGGTGTCGATGACGAAGATGGCGTCGGGAAGCTTCGCCAGCCCCCGGATGCCGCCCAGGTTGCGCTGCAGCTTCTCCAGCTCCCGGGTGTGGCGCAGTGCCTCCTTCTTGGGCATGGCCTCGAAGTCACCGGCCTTCTCCATGGCCTCGAATTCCTTCATGCGCTTCACCCGGGTCGACACCGTCTGGAAGTTGGTCAACATCCCACCCAGCCAGCGCTCGTTCACGTAGGGCATGCCACAGGCGTCGGCGTAGGCGGCGATCGGTCCCTGAGTCTGCTTCTTGGTGCCCACGAAGAGGATGCTTCCGCCCCCGGCGACCAGATCCCGGGTGTAGGAGTACGCCTCTTCGATCCCCTTCATCGTCTGCTGCAGATCGACCAGGTAGATCCCGTTGCGCTCGCCAAGGATGAACCTGCGCATCTTGGGGTTCCACCGGCGGGTCTGGTGGCCGAAGTGGACACCCGCGCTCAACAGTTGCTTCATGGTTACGACAGCCACGATATTGCTCCTCTGACGGTTGGTCTTCCCCGACGACAACACCCCAAAAGAGGGCGACCGTAGACGCGGCCGGGTGCGTGATGGTTTCTCGCGAATGCCCACCGAACGGTGAGGCAGCGCCGATTATAGTGGCCCAACCGGGAGTTCCTCCACTCGAGGGGCCGACGGAGGCAGATCACCGCCGTCGAACCCGGCCCGCTGGCCGTCGAGATCGCCGGCGGCGGGCGCCGCCAGCTGGCGGCGGCGGGCGCCGACCTCAGCTGGCGGCGACGTTCACCGTCGGCGGGATCGACCGACCGCCTTTTCCCTTGCCGCCCCGCTGGGCCCCACCCCGGTTGGGGCCGTCCCCGTCGGGCCGGTCCGCCAATTTGGCCCGCAGCTGGAGCACCGACTTGGTGTGGATCTGGCTGACCCGGCTCTCGGTGACGCCGAGGATCTCGCCGATCTCGGCCAGCGTCAACCCCTCGTAGTAATAGAGCGTGATGACCATCTTCTCCCGGTCGCCCATCTCGTTGATGGCGTGGATCAGGCCTTCCTTGGTCTCCTGGACCTCGAACATCGCCATCGGCCCGGCGGCGGCGTCGGGCAGCGATTCGCCCAGGGTCGGCCGGTCCGAGCGCTCGCCGTCCCGGAACACCTGGTCGAGGGCGGCGACCCCGGTGACCGAGACCTGCCGCAGCACCTTTTGGAACTGGCTGGGGGTCATCTCCATGTCGGCGGCCACCTCGTCATCGGTGGGGGTCCGGTGGAGGGTGGCCTGCAGGGTGGCGTAAGACTGCTCGACCGCCCGGGCCTTGGTCCGGACCGACCGGGGCACCCAGTCGATCGACCGGAGCTCGTCGATGATGGCTCCCCGGATGCGGGGAATCGCGTAGGTCTCGAACTTGACGTTGAGGCCGGGATCGAACCGTTCGATGGCGTCGATCAGCCCGATGATGCCGTAGCTGGCCAGATCGGCCTCGTCCACGTGGCGGGGCAGCCCGGCGGATATCCGGCCGGCGACGAACTTCACCAGCGGGGAATAGTGCACGATGAGCTGATCTCGAAGCTCACGGGCTCCCGATTTCTTGTAGACCGCCCACTGGCTCGCGATGCCATGGCCCGGTCCGCCCTGATCAGTCGTCTCTGTGAGCGAAGCCAAAGCTCCCCCTAAGCCCGCGGATGAGTTCCCCCGTAGACAGCAAGTAAGCGGTCCTTGCTGACATGAGTGTAGACCTGCGTGGTCTGCAGATTGGCATGGCCCAGCAGTTCTTGGACAACCCGAAGATCCGCTCCCCCGTCCAGCAGGTGGGTGGCAAAGGTGTGGCGCAGGGCGTGGGGGTGGGTAGGAACCGGAGATCGCCGGTCCAGCAACCGCCGGACATCGCGGGGGCCGAGCCGGTTCCCCCGGGTATTGAAGAAGAGGGCGGCCTCCGGGCTGCACGCCTTCATCATCGGTGACCGGCCCTGGTTGACCCACGAGGCCAGCGCCGAGGCACACCGCTCGTGCATCAGGACCTGCCGCTGCTTCGAGCCCTTCCCGATCACGGTGAGCTTCCGCCCCCGGAGGTCGACGTCGCCGAGATCGAGGCCGCACAGCTCGGCGACTCGGAGCCCGCTGCCGTAGAGCAACTCGAGCACGGCGTCGTCGCGAGTGTTGATCTCGGGCGACGTCGACCGGGTGGGATCGGTGCCGGGGCCGTCGGCGCCAGCACCATCGGCGCCGACGACAGGATCGAGCAGTTGGCCGATCTCGGCCTGGCCGAGGATCCGGGGCAGACGGGAATTGGGAGCCGGCGACGAGAGCCGGGCCGAAGGATCGGCGGTGATCAACCCCCGCCGGAGGCACCACTGGAAGTAAGAACGGAGCGATGCCGCTTTCCGGGCAATGGACGCCTTGGCATACCGGCGGGTGGCCAGGTAGGCCAGGTACCGGCGCAGGAGCATCCGATCCACCTGGCTCGGGTCGTCGGTTCCGCCCCGGGCCGCCCACTGCACGAAACCATCCAGGTCGGTCCGGTAGGCCTTGACCGTGGCCGACGACATTCCTTCGAGCGAACGTCGGAAGCCATCCAGGTCCCACGGCATGCCACCAACAATACCTGCACACGGTGGCCAAACTCCGACCATCGCCGATCCGGGATATGCCGTACTCGGAGGCGAGAGGACGTGTATCGTCACATCGTCGACACACTGTCGTCATACCGTCGTCACCACGATCTCTGGGGGGAACATGGCTGAGCGCATCGACCGACGTTCGTTTTTGGCTCGAGGGGCGGTCACCGGGGCCGGGATCGTCGCTCTGGGTGCCGGCGGTGGGCTGCTCGACGCCTGCAGCTCCGGCTCCAGTTCGCCCACGTCGACCGGCACCGGGACCCACCCCAACGGTGTCTCCAGCGCCGCCCCCAAGACCGGTGGGAAGCTGATCTTCGGAGTGGAGGCCGAGGAGAAGGGGTTCGATCCGACCACCGGCACCTTCGACACCACCGGGATCCTCTACGCCCGCACCGTCTACGACCCGCTGGCCATCATCGGCGCCGACGGGACGGTGCAGCCCTACCTGGCCCAGTCGATCACCCCGAACCCCGACTACACGGTATGGACGGTCGTCATGCGGCCGGGCGTCGTCTTCCACGATGGCACCCCCTGCGATGGCGCGGCGGTGGCCTACAACTTCAACGCCCAAAAGGATTCGATACTCACCGGCCCGGCGGTGACCAACATCGCCAGCATCGCGGTCACCGATCCGATGACCGTCAAAGTGACCATGCACACCCCGTGGGTCCCGTTCAATTACTACCTGGCCGGCGGGATCGGTGGGCAGATCGCCTTCATCGCCGCGCCCTCCATGTTGAAGGACACCGCCAACGGCACCATGAACCCGGTGGGCACCGGACCGTTCGTCAACGGCGGCTGGGTCCCCAACGACCACTTCACCGCCAACAAGAACCCCCACTACTGGCGCCCGGGCTATCCCTACCTCGACACCATCCAGTACAAGCCCATTCCCGACAGCGACCAGTTGCTCAACAGCCTGATGTCCAACAGCGTCGACATCATCCACACCTCGGCCTCGACGGTGACCAAGAGCCTCCGGGGCGATTCGTCGCTGGGGTACGTCGACGATTCCACCCACGTGGCCGGCGAGCCGGACATGGCCTGCATGTTGCTCAACCTGTCCAAGCCACCCTTCAACAACGCCCAGTTGCGGCAGGCGGCGGCCATGGCCGTCAGCTCGGCCCAGTACGCGCAGGTGATCGACCTGGGCGTGAACCCGACCTCCAATGGTCCCTTCGTCTCCGGCTCCCCGTTCTTCGCCGCCGACGGCTATCCGGCCTACGACCCGACCAAGGCCAAGCAGCTGGTCCAACAGGTGAAGTCCTCCGGGGCGCCGGTCAGCCTGACCCTCAATCACGTCCCCGACCCGTTCACCACCAAGATCGCCCAGTACCTCCAGAACCAGCTGCAGTTGGTGGGGATGACCGTCACCCTGAGTCCGGTCCAGCAGGCCCAGATCATCAACGTGGCGCTGCTCGGGTCGTTCGAGGCTCAGGTCTGGCGACAGTTCGGTGCCGTCGACCCCGATCTCAACTACATCTTCTGGAGCCCCACCCAGATCAACTCCTCCTTCTCCATCAACATGGCCCGGAACGTCGACTCGGCCATGGAGACCGCCCTCCAGAAGGGGCGCCAGACCGCCGATCCCACCGCCCGGGCCGCCGCCTACCAGCAGGTGGCCTCGCTGATGGGCAAGGACATCCCCTACGTCTGGTCCGACCGCACCGTCTGGTCGATCGGCGCCCAGCCCAAGGTGCAGAACTTCAACAACCCGACGACGCCGGCGGGGGGCAAGGGGTTCGGGATGATCACCGGGGCGGTCTGGCCCACCCAGATCTGGCTCAATAGCTGATCCCGGACACCCGCTCGGCTCCACCCGAGCAGGCCGGTCGTGCCATGATCGTCGCATGAGCCGCATCCTGGTCGTCGAGGACGACGAGCGGATCCGTCTGTCCATGCGCCTCGCCCTCGAAGACGAGGGATACACCGTCGATGACGTGGCCAGCGGCGAGGAGGCCGTCGCCCGCTTTGCCGACGAGCCCCCGGAGCTGGTCCTCATCGACCTGATGCTGCCGGGCATCGACGGCTTCGAGACCTGTCGGGCGCTCCGCAAGCAGAGCACCGTCCCGGTGATCATGGTCACCGCCCGGTCCGACACCCACGACGTGGTGGCCGGCCTCGAGGCCGGGGCCGACGACTATGTCACCAAGCCGTTCGTGGCCAAGGAGCTGGCCGCCCGCATCCGGGCCCTGCTCCGCCGCAGCCGGCCCGCCGAGACCGATGCCTCGGTGCTCACCTTCGGGGATGTCGAGCTCGAGCCGGACGCCGGCGTGGTCAGGCGGGGGGGCGAGGAGGTCCACTGCACCCGCACCGAGTTCCGCTTGCTCTGTGAGCTCGCCTTCAACGCCGGCAAGGTCCTCAGCCGCGAGCAACTCCTCGAGCGGGTCTGGGGTTACGACTACTTCGGCGACGGGCGGTTGGTCGACGTCCACGTGCGGCGGCTGCGCATCAAGGTGGAGCCCGATCCCGGGAACCCCCAGTTCATCCTCACGGTCCGAGGCATGGGCTACAAACTGGCGGTCTGAGGGTTGGGGGCGCCGAGCCGTACCCGCCTGTTGAGCCGCCTCGGGTTGCGGGCCCGGGTCACCGCCGCTTTCGCGGTCGGCGCCTTCGCGCTGTCGGCGGTTCTGGCCGGGATCACCTACTTCACCGCCCGGCAGAGCTTCCTCAACGAACGCCAGACGGCCATCCAACGCCAGGCGTATGTGAACGCGCTGCTGGTCCGGAACTCGCTGCAGGCCTCCGGGACCCAGGTGAACCAGCTGGTCGATCTCATCGACACCCTCCCGGGTTCGGTGGTCAACTGGAAGGGCCAGTGGTACGCCACGTCGATCTCGGTGGGCCAGAGCGCCATCCCCGCCCAGGAACAGGCCCTGGTCCTGGGGGGTACTCCCGCCACCCAGCGGTTCTCGCTGGACGGCTCGGTCCAGGTGGTGGTGGGTGTCCCGCTTCCCGCCGTCCACTCCGCCTACTTCGATGTCGTCTCCCTCCAGGAGCTGGCCGGGACCCTGCGGGCCCTGGCCTTCGCCCTGGGTGCCGCCGCGCTGGTGACCACCGTGGCCGGCGCCGCCGTCGGCCGGTGGGCCAGCGGTCGGGCCCTGCGCCCGCTGGTCGGTATCACCGACGCCGCCGTCGCCATCGCCGGCGGGCAACTCGACACCCGGGTCGAGGCCGGTGAGGACGCCGACCTCCAGAAGCTGGCGTCGGCCTTCAACCGGATGGCCGGCAACCTCCAGTCCCGGATCGAGCGCGAGGCCCGGTTCACCTCCGACGTCAGCCACGAGCTGCGCTCCCCGCTCACCACGCTGTCGGCTTCGATCGGCGTGCTCGAGGGACACCGGGAGGAGCTGGATCCTCGGGCCCAGCGGGCGCTGTCGCTCCTCGACGGGGACCTCCAGCGGTTCAAGCGGATGGTGGACGACCTCTTGGAGATATCCCGGTTCGACGCCGGCTCGGCCGAGCTCTCCCTCGACGAGGTGGACCCCGGCGAACTGGTGCGTCAGGCGGTCATGGCCACCTCGCCCATCGGGGAAGACGGCAACCGCATCGAACCGGTGTTTCCGGTGGAGGTGGCGTTCGGGGTGGATGGGCTGCGGCTGCGGGTCGACAAGCGCCGGTTCGAGCGGGTGATGGCCAACCTGGTCGACAACGCCACCGACTATGCCGGCGGGGTGACCCGGGTCATCGTGGATCGGGAACCGCCGGGCGCCGGTCCGGATGCCCGCAGCATCCGGGTGATCGTCGAAGACCACGGTCCCGGGGTGCAACCCCCCGACCGGGCCCACCTGTTCGAACGCTTCTACCGCGGCACCCGCTCGGGCCAGCGGGCATCGGGCGAGGGGACCGGGTTGGGCCTGTCCCTGGTGACCGAGCACGTACACCTGCACGGCGGGACCGTCAGCATCGAGGACGCGGAAGGGGGCGGAGCCAGATTCATCGTCGAGCTGCCCCTCACCCAGCCGGAGACTGACGGGTCCGAGGTGCTGCTGTGAGTCGTCTGAGCCATCGGCGGGCTCGCTTCCGTTCGTGGGCCGAGCCCGGGGTCCGACCCGGGTTGCGACCCAGGTTGCGACCCGGGTTGCGACCCAGGGCTGTGGCGCTGGTCCTGTCGCTGGCCATCGTCGCCGTCTCCTGTGGCATCCCGACCCAGGACGCCCCCTCGACCATTTCGAAGGAGGCGATTCCGTTCAACCTGCTCAACCCGACCTCCCCGACCACGACGGCCGCGACCGTCCCCCCGGTGGCATCGGTTTCCGAACCTATCTACCTGGTGGCTCCCACCCAGCACCTTTCTCCGGTGTTCCGCAACGTGGCTCCCCCGGCCAACCTCACCCAGATCATGGGCGCCCTGCTCGAGGGGCCCACCTCGGCGGAGTCGTCCATCGGCCTCCAGAGCTTCCTCACCAGCAAGTCGAGCGACATCGTGGCGACGGTGCTCAACGGGATCGCCACCGTCAATTTCACCACCAACCCGGTGCAGGTGGTCGGGCCCAGTCAAATCCTGGCCATCGCCCAGGTGGTGTTCACCGCTATGGCCCAGCCGGGCATCACCGGTGTCCTGTTCGAGATTGCCGGTACGGCCGTGGAGGTGCCGACGGCCGGGGGCGCCCAGGTGCCGGGCCCGGTGACCGACATCACCTACGCGCCCCAGGCACCCCTCGTCCCGGGACCCGCGTCGACAGCCGCCAAATGAGTGTGAGGTTCGGGGGATGCGGAAGGCGCTGACCCGGCTCCACGAAGGGGAGCTCCGCCGGGTCAGCCTCGGTCGGGCGGGTCGCCCGGGCTCACTCCTGTTTCGGGAATAGCCGGGTGGCGCGCTCGGCTGGGCCCGGTCGCCGATCCGGTCGGCTTCTGGCGTCTCTGCCGTTTGTGCGGTTTCTGCCGTTTCTGCCGTTTCGGCGAGGTCGTGTGGTGGGCGGTCCGGGCGGTCCGGGCGGTCCGGGCGGTCCGGGCGGGTCGGGGTCGGCCCCGGGCGGGATCCACCGCCAGTGGCCCGGCCCTCCGGCCAGGGTGAAGCCGCCATGATGGCGGAGGTCGTGGTGATGGGCGCAGAGCTTGGCTAGGTTCCACAGCGCCGTCGGCCCGTTGTCTTTGACTTCGACGATCCGGTGGTCGATCTCCAAGCCGGTGGTGGCGTCGCAGCCGGGGACCACACACGT
>DASZNG010000129.1:0-13692 GCA_035551535.1 Acidimicrobiales bacterium | reverse complement strand
GGTGGACGGATGGGCGCCGGCGACATCGGTGAGCCCGAGCCGGTCGAGCCAGTGGGCCACCCGGGCCTGCTTTTCGGTCTTGGGCAGATCGGTGGCGATGTCCAGTCCCATCTGGACGTTCTGGGCCACCGTCCGCCAGGGAAACACGCTGTGGTCCTGGAACACCATGGCCACCAGGTGGCGGCCAGGATCCCGCTGGACGATGTCGATGCGCCCGGCACTGGGCGGGAGGAGGCCGCCGACCAGCCGGAGCAGGGTGGACTTGCCACACCCCGACGGGCCGACCACGCAGAGGAACTCGCCGTCACCGATGGCGAGGTCGAGCGGGCCGAGGGCCTTCACCTCCCGTTGCCGGTCGACGAAGATCCGCTCGACAGCCTCGAAGTTGATCCGCGGTTGCGCAATCACCTCACCCACGTGACCATTCAACATCAACGTGTCCATGGAGCGCTCCCGGCGGCGGGCATGATGTCGTTGGCGTTCCCCCGGGCTCCCGCGCCTACTTCAATACCGCGTTGACCACCGAGGGATCGACCACCTGTTTCACCGTCAAGGGCTTGGTGTAGGACAGGACACCTCCGAGGCTGATCCACATCTGCTGGACCCCGGTCAACAGCGGGCCGAGAGCCGCGGTGTCCATGTCGGTGCTGAAGACGACCGGAGGGTTGTTGGCGACGGTGGCCGCCGGAATGCCCAGCCAGGTGGAGATGATCCCCATCACCGCGGCGTTGTTGCGGTAGTTGGGTCCGAGGTCGGTGCGGTCGGTGCGGATCAACGCCCGCATGATGGCCTGGGCCACCAGCGGCTGGGAGCTGATGAACTGCGTGCTCATCTCGTAGACGCCGGTGGCGAGCGGGGTCGGGGTCACCAGGGTGAACCGCGGATCGGTGAGCAGCGGCTGGTAGTAGGGAGACAGTGCGTAGGCCCCCTGCACGGCGCCGTTCTGGAGCGCCGTCACCAGAGCTGCCCCCGACAGGTTGGTGATCGTCACCTGCGACAGGTTCACCCCGGATTTCTGCAGCCATTGCTGAACGGGCAGCGCCGATGACGAGGCGACCCCGGCGGTGCCGAGGGTGATCTTGAAGGTAGCGAGCTTCGCCTTATTCAGGGTGCCGTTCTTGTTGAGGTAGGTCTTATCGACCCAGAACCCTTCCTTGTCCCCGGTTTGGTAGGTATACGGGTACCCGACGTAGCGCAACCCGACGCCCTGCTGGATGGCGTTGAGGGTCCCGGCATTGAGGCCGGTCTCGGTCACCTGGGCGCTGCCCTGGGCCAGCTCCTGGGGCTCGGAGGCGGCGCCGCCCGGATCCAGCTGGACGGTCACGTTCAGGTTCTCCTTGGTGAACTCACCGTTCATCTGCGCCACGATGGGGGCGGCGAAGCTCTCCACCTTGGCGGGCACGGTCAGAGTCACGTTGGTCATGGTCGCCAACGGCTTGGGCGCGGGGGTGTTGGGACCGGAGTTGGTCGACGAGTTGATGTTGCCGCCGGCGCCGGTGGTGGTGGTCGACGAGCTGCTGTTGCTACTGCAGGCGGCCAGCAGGGTCGCCCCTATCACCAGAGCGGCGGCTGAGCCGCCGATCGTCCGCAACGTCTTGTGCATCGCCACTTCCCTCCCTGTCTGCGCTTTCCCAGCCCCGGCCTCGGTCAAACCTGTCACGAGTTGCGCCGGCGCATCGGCGCTGGGTCCCCCCCGGGAGCTGTCTGGCAGCACCGTAACATGTCAGTCTAACGTTTGCAAGAGTTTGAGTGGAGCCAAATCCGGGAGAAGATCCCTGCTCAGAGGGGGTGAACCTCGGGAATCAATTCGATCGCGCACCGCTCGATGGCGGCCAGCTGGGCGTCCCGGGTGTCGCCCGGCAGCATCACCGCCACCCAGGTCACTCCCACCCCGGCCAGGGCCTTGCAGGAGGCGACCGCCACCCCGGCGTCGTAGCTGGCCAGGGTCATGTCTAGGCCCTCGGGGATGAAGATCACGTCCAGCGAATCCGTCCTCCCCACCTCGGTGGCGTAGTCACGGGCGAAGCCGATGCGGTCGGCCAGTTCGGCCGGGCCGGACAGCGAGGCGGTGTGGGTCCGGGCCGCCGTCTTCGGAGTGGTCGGGAACGGCGACCAGCCGTCGGCCAGGTCCACCGCCCGGCGGATGGCGCGGCGGCTGTTGCCCCCGATCCAAATCGGCGGGTGGGGCCGCTGGGTGGGGCGGGGAAGCATGGTGTTGCCGGTGGCCGAATATCCGGGGCCGTCCATGGCGACCGACGCTCCCGTCCAGGCTGCCTTCATGGCCAAGATGGCATTGTCGGTGCGATCGTTGCGCTCCTCGAACGGCACCCCCAGCGCCTCGAATTCGGGTTGGAGGTAGCCGGCTCCGATCCCCAGGATCACCCGGCCGCCGCTCAGGACATCGAGGCTGGCCACCGACTTGGCGGCCAGAAACGGGTTGCGGTAGGCGGCCACGAACAGGTTGGTGTGCAGCCGGAGCCAGGTGGTGGTCACGGCGGCGAAGCTCAGCGCCACCAACGGGTCGAGGGCATGATGGCCACCGTGGGCCAGCCAGGCGTCGCCCGGGAACGGGTGCTCGGTGGTGTAGACGGCGTCGAAGCCGGCGGCTTCGGCGGCCCGGGCCAGTTCCCCGATGGCCGCGCCGGAGAGGAATTCGTCCGGCCGGTCGACCCGGTGGGTGGGCAGCCCCAAGGAGACCCGCACGACGTCAGCTGCTCCGGGTGTCTTCGAGCCAGGCGGGCAGGTCGACCGGCGGGTTGGGGAGTTGCCGGGCACCGTGCTGGTCGAGCAGCCGCTTCCATCCGTCCGGGTCGGCCGGGAACGACCGGGGGTCGCCCATCATGACCTCGAAGAGCACCACCCCCTGCGGCCCGGCCACGAACGGCCCGAAGGTGTCGCCCTGGTCGAGGGCGATATGGGTCCCGGTCGGGCAATGGACTTCACCGCAGGTCATGTCTCCGTCGATCACGTAGATGACGTGGTCAGAGTTGTGGCCGTGGGCGTGGATCATCATCCCGGGGTCCCACTCGGCGTAGAGGGCCAGGAACTTGGGCGAGAAGTCGAGCCATCGCTCCCGCACCGAGACGGTCCGGCCGTCGTCGTCGAAGGCGAGGGCCCGCACCTGCTGCCATGGCCCGTCGTCGAGGTGGGCGAAGCGTGCTCCCATGGTCGGCTCCTTCTCCGGTGGCCCGTCAGGCTGGGTGATCTTCACCTTGCCGTCCACGATCATGGCCGCCCCGGCCGGTCAGGACCGAAGGGCCGGTCGCCGGTGATGGTGACCCGTTGCATCACCCGACGCTCGTCGTAGTCGGGCACCGCGTAGTGCTGGACGGCCCGATTGTCCCAGATCGCCACCGACCCCTCCTCCCAGTGGAACCGGACCTGGAACTCGGGCGCCTGCAGGTGCTGGTAGAGGAAACGCAGCAGCGCGTCCCCTTCCGCCCGACTCAACTCCACGATGTGGGAGGTCCAGTTGGCGTTCACGTTGAGCATCCGCCGGCCGGTCTCGGGGTGGATCCGCACCGCCGGGTGGACCACCGGTGGCCACTTGGCCACCTCGTCGCGCAGCGAGGCGTTGGCCACGTGCCGGGTGCGTTCGGCCATGATCTCCAGGGAGTGCACCGCGCTGAGCCCGTCCAGGAATTGCTGCATCGGCGACGACAGCGCGTCGTAGGCCGCCTCCATGCTGGCAAAGCAGGTGTCGCCCCCGACATCGGGGAGCCGGACGGCCTGGAGGATCGACGCCATCGGGGGCGTCTCCATGTAGGTGTTGTCGGCGTGCCAGCTGTCGGCCCCCTCGCCCCGGGGTGCCACCTGGTCGAGCACCAGCACCTCGGGCCGCCCCGAGGACGCGGTCCGGAACAGGGGAAGGTCGATCTCCCCGAAGCAGCCGGCCAGTCGGACCTGCTCGTCCTCGGTCATCGGCTGGGACCGGAAGAACAGGACCTTGTGGGCCAGGAGACCGTGGCGCAACCCCGCCACCGTTTCGTCGTCGAAGGGCCCGGCCAGCTCGATTCCTTCCACCACCCCGCCGATGGCCGGGGTGAGAGGTGTGATGGACATCGTGGCAACTCCCACCGGCCCTCCTTCTGCGGTCGCCAGCAGGCTACCGGCCCGTCCCTTTATTGGCAATCAAACGATTGACAGAGTAAGCCGGACCGCCAGTAGGATGCAGAATTGCAACCTCGGTGGGCGACGCCCCCGGACAAAGGAGGGCCGCTGATGGCCGGCAACACCAACCACTACGACCTGGTCGTTCGAGGTGGTTTCGTGGTCGACGGGTCCGGGCTTCCCCGCCGGCGGGTGGATGTCGGGGTCCGGGACGGCAAGGTGGCGGCCATGGGCCCGTTGGACGGGGACACCGCCGACGAGGAGATCGACGCCGGCGGCATGGTGGTCGCCCCCGGCATCGTCGACATCCACACCCATTACGACCCGCAGATCACCTTCGACCCCTACGCCACCATGTCCTGCTACCACGGGGTCACCACGGTGCTCGCCGGCAACTGCGGATTCTCCGCGGCTCCGGTGCGGTCGGAGGACCGTGACTTCCTCGGCGGGATCTTCGCCCAGGTGGAGAACATGGACCCGGTGGCGCTGAGCGGGGTGCGCTGGGACGAGTGTGGCACCTTCCCGGAGTTCCTCGACCGCCGGCGGGGCAAGCTCGGGGTCAACTTCGGCTGCTACGTCGGCCACTCCAATCTTCGCCGATGGGTGATGGGGGCGGACGCCAGCGACCGGCCGGCCACCGACGCCGAGGTGGCCGGCATGATGGCGTTGCTGACCGAGGCGATGAAAGCCGGGGCGGCGGGGATGTCGTCGTCGGCGGCCCCCACCCATCTGGACAATGACGGCCGGCCGGTCCCCTCCCGGCTGAGCGGGCGGGCCGAGCTCCTGGCCCTGGCCGCCGCGGTCGGGCGGGCCGGCACCGGGTCGATCGCCTTCCTCCCCTCCAGCTCGATCGGCGGCCTCGACGACGCCGACAAGCAGCTACTGGTCGACATCGGTGCGGCCAGCGGGCTGCCGGTGATCATCCAGGGCCTGGGCGGCCGCAACAAGGTCGATGCCCCCACCGCCACCTGGGAGGCCTCGGTCGAATTCCTCGACCGGGCCACCATGGCCGGGACGCCGGTGTACTCGCTGCTCATCACCCGTCCCTTCGACCGGAGCCTCACGGTGGGCCCGGCCAACCTGCACTACCTGGCCGTGCCATCCTGGCTGGAGATGCTCCGGCTGCCCACCGATGAGCGCGCCGCCCGCCTACGCGATCCGGAAGCCAGGGACGAGCTCCGCGACGCCGTCGAGAACTACAACCGCGACCCGGAGAAGGGCACCACCGTCCCGCCACCGCTGTGGAATGCGGTGTATGTCGACCGGGTGGTGCTGCCCGAGCACGACAAGCTCCAGGGACGTTCGATTCGCGACATCGCCGACGAGCAGGGGGTCGCCCCCGCCGACGCGCTGTTGGACCTGGCCCTGGCCGAGGACTTCGCCACCGAGTTCCGGTGGCGGACGGAGAGCCCGGAATGGTCGGAGGCGGTCGGCGTCGCCCAGCGCGATCCGCGGATGATCATCGGGGTCTCCGACGGGGGCGCCCACCTGGCCCGGGACGACGGGGCCGACTGGAGCTCCTACTTCCTCCGCACCTGGGTGGGTGACCGGGGAGTGTGGACACTGGAAGAGGGGATCCGGCAGATCACCCAGATCCCCGCCGCGCTGGTGGGGCTGGCCGACCGGGGCCTGCTCAAGCCCGGCGGGTGGGCGGACATGATGGTCTTCGATCCCGCCACCGTCGGCCCCTGGAAGAAGGAATTCGTCCACGACCTCCCCGGCGGGGTCGGGCGCTTCAAGGCGTGGGGACACGGCGTCCACGCCACCGTGGTCAACGGGGTCCCCATCGTCCTCCACGGGGAACTGACCGGACGGCTCCCCGGGCAGGTGGTGCGACCGGGCTGAGGATTCCCGCCCGGCGACAGCCAGGCCCGCGGACCTCAGGCCCGCATCCGGGTGAGCAGCTCATCGAGGAAGGCGACTGCCCGCCGGCACGCCGGCTCGTAGCCCTCCGCCTCGATGCGCGGCCCGAGCATCTCGAGTTCGAAGGCACCCGGGTAGCCGTTGCCGAGGGCCAGCCCGACGATGTGGTCGAGGGGGATATCCCCGTCGCCGGGCACCGCCCGGTCGGGGATGGCCGCACTGGGCACGACGAGGTCGCTCAGCTGGACCACGGCCAGCGTACTCGCCGCCGAGCGCACCGAGACTTCGAGATCGCGCTCGGCGAAGCAGTATCCGGCCTCCAGAACCACCCCGATTCCTTCCCCCAGGCGCTCGGCCAGGGCCACGCTGTCGGCGAACGAGTGGACGAACCCGACCTCGACCCGCACCGGCAGGGTCTGCTCGATGGCCAGGGTGATCGACCGTTGACGTGCCTCGGCCACGACCGGTTCGAGCGCCTCGGCCATCGCTGCCGCCGACTCGTCCCAGCTCATGCGGCCACCGGCACCGGTGGTGATGGTCAGCACCGGTGCCCCCAGCGACTCGGCCAGCTCCAGCGCGCCGAGTAGACGCCGCCGATCAGCCTCCCAGGAGCCCGGATCGGCGGGGACGACGCCCCGGGCGAATACATGGTCCACCTGCAGCCCGGCGTCGGCTACCAGGTCGACGGCTCGTCCCTCGCCGCAGGCCACCAATTTGTCGAGGTACAGCCCGGCCCGGCCCACTCCGAGATCGGCGTAGAGCTCGAGGTCCCGCTCCAGCGGCCAGCCGGCTGTGCTCAGGCTGTTGAGCCCCAGCCGGGGATGCACCCCGCTCAACCTTCCAGCCATCCGTCCAGCACCTCGGCCTCCCCTTCGCCGATTCCCGGCGCCGGCGCGTGCAGGTGTCCGGGGGTGGCGGCCAAACGCGATGACGGTCCAGGAAGGAGCACCGGTCCACCCCCTTCCCCTTCCACCTCGGTGATCGATCCGCGGGCCCGGACGTGGGGGTCGGAGATCACCTCGGCCAGGTCGTTCACGGCGGCCACCGGGATCCGGGCGTCGAGCAGTGCAGCCAGGGCCCCAGGGCCATCCCTCGAGGCGATCCAACCGGCGACCAGAGCATCGAGCTCGTCGGCGGCCAGCAGCCGCTCGGCCGAACGGCCGAAGCGCGCCAGGTCCTCAGGTCGGTTTCGGCCGAGCAGCGGCAGCAGCCGGCCCACCTGGTCGTCGGTGGTGCCCGACACCGCCAGCCAGGTGCCGTCGGCGGCCTGGTAGACGTTGCGGGGCACACCGCCGGCGATCCGGCTCCCGCCACGAACGGGTGGGGCGCCGGTCTGGTCCCAACCCGCCAACACCGGGCCCAACAGGGTGAGGATCGGCTCGAACATGGAGATGTCGACATGCTGTCCAGCTCCGCCCCGGGCGTCCCGGTGGTAGCAGGCCAGGAGGGTCCCGATCACCCCGGACAGCGCCACCAGGGTGTCGCCGATCGGCACCCCGGTGAGCATCGGCGGCCCGTCGGCTTCCCCGGTGAGCCCGGTGAGGCCGGCGAAGGCCTCGGCCAGGGAGCCGGCTCCGGGACGGCCGGCATAGGGGCCGTCGGTGCCGTAGCAGCTGACCGTCACCACCACCGCTCTCGGGTTGCGCCCGGAGATGGCGGCCGGCGTACAGTCCCAACGATCGAGCAACGATTCGGGCTGGTTGACCACCACCACCTCGGCGGCGGCGGTGAGCCCCTGGAGCCTGGTGATCCCGGCGGCGGTGGCGGTGTCGATCACCACGCTGCGCTTGTTGCGGGCCACCAGCGTCCACATCCGCGACGTCCCATCGCCGGCCGGGCCGAGCCGGCGCATGGGGTCGCCGCCGGGGGGTTCCACCTTCACCACGTCGGCCCCGAAGTCGCCGAGTATGGCTGAGACCTGAGGCGCGGCCAGGTAGGTCGATAGGTCCAGTACCCGGAGTCCCTCCAGCGCGTCTTCCATCTGCTGTCCCGGGCCGATCGGCCGGTCAGGGCCCGGTGGCCGCCGCGGCCAGCGCTCGGGCGGCGGCCACCGTCACCGTTTCGGTGTCGCGGCCGGACCGCAACACTGTGCCGGGAAGCCGGCCGGTGTGGTCGCCGTTTTCGAGGATCGGCTCGCCGTTGACGAGCACCGCGGCGATCCCGTTGGCGTCGGCGAAAATCCGCCGAGCCCCGCCAGGCAGGTCAGCGCGGATCTCCTCGGGCATCGGGCCGGCGGTCTCGGGGTCGAAGACCACCAGGTCGGCCACCCACCCCTCACCGATCCGACCGCGGCCGGTCACCCCGAACAGGCGGGCCGGCACATCGGTCAACTCCCGCACCGCCTGTTCGAGGCTGAGCAGCCCCCGCTGCCGTACCGCACCGGCCAGCAGCGACGTCGTGTAGTTGAACGACGACGCCACATCGAGGTGGGCGCCGGCGTCGGCGGCCCCGATCACCGTGCGCGGGTCGGTCATCACCTGCGCCCGAAGCTCCCAACTCCGGTCGTCGTCTCCCACCGGATCGGGCATGAACACGGCCCGCAGGTCGTCAGCCACCGCGATGTCGACCAGGCAGTCGAACGGCGACACTGATCGCTCCCGGGCGATCTCCTCGACTCGACGCCCGGCCAGATGCTTGGTGTCCGGATTGGCGGTCTGGACGACGGTCATCCGTGACGGATCGGTGTGGTTGCGGAGCATCGCCGGTACCGCGTCGGACTCGACGCCGGCCGCCAACCCGGCCCGTCGTCCCGGGTCACCGAGCGCGGCCCGCCGCTCGGGCAGGGGAAGGCTGAACAGCTCCGCCCATCCGGGCAGCGCATCGAGCAAGAACCCACTGAGGAAGCTCACGTAGAACCGTCGGGGGTCGGGGACGACCTCGGCGATCACGTGGCCTCCGCGGGCGGTGGCGTGGTCGGACGCCGCCAGCTCCTGGCGGGCCTCGTCCCACCGTTGCTGGTAGATCAGCAGCGCGTTCCAGTTGAGCACCCGGTCGGCTTCCCGCGACATGTCGGCCATGGTGTCCATCATCCCGGCGGCGAAGGGGCCCGCCCCGGGGTTGATGCCCAGGGAGGTGCCCGGGTGGTGACGCAACGCGGCGGCCAGGCTGACCAGTTCGGCCGACTCGGTCGAACGCGACGGGACCGGATGACCGTCCCCGTCACTATGGCTGGAGGCCAGCGAGGAGGTGAACCCGAGGGCACCATCGCCAAGGGCCTGGTGAAGCCGCCGCGCCATGTCGGCGGCCTGTGCCTCCGACGGGTTGCTACCGACGGCGTCGGGGCCCATGCTCAGGTAGCGGAGAGTGGAGTGACCCACCGAGAAGCCGGCGTTCACCGCCACCTGCCCGTCGAACCGCTCGAGCCACTGGCCGAAGGAGGTCCATCCCCACTCCGGTCCTGACTCCAGCGTCTCGAGCGGGATGCCTTCCACTCGGGCCAGCATCCGGCGGACGTAGTCGGCCGCGTCGGGCTGCATCGGGGCGATGGAAAAGCCGCAGTTGCCGCCGAGCACGGTGGTGACGCCGTGAAGGGTGGAGGGAGTGGCCAGCGGGTCCCAGGCCAGCTGGGCGTCGAGATGGGTGTGGGTGTCGATGAATCCCGGGGCCACCACCATGCCCTCGGCCGCCAAGGTGCGGCGGGCGGGGCCACTGTCGTCGTCCACCGACACGATCCGCCCGCCGTCGACCCCGACATCGGCCCGGCGTCGGGGCGAACCGGTGCCGTCGATCACGGTGCCGCCGACGATGCGGAGGTCGATCATGGCACCGGCCCCGGTTGGCTCAGTGTGCCCATGCCCGCACCAGGCACCGCACGTTGTCCCGGTCGTCCTGGTAGGCGGTGCGGTTGTGGAGGATGACCGAGTTGTCCGCCACCAGCGCGTCGCCGGGCTCGAGCAACAGCTCGACATCGAGGGGCCGGGTGTCGAACAGCTCATCGATGGCGTCGAGGGCGGCGGACGCTCCCGGGACGAGGCCGACGCCGATGCGGCGGGCCCCGGTCTCCATGAAGTAGCGGTTGAATCGGATCCGGGCCCTTCCACCGCGACCGATCACCACCGCGGCCGCCTCCACCGGTTCCGACGACGACACTCCGTCGTTGTCGCGGGCGAACGGTGACGGCACACACAGCGACGCGGCCAGTGCGCCGTCTCGGGCCCGCAACTCGTTGAGGAGGGTATGCCCGCTCACCAGCCGGGTGTGGCCACCGCGAGCCGCCCGCTGGAGGGCAAGCAGTCCGAGAACGCCCGGAAGCTGCTCGGCCGGGGCGGCGGCCTGGTCGGTGTGGAAGAGGAGTTCGCCCGAGCCCTTCGACCCGTACTGGCGATCGTCTCCGAGGCCGGTGGTGCGGACCAGGTGCAGGAGGTCGCCGTGCACGTCCTGGGCGAGAAGCTTGCCGAAGCTGCTCATCAGCGAGGCGAACAGTTGGGTCGCCCCCCGGCCGCCCCCGTCCACCGGGAAGCCCTTCACCACCGCGAACCCCGGACCGTCGGTGAGTCGGCGTCCCACCTCGGTGACCAGCCGATCGAAGCCGGCCGGCACGATCAGCGCGCCGACCTCGCCCCGGAGGAGGACAGGTTCGTCGGGCGCGGGTCCCAGATCCCCGAGTCGCTCGGTCCCGGCCACAAACCGGTCGAGCTCGACGGTGTAGGCGGCGGCGTCCAGAGTGGCGGGATACCAGGCCGTCGCCCCGGTCTGTTCCGGCGGGGCCGGCAGGTATCGACTGGTGGTGGTCAACGCGCCAACTCCTTCTTCTCGCTCCGACGCCAGGCTAGGCCGGCATCCGATCAGAGTCAATCAAACGTATGAAAGAGACTCAGGGAGCCTCGAACGCCCCGGTCAGAAAGTCGATGAGGTCCTGGCGGATACTGTCCACCGCCGGCGGATAGTGGCGCTCGATCCAGGTCCGCAGGCCCCGGGCCGGCTCGGACACCGTGTTGAGCACCAGGTGGAGGGCGAAGCACACCCGGTTGACCAGCGCGGCCTGGTCGAGCTCGGGACGGGCCCGGCGGAGGGCGTCGAAGTAGGCCTCGTACTGATTGGCGAAGTACCGCTCCAGGGCCGGCACCATGGTCGGGTCGTCGAGCAGGGCGGCCAGGAACCCGACGTAGGCGGTGTCGCTCTCTTCTTCGTGGCCGGCCACGAACTCGAAGGTCGGGTTCACGATGGCCTCGGCCACCGCCCGGGCCGAGGGAGCCTGGGTGCCGAGGGATTGGAGGTAGGAGCTGCGTCGCTCGCCCAGCCGCCCGGCCCGGTCCTCCATGATGGCGTTGATGAGTCCCTCTTTGGACTGGAAGTGGTAGTGGATCGAGGCCGAGTTGGTGTCAGCGGCGGCGGTGATGTCCCGGACCGACACCGCGTCCACCCCCCGCTCGGCGATCAGCCTCTCGGCCGCCTCCATCAACCGGGTCCGGGTGGCGTCGCCGACGGCCGTGGTTCGCCCCCGGGGGTCGGTGGCATCGGAGCGGCTGGTTGCGGTCATCGGCCTTCCTGGCATCGCCGGGTCGCCGGATGGCGACGGGATGCTCCGCGAAGACTAGTGCTCGGTCGGCTGAACCCCGTGGGGTGCCGCCGACGGTCGCCGCCGGATCGGGTCCCGTTCATGTACCGGCCGCCACCCGGGTCAGGACCACGTTGCCCCAGGGGTCGATCGCCGCGCCATGGGAGGGGGGAGTCACCACGGTGGTGTCAAGGCCCTCGATGATCGCCGGTCCGGCCAGTGTGCTCCCCGGGCCGAGGTCGGACCAGAGGTAGACCGGGCAGGCATCCACCACCGATCCGGCGAAGGTGACCGTCCGACGAGCGGCCGGCTCCGGGGAGGCCACCGGTCCGTCGTCCGGGTGGGGTTCCGGGGCGAACTTCTCCACCGTGCGCAACACCCGGGCCCGGAAGCTCACCAGCTCCTGGGGGCCCTCCATTTCGATCCCGTAGATCTCGTGGTACTGCCGGACGAAGCCGGCGGCAACGGCCTCGAGGGTGTGGCGGGTCACCGGCTCGTTCGGCGCCGGCACCGTGAGCTGATGGGCCTGACCCCGGAAACGGACGTCGACCGCCCGGCTCACCACTAGCTCGCCGCCTCCCCCCGGCAGCTCGGCCACCGCCTCGTCCTCCAGCCGAGCGAAGATGGCCGCCACCTCTGCCGGATGGGCGGTGTCGGCCGGCATCAACCGGGTGAGGATCCGGTCGGCGGCGAGGTCGGCGGTCACCAGCCCGACCGCCGAGGCCACCCCCGCGGCCCGGGGGATGACCACGTTGGTGATCCCGAAGGTTTCCGCCAGTTCAGCCGCGTGCATCGGGCCCGCCCCGCCGAACCCGACCAGGGTGAAGCTCCGCGGGTCGATCCCCCGCTGGACGGTCACCACCCGGATGGCCGCGGCCATGCTGGCGTTGGCGACATCGTGGATGGCCCGCGCCGCCCCGGTGACGTCGAGGCCGAGCGGGCCGGCCACCGCCTGCTGGATGGCCTTCTCGCTGAGTTCGGGGTCGAGCGACACCCCGCCGGAGAGGTTGCCGGGCCGGAGATAGCCCAGGACCAGGTTGGCGTCGGTCACCGTGGCCTCGGTGCCACCCAGCCCGTAACCGGCGGGACCGGGAACCGATCCTGAAGAGCGCGGACCCACCCGCAGCGCGCCTCCCGGATCCACCCAGGCGATGCTGCCCCCGCCGGCCCCCACCTCGGCCAGGTCGACCACCGGGATCTTCACCGGGTAGCCCGACCCCGGCCGGGCCCCGCCGGCGCTGCCGATGCCCCCGACGTGGAAGTCGTGGGTGATGTCGGGTCGGCCGTGGCGCACCACCCCGGTCTTGGCGGTGGTCCCGCCCATGTCGAAGGAGATCACCTCGTCGACGTCGATGAGCCGCCCGACGAAACCGGCGGCGATCACCCCCGCCGCCCCGCCCGACTCCACGGTGGCGATGGGGCGGCGAGCGGCCAAGGCGGCCGACATGACCCCGCCACTCGATTCCATCACTTCGATGGGGCAGCGGATGCCCAGCGCGTCGAGCCGGGTTCCCAAGCCGGCCAGGTAGCCGGACATCACCGGACCCACGTAGGCGCACATCACGGTGGTCATGGCCCGCTCGTACTCGCGCATCTCCGGCCACACCTCCGAGGAGGTGACCACATAGGCGGTCGCCGGCATCGCCGACCGGCACGCCTCGGCCACCACTTCCTCGTGGGCCGGGTGGGCGTAGGCGTGCAACAGGCAGATGGCCACCGCCGCGGCGCCGGACCCGGCGACCTCGGCCGCCACCGTCTCCACCTGTGCGGTGTCGAGGGGGACCACTACCCGGCCGGCGGCGTCGATCCGCTCGTCCACCTCGAAGGTGCGCGACTGGGGAACCGGCGGGGCCGGCGTCCGGAAGAAGAGGTCGAACCGCTCGTCCTCCTGGCGGAACTCGCGCCCGAGGCGGAGCATGTCGCCGAAGCCGCGGGAGGTGACGAAGGCGATGTCGGTGCCCCGCTGTTCGAGGATCACATTGGTGGCCAGGGTGGTCCCGTGCACCAGGCGGACCACCGAGGCAGGGTCTACCCGGTGGGCGGCGAGGAGGGCGGCAACTCCCTCGGCCACCCCTTCGCGTTGGTCTTCGGGGGTGGTTCTCACCTTGATGACGTCGACACCGCCCCGGGTATCGGCCAGGACGACGTCGGTGAAGGTGCCGCCGACGTCCACGCCCAGGAACCACCGGGTTGGGTCGGCGCTCACGAGGCGGCCCCTCCGG
>DASZNG010000128.1:0-11826 GCA_035551535.1 Acidimicrobiales bacterium | reverse complement strand
TTCCTCAGTCCCGCCAAGATCCTGGTCATCCTGGTGGTGGCCCTGGTCGTCCTCGGACCCGACAAGCTCCCCAAGGTGGCCAAGCAGATCGGTGGCCTGTGGGGCGACTTCCGGCGGTTCCGGGAGCGGCTGGAGACCGATGTCCGGGGATCGTTCCCCGACCTCCCGCCCACCGACAAGATCGCCCAGGCGGTGAGGTCGCCGCTCACCTTCCTCGGAGACCTGGCTGACGCCCACGAGTCGGAGAACGGCGCGGTGTCGGCGACGGCCGACGGGACCGGCTCGGTGACGGCGGTCGGCGACGGGGTCCAACCGTCAACCAACGGCAACCGGCCGGCGGGCATCGTGTCGGTGGAGGAGGAGGAGGACGGCGGCGGGGCACCGGGCATCCCGCCTCCGGGGACCGGCGGGGTGGTCCACCAGGTGCGGGTGTCCGGCGTCGAGGTGCCCGACGACCCGGGCATGAACTAGTCAGCGCCGATCACCGATCGCCGGCGGCTCGAGGACGAACACGATGGCTCTCAGCCTGAAGCGGCGCAACCAGACCCGGTCCCGCCCCGACTCGATGACCCTGGTCGAGCACCTCACCGAGCTCCGGCGCCGGGTGCTGGTGTGTGCGGCGGCGTTCCTGGTGGCGGCCACCGTGGCCTTCATCGTCTACAACCCGATCCTCCACTTTCTGAAGGAGCCGTACTGCCAGGCGGCCCCCCACCACTGCGCCTTCTACATCACCGGGCCGCTCGACGGCCTGTCCCTGCGGGTGAAGATCGCCGCCTACGGGGGACTGTTCGCGGCATCGCCGGTCCTGTTGTGGGAGCTGTGGCGGTTCATCACCCCGGGGTTGAACCCGAAGGAGAAGAAGTACGCCATCCCCTTCATCGTCGCCTCCATCACCCTGTTCGCCCTCGGATGCCTGGTGGCGTATGTGACCTTCCCCCACGCCCTGCGGTTTCTGGACTCGGTCGGAGGCCCCAGCCTCAACCAGATCCTCGACCCGACCAAGTACCTGAGCCTCATCGTGCTGCTGATGACCGTCTTCGGGCTGACCTTCGAGTTCCCGGTGCTGTTGGTGTCCCTGGAGATCGCCGGGGTGCTCACGCCCAAGCAGCTGTCGTCCTGGCGCCGATGGGCCATCGTGCTGATCGTGGTGGTGGCCGGGGTGGTCACCCCGAGCTCCGACCCGTTCTCGATGATGGCCATGGCCATCCCCCTCTATCTGTTCTACGAGGCGTCGATCGTCGTCGGTAAGATCCTGAACCGTTGAGCCGGGGCCGGGACCAGGCTCGGGCCCGGGAACCCCGAGCCGATCGAACTGACCGAGCCGGGCTCCGGGCCGGGTTCGAGGCGGGTCTGGGCTTCCCGCTCGACCCCTTCCAGCACGAGGCGATGGATGCCATCGACCGGGGGGAGTCGGTGCTGGTGTCGGCCCCGACCGGATCGGGGAAGACCATCATCGCCGACTACGCGGCGGCCACGGCCCTGGACCGCGGGGGCAAGGCCTTCTACACCACGCCGATCAAGGCGCTGTCCAACCAGAAATTCTCGGAGTTGTCGGACCGCTATGGCGCCGACCGGGTCGGGCTGTTGACCGGGGACATCTCCCATCATGCCCAGGCCCCGATCGTGGTGATGACCACCGAGGTCCTCCGGAACATGCTGTTCTCCAACTCGTCGATGCTCGACCAGTTGGACGTCATCGTCCTCGACGAGGTGCACTACCTGCAAGATCCCTACCGGGGTTCGGTGTGGGAGGAGGTGCTGGTGCTGACCCCACCGGCGGTGCGGTTCGTCAGCTTGTCGGCCACCGTCAACAATTCGGCCGACTTCGGGGCCTGGCTGGCCTCGGTGCGGGGAACCACCCACGTGGTGACCGAGACCCGCCGGCCGGTCACCCTCCAACACCACTATGCGGTGGCCGAGCGGGGGAGTCACCGGGTCACCGTGCTCCCGCTCCTGCGCCAGGGGAAGCCCAATCCCGACGGCCTGCGTCTCGACCAGCGTCGGCAACGCAACACCCGCCACCGCTTCCGCACCCCGCGGCGCACCGAGATGGCCGACTACCTCGCCGAGGCGGGCATGCTTCCCGCCATTACCTTCATCTTCTCCCGAGCCGCCTGTGACGACGCCACCCGGCAGTGTCTCCAGGACGGTGTCCGGCTCACCACCCCCGAGGAACGTGAACGGATCCGCCAACTCACCGAGGATTCGGTGGAACGTCTGTCCGACGACGACCTCCGGGCCCTGGGCTACGGGCCGTGGGCCGCCGCCCTCGAGGCGGGGATCGCGCCGCACCACGCCGGGCTGGTGCCCGCCTTCCGCCAGGCGGTGGAGCGCTGCTTCTCGGAAGGACTGCTGAAGTTGGTATTCGCCACCGAGACGCTGGCCCTCGGGATCAACATGCCCGCCCGCACGGTGGTGGTGGAGCGGTTCGCCAAGTTCCGGGGCAGCGACACCTCGGCGCTGACCGCGGGGGAGTACCAACAGCTGACCGGCCGGGCCGGGCGGCGGGGGATCGACACCGTCGGCCACGCAGTCGTCCTCTGGTCGCCGGCCACCACCTTCGCGGTGGTGGCCGCCACCGCCCTGGCCGAGCCACCCGACCTGGTCTCCTCCTTCCACCCCACCTACAACCTGGCCGTCAACCTGGTCCGGCGCTGGGACCGGGAGTCGGCCCACACCCTGCTGGCCTCTTCCTACGGCCAGTGGCAGGCACCCCCGGGGTCGTTGTCACTTCCCGCTCAGCTCGATCGACGGCTTTCGGTGCTGGAGTCCCGGGGCTACATCGACGGGTGGCGGATCACCGCCGCCGGCCAGGTGCTGGCCGGCATCTACCACGAGTCGGACCTGCTGGTCTCCGAGGCGCTGCGGGCCGGCCTGTTCGACGGGCTGGAGCCGGCATGGTTGGCCGGGGTGGTCTCCGGGCTCACCTTCGAGGCCCGACGGGCCGAGGAGAACCCGCCCGGTCCCCGGCAACGGCTGGTGGCGGAACGGCTGGGCGCCCTCGAGGCCATGGCCGGCGACCTGCGGGCCGAGGAGCGCCGGCACGGCCTCCGGCGGACCCGGCGGCCGGATGCCGGACTCGCCCGTTCGGCGGTGGCCTGGGCCCAGGGCGAGCTGTTGTCCTCGGTCCTCCGCAACAACGATCTGGCCCCGGGGGACTTCGTGAGGAACATCCGCCAACTGATCGACCTGGTGCGCCAGCTGGCCCAGGTGGCACCGGATCCGGCCACCGCCGACGCCGCCAGCTCGGCGGTCGCCCTCCTGCGCCGCGGGGTGGTGGCGGCCGACGACCCTGTTCCGGTGGGATCCGCGCCCGATGGCTCGGCCGGGTCCTAGTGTGATCCGGGCATGCTCCCCTACGCCGTCGAAACCTTCAGCGCTGACGAGGAAGACATTCTTCGCCGGTATGTCACCAACCTCGACCTGCCGGTATTTGCCCTGGTCAACCTGCCCGAGGTGGTCAAAGGCGCGTTGTTCGCCCGGTACTCCCGCTCCCCGAAGAGCCTGCGGCGCCTGTTCCTCGACGAGTTCGTCGGGGAGCTGGACATCTCCGGTGACGCCACCGTGGACGCCACCGTCGGGGTCGAGCGGGCCGAGCAGCTCTACGAGAAGGTGTTCTTCGAGTACGGCGACGACTCGGTGGCCCAGCTGGGCGGGGTCCACCTGGCCTGCGAGCAGGCGTCCAACGTCCTGACCAAGATCCTCGAGTGGGGGCGGCTGATGGCCTACCTCGAGCAGTCGACCCGCTACATCGGCTACGACAGCCGGCTGACCACCGGCCACTACCGGTACTACCGGGACCCGGGCCTGCTCGACTCGCCGCTCGGCGCCCGGTATGTGGGCGACATGGATCGGATGTTCGACACCTACGGCGAGCTCCTGGCCGAGGTCCAGGGGTGGCTGACCAAGCGGCATCCGCGCCAGGCCGGTGACTCCGACTTCGTCCACCGACAGGCGGTGAAGGCCAAGGCCCTCGACTCCCTCCGGGGTCTGCTCCCGGCCGGTTCGCTGTCCAACGTCGGCGTCTACGGCACCGGGCAGTCCTACGAGATGCTGCTGTTGCGGATGCGGACCCACCCGCTTCCCGAGGCCCGACGGTACGGCGAGATGATGCTCGACGAGCTCCGCAAGGTGATCCCGTCGTTCTTGCAGCGGGTGGATCTCCCCGAGCGGGGAGGGGCGTGGTCGGCGTACCTGGAGAAGACCCGGGCCGAGACCGGCGAACTGGTGGAGCGCCTGTTCCCCGATCTGTGCCGGCCCGAGGCCGGCCCGGGTGGGGGTCCGTCGGGGTCGGCGTCGGTGACCCTGGTCGACTTCGATCCCGACGGGGAGGAGAAGGTGATCACCGCCATCTGCGCCCCGCTGACCGACCGGCCGGAGGAAGAGGTGCGGAAGCGGGTCGAGTTGCTGGGCGCCGAGGACCGCCTGGCGCTGTTGCGGGCCTACGTGGGCGACCGCACCAATCGCCGCCACCGGCCGGGGCGGGCCTTCGAGCGGACCGGCTACCGGTTCGACGTCGTCAGCGACTACGGGGCGTTCCGGGATCTGCAGCGCCACCGGATGCTGACCATCGAATGGCAGTCGCTCGGCCCCTCGCTGGGCTACCAGGTTCCCGAATCCGTGGCCGAGGCGGGGGTGGCCACCGCCTACACCGCGTCGATGGAGCGCTCCCGGGACCTGCATGCCACCCTGGCTCCGATGTTCCCGCAGCAGTCGGCCTACGCGGTGGCGCTGGCCTTCCGGATCCGCTACTCGATGCAGATGAACGCCCGGGAGGCCATGCACCTCACCGAGCTCCGCTCCGGGGCCCAGGGCCATCCGACCTACCGCTGGGTGGCCCAGGAGATGCACCGGCTGATCGCTGACCAGGCCGGACACCGGGTCCTGGCCGAGGCCATGTCCTACGTCGATTACGGCGGCCAGGACCTCGAACGCCTGGACTCGGAACGGCGGGCGGAGGAGAAACGCGGGTTGCAGGCCGCCGCCAGAATTACTTCACCTCCCTGACCTGGGAACTTGGGGGTTGTACCTGGTCAGGACCATTGTTTATGGTTTGAGACCTCGGGGACCGTGGCGTATCGTGCCTTCATTCCCATGCGCTCCAATTGGCATTCCGGCGGCTCGCTGTCCGGTCCGGATTGAGGTGGGGGGATGGTGTGTGAAGCGGAGATGACCCAGGGGTTCGAGTAGAGAACAGTTCACCCGAACCCGAGGCGGCAGTCGAAGGTACGGGGAAGTGGTACCAAAGAACCCCTGGGTTGGTCCGCCTGAGGCGGCGGTCCTTCATTGGCGTCGGCCGCCACGCGGTGTGCACTCCCGCGTGAACCTAGCCTTCCCGCCGGCGATCGCCTGGTGTACCGAGTTCGTCCGCAACCGTCTATGCTCCCGCCCAACTCACCAGTGAAGGGCAGCTATGCCGTCTGAAGTCGAAGAAATAGAAGAGCCGGAAGACCTCGCCGAGACGGACCTCGACGCGCTGCCGGACGACGTGGACGACCTCATCGACGATGATGCCCTGGCCGACGACGACGATGACGACGACGACGAGCTGGAGGCCGAGGTGGTCGAGGAGGACCCGGTGCCCGAGGTGCCGGTGGCGGCCAAGCCGGCGGTGGCCGGCGAGGAAGACGAAGAGGAAGACGAAGAGGACCACGACGAGGACGTCGAAGCCAGCCTCGACGTCATTCTCAAGGAACGTCTGGTGGTCGAGGAGCCGGAAGAGGACGAGGACACCCCCGAACCGGAGGACCGCTCCGAGGGTGTCGACCGGGTGCTTCCCAAACAACCCGACGAGTTCGTCTGTCGCTCGTGCTTTCTGGTCAAGCACCCCAACCAGTTGGCGGATCGGAAGAAGATGCTGTGCCGAGACTGCGTATAATCGGGAGCCGTCATGGCCGATGAAGACAACCAGGACCCGTCACTGAACGACCGGATCCTGGATGTCTTCGTGTACGCGCCGGCCGGGTTCATCCTGTCGGCCCTGGACGATTTCCCGAAGCTGGCGGCGTTGGGCCGCGACCGGTTGGGCACCCAGGTCTCCAATGCCCGGGTGCTCGGCGAATTCGCAGTGAAGGCCGGGCGCCAGCAACTGCAGAAGCGGGGCGAGGGACTCCTCCATCGGGGGCCGGCGGCCGAATCCGCCGAAGACAGCCCGGTCGGACTCCACTCGGTACCGACCCCGCCACCGAGTGGTGCAATCGATGACGATCCGACGCCGGGGACGACCTCCGGCCCGGTCCCGCCCACCGCGGCGCCGAAGTCGACGATGTCATCCAACGGACACGTGCCGACGGCGTCATCACTGGCCATTCCCGGGTTCGACACCTTGTCGGCGTCCCAGGTCGTCCAGCGACTGGACGGGCTGAGTCGCGGGGAACTGGTCTCGGCCCGCGCCTACGAAGCCGGAACCCGGGGGCGCCGGACCATCCTCAGCCGCATCGACCAACTGCTGGAAGAACGGGCATAGACGCGCGTCTCCGGGTGGAGGCCGCGGGTCGGGGAATGGCATGGAGGGAATCAGAGACGCAAATGCCGGGGACGCCGAACGCGGCCGGGAGTTGGCCCGGGAGTTCGTCAGCGGGCTGACCTCGCACCGGGGGGGCCGCCTGTTGCTGGCCGAAGCCGGCCTCGCCGCCGACAGCGCCACCGACTCCGGGCTCGACCGGTTCGTGGCGTTGCTGGATGACCCGGACCGCAAGGTGGTGATGGGCACCCTCGAGGGGGCGGTGTGCGGGATGGGGATGGGGCACGTCGACTCCCTGCCCGACGGCCGGCCCCTCGGCCACCTCGACCTCTGTTACGTGGAGCCTGACGCCCGGGGGGTGGGCCTCGGGCGGCTGTTGCTGGACGGGGTGGTCGGCTGGCTCGTCGACCGGGGGTGCGTCGGGGTGGACGGGCTCGCCCTCCCCGGGGATCGGGAGGCCAAGAACTTCTTCGAAGCCGCGGGGTTCAAGGCCCGGCTGCTGACCATGCATCGTTCTCCCGAGTAGTACCGGTCGCACCGGGCCACGCCCGGACACTGCTGGCCCGGTGGGGGAGTGGTCGAGCGGTCAGGTCCGACGCCGGGAGGAGCTGGACCGGGCCGGCACCGGACGACGGGGCCCGGGTGGGGGAGGGATGGGCAGGCCGAGGAGCTTGGCCAGTTCGGGCACGTAGCCCGATGCCTTGTTGGCCGCCACCAGCAGGGCGTCATCGGCACCGGTGGGGATCCCCGCCGGTTTCACGTTGCGGCGCACCGGGGAATCGACCACCACCTCGAGCACGGCCAGCCAGTCGGCCGGGGTCGAGTCGGCGGACATGGCCTGGCCGGCGGAGTCGGCCAGGCGGACGGCGAGCTCCGCCGACAACCGGGTGGCCGGCTCCGGAGGACGAATGGAGACCCGGAGGGCATCCGCCACCCGACCCTCGTCGAGGGCGATCGAGATCCGCTGCACCCACCCGTCGCGCAGGGCGGTGACCCGCTGGTCGAGCGCGACCCGGAGGGCCTTCAGGAAGTCGCGGCCTTCCTCGTCGAGGGTCACGGTGGAGGCGGAGGCGACGATCGAACGCAGTTCCCGGAGCGGGATGTCCTTGCCCTCGTTCCGGGCCACCGACGCCCGGTCTTTCCACGCCGCCAGGGTCACGATCGGTAACAATTCTTCGGCCAGGGAGAGCAGCGGGCCGGGGGTCACCTCGGTACGCGACTCGGCCCGGGCCCGGGCGTTCTGTTCCTCGATGGCTTGGCGCACTGCGGGGATGCCGCCCCGCAGCAACTGCTCCGCGACCGGGAGCTGTTCGGGCTTGAGGGTGGCCAGGGCGGCATTGCGATAGGTGGTCGACTGAGCCGGACGCCGGGGCCCGTCGCGGAGGCCGCCCTCTCGACCGCCCGGGCGGGCCGGGCGTTCGCGACGCCGATCGGAAGCCGGTCCCTCGCCCCCGGTGCGGGCCGGCGTATCCCGCCGAGCGCCGCGCTCGCCGGACTCGGAGCGGGGGCGTCGGTCGGCCGGCCGGCGAGATCCGTCCCGCGACCCGTCACGGGATCCATCGCGGGACCCATCGCCCCGATCATCGCGACGCCGGCCTTTCGACTTGGAGGCCAGCACCACGTTGACGTCGGGACCCGATGACGGGTTGCCGACCACTTCGATGGTTTCGACCTTCCGGGGTGCGGACTTCCCCTTGGCTGGCAGCAGGGCCAGCACGGTGGTGCCGTCGAGGGTGGTCTCCACTTCGGCGCGGAGGACGGTCCCGACGGCGGTCCCGGCAGGGACCAGGGCGGCGTCCACGGTGCCACGCGGCTGCTTGGCCCCGGCGGCGCGCCAGGTCCAGGTGGAGTCGTTGGTTTGACTGGTGAGCTCGATCTCGATGCGATGGGCCATACCGGGCGACACGCTACTGCCGACCGGCACCCCCCAGGAGCGGACCGCGCCGATCCTCGTCCTAAGAAGCGGTTAAGAACCCTCTGAAATGGATGTATGTGCGGCGGGTCCGGTCGTACCATGACAGCGCGGTGGGGGCGAAAGGCCGACCATCAACCAGGCGATGTCCGGCGACGGACGTGAGCGAACAGGAGTCGGCGAGTGGAACACCCCGAGGGCGAAGGCGAGACGCCTGTCCCCAGCGAAACCCCGGGCGCAGGTCCGGACAGCCAGCCGACCGCCAGCCAACCGACGACCCCGGTTCCCGTCGAGCCGCCTACCCCAACCCAGCCGACCCCGGTAGCCGGTCCACCTCCGGTCACGCCTCCGACGCCGGGTTGGAGCCAGCCGCTGCCACCCCCACCGGCGCCGGTGTTCCCGGTCGCCCCTTCGCCGCTGGGAGGCACGGTTCCTCCCCTCGGCCCCCCCGGATCGTCGTGGAGCCCGACGCCGCCCGCCGGGCCCGAACCCGCCGGGACCATCCCGGTGTGGGGTGCTGCCGGGCCCCCGCCGGTCACCCCGGCCATGCCGGTGCCGAAGCCGAAGACGTCTTGGCCCTGGCGCTGGGTGCTGGTGGCGGTGGTGGCCGCGCTGCTGGGCTCGGTGGTGGGCGGCTCGATCGTGGCCGTCAGCGACAACGGCAACACGACCACCGTCAAGCAGATCTCGGCCGGCCCCGCCTTGCTCAACGGGACGGTGAATATCGAGAAGGTGATCGCCGGCGTCCTTCCCGCGGTGGTGTCCATCGATGCCACCGCCCCCGCCCCCAGCCAGGGGGTCTTCGGCGGAGGGAGCATCGGCACCCAGGAGGAGCAGGGGACCGGGATGATCATCACCCCGGACGGTGACGTGGTCACCAACAACCACGTGATCGAGGGGGCGACGACCATCACCGTGACCCTCTACGGGCAGACCAAAGTGATGCCGGCCACCCTGATCGACACCGACACCGCCAACGACGTGGCGCTGCTGAAGATCACCAACGCCTCGAACCTGCCCACAGTGAGCTACGGCAACTCCGACAACGTGCAGGTCGGTGACGCGGTGGTGGCCATCGGCAATGCCCTCGGGCTTTCGGCGGGGACCCCCACCGTGACCCAGGGAATCATCTCGGCCAAGGGGAGGACCGTGCAGGCCGGGGACTCGGCCTCCAATGCCCTCGAGACCCTCACCAACATGTTCCAGACCGACGCGGCCATCAACCCCGGCAACTCCGGGGGTCCGCTGGTGGACAGCTCGGGCAAGGTGATCGCTATGAACACCGCGGTGGCGGCCAGCTCGAGCGGCAACTCCCAAGCCCAGAACATCGGTTTTGCCATTCCGGCCAACAAGATCACCGGGCTGCTTCCCGCTCTGCGGAACAAGTCGATCAACAACCAGGGCGGGGGTTTCCTGGGCGTGGGCATCGAGACCCTCACCTCGCAGCTCCGCAACGCCTACAACTTCGTCCCCACCCAAGGAGCGATCGTGACCCAGGTGCAGTCCGGGTCGCCGGCCGCGGTGGCCGGGCTCCAGCAGGGTGACGTCATCACCACCTTCGACGGCAAGCAGGTGACCGGGGCCGATCAACTTGCACAGATCATCCAGGGCGACCGTGCCGGCCAGAGCGTGAAGATCGGCCTCTATCGCGGGCAACAGCAGCTGACCCTGACCGCAACCCTGTCGTCGAACACCAGCTCCGCCTCATCCGGGGGCAGCTGAGCGCCGGAGCGGTGCGTTCAGTAGCCCCAGCGGGCCATCGGAGGCCCGAATCCGGCGTCGTCGGCACAGTCGCCACACAGATCGAGCCGATTGGCGCCCGGGCGATCGGAGGTGGCCACTCGCCGCCATCCGAGCCGGCGGGCCTCTTCGAGGCTCGACGACTCCGACCACCGCGGTGAGGTCTGGCGACCGCACCGACCGCAGGTGCGGATGTACGGCTCGTCGTCGAAGGTCTGGTCGTAATCGGTGTCCACGGCAGTGCTCCTGTCCCGACGATACCGTGAACGAGACGGCGGGGGACCACCGCGGCATCGAATCCGGCTGGTTCATACCGCCGGCAACCTGGTCCCCGACACCCTTCTGACCTGGGACTATGGATCGCCGGAACCGGCAGGATCACCTGATTCTCGGTACACTTCTGGCAGCTGACGGCGGGTGGAGGTGGTGCCATGAGGTCGAAGAAGAAGATCGGTACCGCGTCGGCCGCGGTGGGACTCCTGCTCGCCCTGGTGCCCATCGGAAGGGCGGCATCGGCAGGGACGGCCGGAGCCGACCGGCCGCAAAGCCATGTGTCCATCGTCGTCAGCCAGACACCGGCCTTCCCGGGTGACGCTCCCGATCCGGACATCGTGTCCTTCGGAGGCACCTATTACGCCTTCACCACCGGCACCCCTCTCGGGAACAACCTCCAGGCGCTCATCGACACCACCGGCAATCCGACCACCGGCTGGCGGTCCTACACCGGCCAGTCCTTCGGATCGACGGCGCTGCCCGTTCCTCCGGCGTGGGAGACCCCCAATACCCAGACGTCACCCGGGGTCTTCTCGTACGGTGGCCATTGGGTCATGTTCTACGACGCCTCCGTGAATCCCAATCCCCCCGATAGCGGACACAGCTGTCTGTCGGTGGCGACAGCCCCCGCGCTGAGCCCGGCGTCTCCGGCGTTCACCGACGCTTCCCCGGGCCCCCTGTACTGTGCCGCCGGCGGCGTGCTCGATCCGAGTCCGTTCGTCGATCCCGCCACCGGTGCCGCCTACCTGTTGTGGAAGTCGAACGACGGGAGTTCCGCGCAGCCGTCTCAGGTGTGGTCGGTCCAACTCAGCCCGGACGGGACCGGTTTTGCCGGGACGCCGACGGTCCTGCTCACGGTGGACCAGGCCGACCTGCCCTGGGAGACCACCTTCGACGATCCGCAGATGGTGTTCAGCGCCGGGGCCTATGACCTGCTCTTCTCCACCGGCAACTTCCTGTCGTCCAGCTACGCCCAGGCTCTGACCACCTGCAGCGGCCCGCTCGGCCCGTGCAGCCAGCCGTCGTCGGGGGGTCCCTTCCTCACCTCGTACGGGAACGTGGCCGGCCCGGGGGGAGGATCGCTGTTCGCCGATCCCAGCGGGCAATGGTGGCTCGGCTACGCCGGTTGGCTGAGTCCGTGCACCAATTACGGCTGTGGCGGGGTGCGTCGGTTGTTCGTGGCTCCCATCACCCTGGGCAACGACGTCAACGTACCTTGCCGCGCTCCGAGGGGCCCTGCCGGGTACCGGTTGGCCGCCAGTGACGGCGGCATCTTCAGCTTCGGCAACCTTCCCTTCTGCGGCTCGACGGGATCGATCTCCATCAATCGGCCGATGGTCGGCGTCGCCGACACTGCCGACGGGGGAGGGTACTGGTTGGTGGCCGCCGACGGGGGCATCTTCAGCTTCGGTGACGCCGGGTTCTTCGGCTCCACCGG
>DASZNG010000127.1:0-3861 GCA_035551535.1 Acidimicrobiales bacterium | reverse complement strand
GACCTCATGGGCGACGCCCTCTGCGAGCTGGTCATCACCAACGGGATCGACGTCACCACCATCACCAAGCTGGGCCGGGCCATCCCCGCCGCCCTCCGGCGGGCCCTCGACGAGCGGGATGCGACGTGTGTGGTCCCCGGCTGCGACGCCACCACCGGCTTGGAGATCGACCACCGGATCGTCGAAGTCAAAGACAACGGGCCGACGGCGCTGTGGAATCTAGCCAAGCTCTGCGCCCATCACCACGACCTCCGCCACCATGGCGGCTTCACCCTGGCCGGAGGGCCGGGCCACTGGCGGTGGATCCCGCCCGGGGCCGACCCCGACCCGCCCGGACCGCCCGGACCGCCCGGACCGCCCACCACACGACCCCGCCGAAACGCCAGAAACCGCCGAAACGGCACAAACCGCACAAACGGCAGAAACGCCAGAAACCGACCGGATCGGCGACCCGACCCAGCCGAGCGCGCCCCCCGACTGTTCCCGAAACAGGAGTGAGCCCGGGCGATCAGCCCGACCGAGGCTGACCCGGCGGAGCTCCCCTTAGCGGAGCCGGGTCAGCGCCTTCCGCATCCCCCGAATTGCCTGGCCGACCCGCTGCTCATTTTCGATGAGGGCAAAGCGCGCGTGGCGGTCCCTCACCGCCAAAGGGACGGTGAGAGCAAGACCGCCACCTGTAGCGTCCAGTCCATGGCGCGCATCGTGTTCTTGGGGACCCCGGAGGCGGCGGTCGAGCCGTTGCGGACCCTGGTGGCCGCCGGGCACGACATCGTCACGGTGGTCAGCCGCCCCGACAAGCGTCGGGGACGAGGCAACACCCTCGTCCCGAGTCCGGTGAAGGCCGCCGCGGTCGAGCTCGGCCTTCCGGTGACCGACAAACTCCAGGACGCCCTCGAGTGCGGGGCGGAGCTCGGGGTGGTGGTGGCCTACGGCCGGATCATCCCGGCCGACGCCCTGGCCCGGCTGGCGATGGTCAACCTGCACTTCTCGCAGCTCCCGCGCTGGCGGGGGGCCGCCCCGGTGGAACGGGCCATCTTGGCTGGCGATGCCACCACCGGGGTATGCCTGATGGCGGTGGACGTCGGCCTCGACACCGGGGCCATCTATGCCGAGGAGGACACGCCGATCGATGAGTCCGAATCGGTCGAGGACCTGCGCCGGCGCCTGGTGGCCATCGGCAGCCGGCTGCTGGAGCGGCACCTGGTCGACGGGCTGGCCAGCCTGCCCACCCCCCACCCCCAGGTCGGCGACCCCACCTATGCGGAGAAGATCCGGCCCGAGGAGCTCCAGCTGCACTGGGAGCAGGATGCCACCCACCTACGCCGGGTGGTCCACCTCGGCCGGGCCTGGACCACCTTCCGGGGCAAGCGGCTGCGGGTGCTGGAGGCCGAGCCGGTGCCGGGCGACGACGGTGAGCCGACCGCGGCGGCCGAGGGCGCCAGCACGGGTGCCCTGCACGGCGAGGAGGTCACCGCCGGGGAGGGATCCCGGCTCCGACTCGTCACTGTCCAACCGGAGGGGAGACAGCCGATGCCGGTGGGGGATTGGCGGAGAGGGGTGCGCCCCGAACCGGGGGAGCGGCTCGGGGGTTGAACCGATCGCAACCGGGCCGGGCCCCCGGGGTCCCCGAGATCATCGTTGGTAGGCTCGATCCCGATGCCGGCCCGCCCTTCCTCGCTTCCGTCGCGGCCCACGTTGCGGGTGGCGCCGTCGATCCTGTCGGCTGACTTCGGGCGGCTGTCCGAGGCGATCGGCCAGGTGGAGCCCACCACCGATTGGCTCCACGTCGACGTGATGGACGGCCACTTCGTCCCCAACCTGACCATCGGCCCGCCGGTGGTGGCCTCGCTGCGCAAGCACTCCGACCTGTTCTTCGACTGCCACCTGATGATCACCGACCCGGCCCGCTATCTCGAGCCGTTCCGGGACGCCGGAGCCGACGGCTGCACCGTCCACGTCGAGGTCGGCGAGACCGAGGCCCTCATCCGGCAGATGCGCGACCTGGGGCTCCGGGCCGGGCTGGCCGCCAACCCCGACACCCCGTTCGAGGCGCTGGAGCCGTATCTGGGGCTGGTCGACCTGGTGTTGTGCATGACGGTGTTCCCCGGGTTCGGCGGCCAGTCGTTCATGGCCGAGGTGGTCCCCAAGGTCGCCCAGGTGCGCAGGGCGGCCGACGCCGCCGGGAACCGGCTCGACGTCGAGGTCGACGGCGGCATCGACGAGCAGACGGTGGTCCCGGTCACCCGGGCCGGCGCCAACGTATTCGTGGCCGGTTCGGCGGTGTTCGGGCGGGAGGACCCGGCGGGGGCGATGGCCGGCATCTTGGCCGCAGCCGTGGGTGTGGAAGCCGCGGCGGAAGGCCGGACGTCCTGACCGGCGACCGGCCGGACACCCACGGCACCGACCCCTCCGACCACTCCGACCCCACCGACCAGGAGTGGATGCTCGAGGCGGTGGCCGCCGCCGAGCGGGTCCGCGGCCGCACCTCGCCGAACCCGTGGGTCGGGGCGGTGGTGGTGCCGGCGAGCGGGGGCGCGGGGGCGACCGGGGCCTTCGTCGGGGCCACCGCCCCCGTCGGGGGGCCGCACGCCGAGGTCACCGCCCTCGCCGCCGCCGGACGGCGGGCCGAAGGCGCCACCTTGTTTGTGACCCTGGAGCCCTGCGCCCACCACGGCCGCACCCCACCGTGCACCGACGCGGTGGTGGCCGCCGGGATCCGGCGGGTGGTGGTGGGCATCGAGGACCCCGACCCCCAGGTGTCGGGGCGGGGAATCGCCTTTTTGCGTGAAGCCGGGGTGGAGGTCGACGTGGGGGTGGCCGCCGACCCGGTCACCGACCAGCTGGCCCCCTACCTCCACCATCGACGGACCGGGCGTCCCTGGGTGGTGCTGAAGCTGGCCGCCACGCTGGATGGCCGGATCGCCGCCCCGGACGGATCCAGCCGGTGGATCACCGGGGAGGCGGCCCGGGCCGACGTCCACCGGTTGCGGGCCAAGTCCGACGCGATCCTGGTCGGGGCGGGCACCGTCCGGGCCGACGATCCGACGCTGACCGTCCGGCTGCCCGACGGCGACCCCGACCACCGGGCCCCGTCCGAGCAGCCGCTCCGGGTGGTGCTCGGCCACGTGCCCGCCGGCGCCGCCGTCCTCCCGGCCATCGAGCTCGATGGCGACCTGGGCATGGTGCTCACCGATCTGGGCGACCGGGGCGTCCTCCAGGTACTGGTCGAGGGCGGCGCCGGCGTCGCCCACGCCTTCCACGCCGCCGGCCTGGTGGACCGTTATGTGCTCTACCTGGCGCCCGCCCTGTTCGGCGGGGACGATGCCCGCCCGCTGTTCGCCGGCCCCGGCGCCCCCACCCTCGACGGGCTATGGCGGGGGACCATTCGGTCCACCACTAACCTGGAGGGTGACCTGAGGGTGGAACTCTCTCCCCCCAGGGCGTAGAGGGAGTCCGAGGGTCGATGGCGTTTTCGACGGTGGATGATGCAATAGCCGCCATCTCGCGCGGCGAGATCGTGGTGGTCGTCGACGACGAGGACCGCGAGAACGAGGGCGACCTGATCATGGCGGCCGACGCCGTCACCCCCGAGAAGATCGCCTTCTTCCTGGCTCACACCTCGGGGCTCATCTGCGTGCCGCTGACTCCGGAGCGGGTCGAGCAGCTCGACCTGCCTCTGATGGTCACGAACAACACCGAGATCCAGCGCACCGCCTTCACGGTCAGCGTGGACTTCCGCCACGGCACCTCCACCGGCATCTCCGCCTCCGACCGGGCGGCCACCATCAAGGCGCTGGCCGATCCCCACACCCGCCCGACCGACCTCAACCGTCCCGGCCACATCTTCCCGCTCCGCTACCG
>DASZNG010000126.1:0-1815 GCA_035551535.1 Acidimicrobiales bacterium | reverse complement strand
ACCGGCGGATGGGCCTCGGCCAGCCGCCCCCAGTCCTGGGCTTCGGCGCTGCCGGCCAGACGGCCGACCACGTGGAGCTCGTCATCGGCCCACCCGGCGCCCTCCCGGTGGAGCGCCTCGATCAGCGCCGGGCTGTCGGCGGCGTCGAAGTCGACCAGTGGTGGAGCCTGATTGGTGACGACATGGGTGTCGGGCATGAAGGCTCCTCCTCGGTCGCGGGTGAATCCGGTCAACTCCGCCCCTGTCGTGCCAGGATAGGTCCAGCCATGGGGAGGTAGAGCATGTACAACCCGTCACGTCGGGCGTTTCTGGCCAAGGGGGCGGTAGCCACCGGTGGCATCCTGGCCGGCGCCGCGCTGGCCGGCTGCGGTTCCAGCGTCGCCACGGTGGCGACCACCACCACCACCTTCCCGCACGTCACCAACGGGGACGACGGATTGGCCCGGCTGGTGGCCGGCAACAGCCGCTTCGTGAGCGGCAACCCCACCCATCAGGGGCGCACCACCGCCCGGCTGGTCGAGGTGGTCGACACCCAGTCCCCCTTCGCCATCATCCTCGGCTGCTCCGACTCCCGGGTCTCCCCGGAGATCGTCTTCGACCAGGGCGTCGGCGACCTCTTCGTGGTGCGGGTGGCCGGCAACACCGCCATGGACCCGATCCTGCTCGGATCCATCGAGTACTCGGTCGCCGAGCTGGGCTCGGTGCTGCTGATGGTGCTGGGCCACGAGAACTGCGGGGCGGTGAAGGCGGCCCTCTCCGAGGTCCAGAAGGGAACGACGTTCCCCGGCGACATCGGCAACCTCCTCGGGCCGGTGGTCCCGGCGGCCCAGTCGGTGGCCACCCTGCCGGCCGCCTCCCAACTGGACGGCGCCATCAAGCAGAACGTGCTGAACCAGGTTCAGCTGCTGGGAGCCTCCTCCGCCATCATCCAGCCGGCGGTGGCGGCCGGGAAGCTCAAGATCGTGGGGGCGGAATACACCCTCGGGACCGGGAAGGTCACCATCCTCACCTAGCGGGGGTGCCAGATGCCGAGGACCGGCCCGGTCACCAGGTCCTGGCCCGGAACCGCCGAAACCACCGTCGGCGGGTTGCTTGGGTGAGAAGAGCTCCGAACACGATCATGGCAATCCCGGCCTGGATGGCGGACATGATCCAGGCACCGGTGAAGGCGAGTGCCGGCGTGATCAATGGGACGGGGGCGGCGGTGGGGATCGGCGCGGCGGCAAGGCCGGCATCGCCGGTCACGACGGCTATCGGGGTGGCGGGGCCACTCGGGGTGGGGGGATTCGGAACGACGACCGGGTCGGCCACGAAGCACTCACTGGCGTCGATGGTTCCGATCTGGTTGTCCGAGGAACCGCCGTAGACGGAGCCGGTCGCCGGGGTGAAGACGGCCGCGAAGCAATAGGTGCCTACCGCGGTCGGGGTGAAGGGAAGCGAGATCCCGGTCGAGACGATGCCGGTGTCACCCGGGGACGGCAGCGTGACCGTGCCCAGCGGGGTCGCGGTCGAGGTGCACAACGCCGGAGCGGACATCGGCCCGCAGACGAAGAAGTCGACTGTGCCAGTGGGAAGCCCCAGGGGGGCCACGCCGGCCACCGCGACGGAATCCGCCACTGTCCCACCCGGGCCCAGGATGACGTTGGTGACGCTGGCGATGGTGGTGGTGACGGTGGCGGCCGGGGTGGCGGTGAAGCACTCGCTGGCGTCGAGGGTGCCGCTCTGGTTGTCCGAGGAACCGGTATAGGTGGAGCCAGCCGCCGGGGTGAAGACGGCCGCGAAGCAGTAGGTGCCGGGCTGGGTCGGGGTGACGGT
>DASZNG010000125.1:0-14823 GCA_035551535.1 Acidimicrobiales bacterium | reverse complement strand
GGCCCCCACTCGCACCTGATGGTCGCCGACCGTGATCGGATCGCGCACCGCCGCCGTCAGCCGCTCGGCCAGCCGGCCCAGGCTCCCGGTGTCCTCCACCGCCGGGCACAACACCGCGAACTCGTCGCCGCCCAACCGGGCGACCAAATCGAGTTCCCGGACCACGGACCGCATCCGGCGACCCACACTCCGGAGAACCTGGTCCCCAGCCCCGTGGCCGAGCCGGTCGTTGACCGGCTTGAATTCATCCAGGTCGACGTAGAGCACGCCGACGAGCGGCCCGCCGCCGCCATCCAGCGCAACCTGGAGGGTCTCGAAGAATCGAGCCCGGTTGGCCAGCCCGGTCAGCGGATCGTGGGAAGCGGCATAGCGCAGTTGTTCGGCTGCCTGCTCGCGCTCCAGAACCAAACCGGTGATCCGGACCAGGTTCTCCAGCTGCATGGTGCAGGTGTGGTCGGGCTCCTCGTCGGCCTGGCGCCAGAGGACCAGGCATCCGACAGCGCCGTTCGGCCCGGCCACCGGCCAGGCCCAGCACCATCGGAAGCCGCGTGCCGACGCGACGCGCTGGATATCCGCCGGGAGCTGGTCGACCGGGAGCCAGACCGGAGCCCCCGCTTCCATGGCCCGGCGCCAGGGGCTCCCGGCTCGCCCGTCATCGAAGCTCAGCTCGGGCGGAAGGCTCTCGGCGGCGATGGCCCGAGGCGGTCGGTCCCGGTCGGCTTCGAGGAAGACGGCTCCCTCGCCTTCGAGTGTCTCGGCCCCCATCACTTGAGTCAGGAGTCCGAGCGTCTCGGCGATGTCGGACCCGGCGGCCAGGCACTCGACGACCCGGTCGAGAAGCATCCGCTCGTCGCAGGGCCGGATGTAGACCGCCATCCCGTGCAGCACCGGGTCGTCCCACTGGCTGTTGGCCTGGACCTCGGCCACGAAGCTGGTTCCGTCCTTCCGGACCAGACGGAAGAGCATGGCCCGCTGGAGGCCGGACCGGGCGATAGCGGCGCCAATCGAGTCGAGGGCGAGTGGGTTCCAACTGGTGTCGATGAAATCGAGGACATTGGCGCCCACCGCTTCCTCCGGGGTGTACCCGGTCAGGGTCTCGACCGCGCCACCGACCCAGGTGATGACCCCGCCGGTGTCGGCCACCATCAGGGCAAGCGGAGCGAACGCGACGATCCGGTTGACGAACTCCTCGTCCCGCCCGAAGGGTGCCGCCCCCCCGTCGTCCATGCCGCAGAATCATACGGGTTCGCTCCGCATGTGCGCCGACAGCTACGGAATCTGGCCGTTGGCCCGCAACCACGCGATGGTGACCTCCATCGATTCCCGGAGCGGGCGGGGCTGATATTCGAGCTCGCGCCGAGTGATCGAGTTGTCGAACCAAGGCACCGGGTATCGCCGTTGCGACAGGGACACCAGGGTCTCGCCGTAGCGGCGGACATCCTCGGGGTCGTCAGGATCGACGGTGGCTTCCGCGATCCGGTGGGAGACGCCGGCTACCTCGCAAGCCAGATTGAGCCACGCGGCCGTCGTCTGGGCATCCTCCTGGCCGAAGCACAGGTACTTCCGCCCGGGCGTCCCTTTCGTCACCGCCGCGATGGTGGCGGCGGCAACGTCGTCGGCCCCGACCCACGGAACCGGATAGCTCACGTACTCGGCAATCTTGCCGTTGACCCCGCCGCGGATGATTCGATTGAAACTGGAGGCGCCCATGGCTCGGGAAAGCGACAGGCCGGGCCCGAACGTGCCGCCGGGGATGACGATGACGATGTCCGCGCCGTTATCGGCCACCCGGCGCATTGCCTCCACGTAGGCCGCTCCCTTGGTCAGGGTGTAGGGGTCGTCGCTCCAGCTCGGCGATACTGGCGACCCTTCGGTGAGCCTGGCCGTGTGGTCGAGGAACGGCGTTGAGCTCAGGGCCACCACCCGGATCCCGTGCTTGGCGCCGGCGTCGAAGGCGTTATACGACCCTTCGGTGTTCGTCTTCCGGGAGTCATCCAGCTCCTGTCCCGCGCCGCCGAGGAGCGCCGCCGCGTGGATGACGGCGTCGCATCCCTCCGCCGCCCGCAGAACGTCGCCGGCCGACCGGATGTCGCCCTCGAAGGCCTCGGCTCCGAGGGCGGTCAAGGGCCGGTAATCGCTTCCGGGCCGGACGAGGACCCGGACCTCGTCGCCGGCGTCCCGCAGCCGCCGCACCACGTTGGATCCGATAAGGCCGGTGCCCCCGGTCACCAGGTATTTGGTCATCGTTCCCCGCTCCGAGAAGCCCGTCAGGTTCCACCGCGGTGGTGAACCCATCGAACGATACCTGGCCGATGCCCCGTCTTGGGTTACGCACCCGCAGCTTCTCGAGCCGCCTGGGCTTCCTTGTACTTGCGGTGCTGCTCGAGGATGTGCTCATGCGATGCGCCCTTGGTCGGCACATTCGGGTGGTGGTGCCGGCACAGGATGTAGGGAGTCCCTTCCAACGGATGATGGCCGATTCGCCAACACCCTTTGCTGTGGCAATTGACCTTCCGAACCGCGGTGTAGACCCCGATGCCGACAGCACTGATGAGGGTCGCCTCACCGAGGTCGGAGCCGAAGCCAGACCAGAAGTTGTAGTACAGGTCCGGCCCGCCGTGGATGGTGCCGGTATGAAGCGCAAGCCAGTGTCGCACGGCGGTGAAGAACGCAATCAGCAGCGCGATGCCCACCACCGCCAGGAGAAAGAACAGTCCCAGGACGAGACGCCTGATTCGGGACCCTCTCCCGGCCCCGGACGGGGCCCCCGGCACACCACCGCTTGCCGCCACGGGCGAGGCGGTCGTCCCGATCGCCACCGAGGGATCAGACATCGTCGACCCGGCCGGCGGGCGCCGTCGATCGGCTGAAGGTCCATCGGGTTGCTGGGATATGACAACGCTATCCGCCGGTGCCCCTGGTGTTGAGGATCATCGCCGGACACCGGTGGGGCGGCACGGTGAGGGACCGTGTATCCCCCGGGTCTATGAGAGAGGCGAGGAGGGAAGGAGGCATCATGCGACACCATCAGGGGCGCGACGGGTACCGCCGCCGGCTCGGCCACCGACGCGGGCCACAGCCCTGGGAACTGGAGACCGCCGTCGCGACGGTAGGAACTCCCGGAACCGCCGTCCCCAACGCCAGTGCCCGAGCACCGGCACGTCTTCGGATCGTGGGTGGTCGAGCATGCCGGCTTGCCGTCCCCCTTGCCGCCCTGGTGGCCCTGTTCGGAGCCGGGAGCCCACCCTCGGGTGCCACCGAGCCGTCAACGGACTCGATGCTGCCGGCACACTGGGTGCCGTTCCGTCATATCCCGGCGGCGGTCGACCTCACCGGCCCTCGGCGGGACGGACAGCTCACGCTGGCGGTCGGGGGAAGATTGGCCCTCCTGGGTCCGGGAGGAGTTGTTGGCTTCGCAGGCGGTGACCGTGGCTACGTCACCGACCGTGGGACCGAGCCCTACATCGCCCTGGCGCCGGCCCCACCGGCGGGGGCGGGCGGGCGGTCCTTCACCCGAGATGACATGTTCGCCCTCGAGCCCGGGGGTTCCCCGGCGGTCATCCGGATCGACGGTCGGGGACAGGCAACCCGGTTTGCCGGTCTGCCCCGGGGTTCGTTTCCGAACGGGATCGCCTTCGACACCACCGGCGCCTTCGGCTACCGACTCCTGGTCAGCGTGGCGATGGGTCGAGCCACCAGCATCCTTTCCATCGGTCCCCAGGCCACCGTTCGGACGCTCACCCGGCGGGGGCCTCGGGTGGAGGGGGGTTTGGTCGTCGCCCCCCCGTCCTTCGGCATCTTCGCCGGAGACCTGATCGCTCCCGACGAACTGAACGGGACCATCTACGCGGTCGACCCGAGCGGGGTCACCCGTACGGTCGCCGAATCCGGGCTGCCGCACGGCGGCGATATCGGGGTCGAGAGCGAAGGGTTTGTCCCCACCGGGTTCTCCGCCCGCACGACGGCCTACCTGGCCGATCGATCGGTACCGGGAAATGCGCACCCCGGCGCCGACGACATCCTCGAGCTCGCCGGCGCCGGGCTCGAGCGGGCCGGAGTCGAGGCCGGCGACCTCCTGGTCGCCACTGAGGGAGGGGCCCGAACGATCTCGGTGCGGTGCCGGCAGACCTGCACCGTGAGCCACATCGCCGCCGGGCCCGCGGTTACCCATGCCGAGGGCCACATCGTCTTCTCCGCCAACCTCTAAGGCGGCCGCCGAGCGCTCTGACCGGGACTTTGGTCGGACCGAAAACGAGTGGTGAACCCCCCTATCCCCTCAGCTGACGCCAGGTCGCCCTCCTTCCACGGGGACGAGCCGTCCGTCCACCACCGCGACTTTGGTGCTGCGATCGCGACGAGCGGATTCGGGTGCGTCACTCGCGGTGGCTTCGGCGCCCGATTGGACGTGGAGTGAACCGGTGTCGGCGGCATCGACTCTGCGGTCGGCCCGGACAGCCTCTCGGTCATCGACGCGCATCCACTGGATGACCACGATCCCCATCGCCCCCAAGGTGAACAGCTCCCCAACGATCCAGAGGATGGAGCCGCCGGCGTGGGTATCGGCGGCGGTGTGGAACGGCGGAGCGATCGACACCCGGCTCTGCGTGAGGGCCAGTCCCAGCACGGCGGTGGTGGGGATCCCGACGGCCAGCGCGCCGAGTTTGGCGGGAAACGAAAGCCGCCAGCGTGTCGGGTCCACCCCGACGATCAGCCACCAGTAGAGGATTCCCGAAATGAGGAAGTGGAGGTGGGTGAGCTCATGGAGCAAGGGGTGCTCCAGAGAGAACTGGTAGAAGGGCGTGAGGAAGAAGATCAGCATCGTCCCGGCGAAGTTGATGACGACCAATACGGGATGGGTGATGAACTCGATCGCCCGGGTGTGCAGCACTGACAACAGCCGCCGTTGGGTCCCCCGCCCGGACGCCTGTAACGCCAGGGTGACCGGGGCAGCCAGTGCGTAGAAGATCGGGGCGACGTTCATGAGCAACAGGTGCTGGACCACGTGCAACTGGAAGACCGAGTCGTCGTAGGAGGCCAATCCCGACTGGGTGGCCACCACCACCGCCAAGGTGCCCACCAAGAAGGAGGCGGTGCGCCACGGTGACCAACGGCGGCCCCGGTGACCGAGTCGATGGGTCAGCACCACGTACCAGACCCCGATAACGATCTCGATGCAAAGCGCAGTCAGGCTGATCCAATCGGTCTGCCACGCGGTGAGCAGGTTATGGACTTGGATCGGGGGTGAAATCACGTCGGCGAACGGCACATTTGCTCCTTGAGGCTGATCGGTTGCGTCGATCGCTCCGACCGCCACGGCCAGCATCGCGATGTTACGAGAACGGTAGGGGTGGCGACGAAACGCGAGGTCCGGACGGGCCGGAGCGTGCCGATGGTCCCGAGCTCTGACCCTAATGAGGGGCGTCGGCCAAGTGGAACGCGCGTTCCGGATATGGTAGGTTCGCTCGAGTAAGCGGAATGGCCAGTTCCGCCTTGAGAGGGACCGAATTGATGGAAAAACGCATTCACCCCCGCACGACGTTCGCGGTCCTGGCCACCGCCGCGCTGGCCTTCAGCCTCCTGCAGTCCCTGATCATCCCGGCCATCCCTCTGTTGGAGCGCACCCTGCACACCAGTACCAGTGGCGCGACCTGGCTACTGACCGGTTATCTGCTCAGCGCGGCGATTGCCACCCCGATCCTCGGGCGGATCGGCGACATGGTCGGCAAGGAAAAGATGATCGTCATCGTCTTGGTGGCGCTGTCCCTCGGCACGCTGATCAGCGCGTTGGCCACCACGTTTCCGGAGATGCTGGCCGGCCGCATCGTGCAAGGCGCCGGCGGGGCGGTCTTCCCGCTGGCCTTCGGGATCATTCGCGATGAGTTCCCGCCCGGAAAGGTGGCTGGGGCGATCGGGGTGATGTCGGCCATCCTTGGGGTCGGGGTAGGCGCAGGAATCGTTTTGGCCGGGCCGATCGTCGAACATCTGTCCTACCACTGGCTCTTCTGGATCCCGCTGGTCCTCTCCTTGGGCGCCACGGTATGCACATTCGTGTTCATACCCGAGTCACCGGAACGCTCGCCTGGGCGAATCAACTGGATCGGTGCAACCCTGATGTCGGGATGGCTGGTCACCGGGCTTCTCGCCGTCTCCTACGGCCCGACGTGGGGGTGGAAGAGCAGCTCGGTCCTCGGCCTCTTCGTGGTGACCGCGGTGTTGATGGTCCTGTGGATCCGTTCCGAGTCCGGTTCTGACTCGCCCACCGTGGACATGGCGATGATGCGGAATCCGGCGGTATGGACGACCAATCTGGCCGCGCTGCTGTTCGGCTTCGGGATGTTCTCCATGTTCATCGTTGTGCCGGAGTTCGCCCAGACGCCGGCACCCGTGGGCTATGGCTTCGGCGCCTCGGTGACCCGATCGGGGCTCTTCCTGTTGCCCTTCGCGGCGGCCATGCTGGTCATCGCGCCGCTTACCGGGCGCCTGAGTGCGGCCATCGGGTCCAAGACCATTCTCATCGTCGGCTCGCTGTTCGCGGCGTCGAGCTATGGCCTGCTGGCCGTGGCTCACCGTCAGCCATGGAACATCTATGTGGCCGCCGGGCTGCTGGGCACCGGGGTCGCCTTCGGCTATGCCTCGATGTCGAACCTGATCATCGAGGCGGTGCCATCCAGCCAGACCGGCGTGGCCACCGGCATGAACACCAACATCCGCAACGTCGGTGCCGCCCTGGGTAGCGGGGTGGCGACCAGCCTGGTGGTCAGCGGCGTGGTGGTCCATGGCTATCCGCCAGAGCACGGGTACGTCCTGGCCTTCGTGGTCTGTGGCGCCTCGCTGGTGGTGGCCGCCGCCGCCGGGCTGATGATCCCTCGTCGCACCCGGCCGTCGGTGGTCCTCCGCCAGTCCCATCCTGGGCTCACCGCCGAGGCCGAGGTCATGGTGGGGGCGATGGCCTATGTCGCGGAGGACTGAGATGGCCCGGCAGAGCACCAAGGACCCGGACGGGCTGACCGGAGGCCGCCCGTTGCGTCGAGATGCCGAACAGAACCTGGCCCGGGTGGTTTCGGCGGCGCGAGACGTGTTCGCCGAACACGGGTACGAGGCGTCGATGGAGCAGATCGCCGTGCGGGCCGACGTCGGCATCGGAACCCTGTACCGGCGCTTCCCCGCCAAGGCCGATCTCTTTGCCGCGGTGGTGGACGCGGCAACCGAACGAACCCGAATGATCGCCGATGAAGTCCTGGCCGAGGTGGCGCCACCCGATGCCGTCTTCGAGTTCGTCCGGCGGTGCATCGCCGCCCCGAGCTGCTGGCGGGCAACGACCTCACGGCGGCCCTGGAATGGAGGGCGGGAAGAACGCGCCCTGGCCAGCTTGCTGCCGGTGATCGGACAAGTCCTGACCGCCAGCCAGGGGGCCGGAACCGCACGGGATGACATCCGGCCCACGGATGTGGTGGTGTTGTTGATGTCGGTCCGGGCAGTCGCGGATCTCTGCGACGCGGATGCTCCGGCCGCATCGCTCCGTTTCCTGGACTTGGCACTGGATGGGATACGTCCAAGCCAGACACCGCCGACCCACTCTCCGGTGACGGCGAGACAACTCGGCCGGGTGCTCACCACCCGTCAACGCCCACCTCGCTCTGGTTGACCGGGTCCGAGCCCGGTCCTGTCGGGGTCGGGCGAACCCACCACCGACCGATGCCGCGGATGGCGCGGGCCCTCCCGGATCTGATGACACAATGAGGAATGTCGAAGAATCCCAGAGGCCGGTCCCATGCCGGCTGAGCGACCCCTCATCGGTATCGCCGTCGGCCGTATCCCCGTCAACGATCGTTTTGTCGACGGAACCCAGCGCGACTACGGCGACCGGATCGCCGATGCCGGGGGGTTCCCCCTCCAGCTCCTGGGCCGGACCGACCTACCGCTGGCCGCGATCCTGCCTCACCTGGACGGCATCGTGCTTCCGGGAGGGGGGGACATCGCCTCCGAGCTCTACGGGGCCGAGCCGGCCGCCGAGGCCGGGGGGATGGACATCGAACGGGACCGCGCCGAGATCGCCCTCTTCGGAGCAGCACTGGCCGCCGGGCTTCCCATCCTGGCCGTGTGCCGGGGCATTCAACTGGTGAACGTGGCTCGGGGCGGCACCCTCGTGCAACACCTGCCAAAGGTGACCTCGGAGCCCCACCTGATCGTCGAGCGCCGCCGTGAGCTGGTCCATACCGTCCACATCGACCCGAAGAGCGAGCTGGCGGACATCATCGGGGCGGACGACCTGGGCGTGAACTCGCTCCACCACCAAGCGGTGGACCGGGTGGGCCGTGGCCTGGAGGCCGTCGCCTGGGCCGAGGACGGGACCATCGAGGGACTGGAGGACCGCGACCGGCGGGTCATCGCGGTGCAATGGCACCCCGAACAATTGCCCGACCAGCCCCGGGAGATGCGGCTGTTCGCGTGGTTGGTCGAACAATCGGGTCATCGCCTGCCGCCCCGGGAACGGGCCGCGGTGGGTGGCTCAGGTGGCGATGACCTGGCTGTCTGACTCGACGACCAGGGTCTGGGCCAGAAACCGGGTCATGGTGGCGAGCAGGAGCCGGCGGGATGAGACATGCCGGTACTCGTGGCCTTCACCGGCCAGCTCGAGGTAATCGACGCCGCGCCCCAGCGCTTCGAGGGCGGCCACCAGTTGATGGGCCTCGTTGACTGGCACGTTGGTGTCGAGCTCGCCGTGCACCACCAGCAAGGGCACCCGGATGCGGTCGACCAGCCGCAAGGGCGAGAGGTTGGCCAGGAGCAGCGCGTCCTGGACGGGGTCGCCGTATTTGGTGACCGCGGCTTTCCCGATCCACGGTTCGGTGTCGCGGTAGAAGGTGGTGAGGTCGGACATCCCGCAGATGTCGACGCCGGAGGCGAACGCCTCGGGGAAGTGGGTCAGGGCCATGAGCACGGCGTACCCGCCGTAGGAACGCCCGCTGACCGCGATGCGCCCGGCATCGGCGAGGCCCTCGGAGGCGAGCCAGCCCGCGCACACCGCGACATCGGCGATGGCATCGAGGCGCCCGTAGCGGTCGTCGGCGTGGACGAACGCGCGCCCGAAGCCGGAGGACCCCCGGATGTTCGGGGCCAGCACCACGATGCCGGCCGCGGCCAGCAGCTGGTACTGGGGGTTGAAGACCGGACGCTCCTGGCCTTCCGGACCGCCGTGCACGCTCACCACCGCCGGTCCCCCCGGGGCGGCGTCCCGGGGACGGTAGAGCCAGCCGGTGACGGTCAGGCCGTCGTGGGATTCGAACCGCTCGAGGGTCGGTGCCACCAGCTCTCGGCCGCCCATGACCGCGGGGGTCAGCGGACGCCAGCCTCCGGTGCCCAGGTCGAGTTCCCAAAGTCGGGACGGGGAGTAGGGGCCCTCGACGGCCAGGACGGCGCGGGCGCCGTCGCGTGACACCACACCGCCGTTGATCACAGAACCGGGGAGGTCGTCGAAACGGCGGCAGGCGCCCGAGTCGGTGTCGAGCAGCTCGAGCTCGCTCAGGCCCTCGACGTTCCAGGCCAGCAGCATCCGGCGGCCGTCATCGTCGCAATCGGCGAACTCGAGCTCCGCATCTTCCCGGCGGGCCACCGCGCCGGCCGCCGCCCGGCCTCCTTCGACATCGAGGGGAACGGCCACCAGGGCTCGCCGAGCCTGCCCGGCGTCGGTCACCACGTAGGCGATCCACGCCGCCGGCTCGCCTCCCGGAGACGGTCGCAGCATTCCCGAGTCGGTCGATCCGGTGCCGGGATGGGGCAGGACCTCATGGGGACGGTTCGTCTCTCGATCGAGGACCCGGCAGACGTGGGCCCCTCGGGTGCCGTCCCGGAGCAAGGCGAACCGATCGTCGGCCGACAGGTCGAGGACATCGACCAGCTCCCCGGACGCCACCAACTCCTCACTGGCGGTGTCGGCGTCGATCAGCAGGCACCGGTCATCGATCCCCTCGCCGTCGCCGCGAATGGTCACCATCACCCGGTGGCCTTGCCGAGCCCACGGGCCGAGGACGGCGTGTTCGGGGGAGCCGGCAATCCGGCGCTTCTCCGAGCCGTCGGGCCGGGCCGCCCACACCTCGGATCGAACCCCGCCCCCGGTGGCGACCGCACACGCCAACCACTGCCCATCGGGCGACCACCGCACCGACAGCACCGGATCGTCCGAGATCTCGACCACCGTGGCCTGGCCCCCGTCCATCGACTGGACCCAGAGCTCCTGCGTACCCCGTCGATCGCTCACGAACGCCATGGCCTGGCCGTCGCGGGTCAAGGTCGGGGCCCAGCAGCCCCAGGCACCGATCAGCTCCCTGGCCAGCTCGTCGAGATGGCCAGGCGTCATCGGTCCGGGTTGGGTGCCGGTCACGCCGAGGTGACACCCATGGCCTGCAACCACATCTCGAGCAGCGCCAGCTGCCACAGGGCATTGGATCCGAGGGTGGTCCGGGTCTGATTGGGCGCGGCCAGCAAGCGATCGACGGCGGCCGGCCGGAACAGGCCACGACCCCGAGCCATCGGGTCGGTGAGGGCGGCCCGCACCCGCTCGAGGTAGGGACCCTCGAGCTGCCGGATGGCCGGAACCGGAAAATACCCCTTGGTCCGGTCGATGACGGCGTCGGGGACGACGCCCCGACTCGCGGCTTTGAGCACGCCCTTACCTCCGTCCGCCAACTTCAGCTTCGGCGGTATCCGCCCGGCCAGTTCGACCAGTTCATGATCCAGGAAGGGCACCCGGGCTTCCAGGCCCCAGGCCATCGTCATGTTGTCGACCCGCTTGACCGGGTCGTCGACCAACATGACCGTGGTGTCGTTCCGGAGGGCAGCGTCCACCGCCGTCTCCGCGCCGGGTCGCCCGAACCGGTCGACGATGAAGGCAGTGGGAGCGTCTTCGGCCATGAGCCACTCCTCCCCGAGCACCTCGCCGAGCTCCGAGAACCGGCGGTCGAAGAAGACCGCCGCATAAGCCTCGGGGGCCTGGTCCCGGTCCGCCGCCGCCAGGGCCGGGTACCAGTCGTAGCCGCCGAGCACCTCGTCGGCACCCTGCCCCGACTGGACGACCTTCACCTGCTTGGCCACCTCTTCGCTGAGCAGGTAAAAGGCCACGCAGTCGTGGCTGACCATGGGCTCGCTCATGGCGCCGACGGCGCCGTCGATGGCCGGCAGCAGCCGGGAGCCGTCGATCTCGATGCGGTGGTGATCCGTCCCGAAGTGGGCGGCCACCAGGTCGGAGTATTCGAACTCGTTCCCCGACTCGCCTCCGGCGTCGTCGAATCCGACGCTGAAGGTCTGGAGGTGGTGCTGGCCCGCCTCGGCCAGGAGCGCGACCACCAGACTGGAGTCGATCCCCCCGGAGAGGAGGACCCCGACCGGGACGTCGGCCACCTGGCGGCGCTTGACGGCGGTGCGCAGCGCATCGAGCAGCATTTCCTGCCAGTCCTCGGTCGAGCGGGCGTCTCCGTCCTCATCTCGGGCAAAGGACGGATCCCAGTAGGTCGTGTCCCGGCTCCGGCCGTCGGGCTCGATGACCCGGACCGTGGCTGGAGGCAGCTTGCGGACCCCGTTGAGGATGGTGTGAGGCGCGGGAACCACCGAGTGGAAGGTCATGTAGTAGGCGAGGGCGGTGCGGTCGATGGAGGTGTCGAGGCCGCCCGCCGCCAGCAGCGCGGGGAGCGAGGACGCGAAGCGCACCCGGTCGCCCGATCGGGTGAGGTAGAGCGGCTTGATGCCCAGGCGATCCCGGGCCAGCACCAGCCGACCGCGCTCATGCTCGAAGATGGCGAAGGCAAACATGCCGTGGAAGTGCGAGACACAATCGGTGCCCCATTCGGCGTAGGACTTGGCGATGACCTCGGTGTCCGAGTGGGAGAAGAAGGAGTGGCCCAGCGTGATCAGCTGGTCTCGTAGCTGTGGGTAGTTGTAGATGCAGCCGTTGAAGGCGATGGACAGGCCGACGGCCGGATCGACCATCGGTTGGGACCCGTGGGCGGAGAGGTCGATGATCGAGAGCCGCCGGTGGCCCAGCGCCGCCGGGCCCTGGGCCCAGACCCCGGAGCCGTCTGGCCCGCGGCAGGCCATGACCGCGCAGCTCCGCTCCAGCGCCGCCACGTCGGCCGGTCGGCCGTCGAACCGGAGCTCACCGGTGAGGCCGCACATGCTCACCCCCGTCGGTTCGGCCGTCCGAGTCGACGAGGATCCAGGTGTCCTTGGCCCCTCCACCCCGAGAAGAGTTCACCACCATGCTCCCGGCCGGAGCCACCCGGGTGAGGGCGAGGGGGGCCAGCTCGGCCTCACCGGCTCCGGTCCCGGTGAGGTAGACGAAGGCTCGCAGATCCACGTGACGCGGCTCCAGCCGTCCATCGACCAGCGTGGGAAGGGTCGAGAGGGCGACCACCTCCTGGGCGACCCAGGCGGCGGGATCTTCGGCGATCTCCTCCCGCCGACGCCCCAGCTCGGCGGGGCTGGCCTCCGGGCCGATCAGCACCCCGCTGCCGCCGTAGCCGCCCACCGGTTTGGTTACCAGCTCGTCGAGCCGGTCGAGCACCGCGACGCATTCTTTCGGGTCGGTGCACCGGTAGGTGGGTACCGAGGCGATGAGCGGCCGCTCGGCCAGGTAATAGGCGATCAGATCGGGAACGTAGCAGTACATCGCCTTGTCGTCGGCGATGCCGTTGCCCGGAGCGTTCACCACCACCACCTGCCCCTGCTGGGCGGCCTCGAACACCTGGGCACCGACGGGCCGGCCCCCGGAGTCGATCAGATCCACCAGCTCGCAGTCGAGGCGGGCGTAGACCACGTCGACCCGGCGCCCGCCGACCACCACGGTATTTCCCTTGATCTCCACTTCACTCGGTTGGACCAGGAGCAGGCCGACCTCCTCGGCGATCAGCCGGTGTTCGTACCACCCCGAGTTGTCTGCGCCTTCGGAGAGGAGGGCCACCACCGGATCCGGGACCGGGGTGCATCCCCTCAGGGTTCGGCCGATGAGCCCCAGTGCGTCGTCGGCATTCCGCATCGGAATCGCGCCGTGGAGTTCGGGCATCACCTCCCGCATCAGCCGGCGCACGGCGATGGCGTAACCGACACCCGAGGGGACCCTGGCGTTGTCCTCCAGCACCCGCCATTCGCCGATACTGTCGCGCACCAGATCGAAGCCGATCACCGGCGCTCGCACCACGCCATCGGGGAGTGAGCGGCCCTCGGGTCGCCAGGTGCCGCATTCGAGGATGACATCGGCTCCGATCACGCCGTCGGCCACAATTTCGGCCCGGCCGTAGGCGTCCCGCAGGTACGCCTCGATGGCCCGGGCCCGTTGGGTGAGCCCGATGGCCAGCATCTTCCACTCGTGGGCGGGAATCACCCGGGGGACCAGATCGACCGGGAACGGGCGCTGCTCCCCCCCGACCCCGAAGGTGAGGCCCTGATCGTGGATCCGTCCGGAACGCTGCGAGGTCTCCGCCGGGTCGAACTCTTCCATTACCTCGAAGATGGGACGGTAGGCAGAGTACGGAACCCCGGTCGGGTGGACCGCCTCGTCGACGGCCGGGGCCTGGTAGCTGGCCGACCATCGCGATGTCGAGTGAGGCGCCACCGCCCGACCGGCCGTCTCGTCCACCAGCAGCTGGGCGGCGTCCGCCACCCGCCCTCGCTCGGCGTAGCGAGCTCGCTGGCGTTCGCTGGAGGTTCCCCGGGCCAGCGCGGCCGCGGTCAGCTCCGAGACGACATCCCAGTCGCCAGCCTCCTCCAGTTGCGGTCGGAGGTCCTCGACCAGCCGGCTCACCACTTCCGCGGCCGGTAAGGCGGCCGGTTCGGCCCGGCCGTCGATGAGGGTGTCGGCGAGACCGCTCCGCGCCGCTCGCCACATCGCTGCCTGGTACAGCGGGCCGGGACGGTTGGGTCGGGGATCGCCGGCCCCGTCGGCCACGATGGCCTGGTCCACCGCGGCCCGGAACAGCCCGGCGATGAGAATGGTGTCGTCGACCAGGGGACAGGAGTCACACACCCGAAGCTCGAGGGTCGGTTGATGGGGCGACGGGCGCACGTCGAAGTACGCCATCTTGGTGTCGGAGATGATGCTCGAGTCGATGAGGCTTTGGATCAGCTGCTCGTACATGGCGTGGGACCCCAGGCGGGGGGTGCGACCGGCCGTCGGCCACCGCTGCCAGATCACGGTGCGAACGCTGGCGTAGCCGGTGTCCTGGCCTTCGAAGAACGGCGAACTGGCGGAGAGGGCGAGGAGGGTGGGCAGGGCGCTCTCCAGCCGGGGGATCAGCCGAACGGCCAGATCGGGATCGCCCACGCCGACGTGGACCTGCAAACCGCAGACCAGGTGCTCATCGACCAGGAGGCGATAGTCCTGTTGCATGCGGCCATAACGGCCGAGGGCGGTCAGCTCGAGATCGGCGGTGCTCGACAGGGGAGCGGTTCCGGCCGCCGCCATGGCCAAGCCTTCGTCGGCGGCGGCATCGATCAGCTGTCGGCGGAGGTCGACGACTTCGCGGCTGAGGTCGTAGAGCGAGTTGCAGACGGCGGTGTTGGTCTCGACCGTGCTCCGTTGGAGCTCGGCCGAGTACCCCTGGTCGGGAAGTCGGCGCAGCAGTTGGGGAGCTCGAAATGCCAAGCGGAACGTCTCGCCGTCGACCACCTGCAGCTCTTCTTCGATCCCGAGGGTTCGAGCCGTGGGCATCTACCAACTCTATGCAGCGATTGTTACGAGAGGATTGCCGGGAGGCCGACGGGCCGGAACGGCCCATCCCCGCCGAATGTGCCCTGTTCAGGAGCGCACCAGCCGGGCGATGGCGTCCGTCGCTT
>DASZNG010000124.1:0-1668 GCA_035551535.1 Acidimicrobiales bacterium | reverse complement strand
GGGAGGGTGGAGACCGAGACCGAGCCGAAGCCGACCGGGTGGCGGCAGCTGATCGTCGAGCCCCGCCGTCCGGCCTCGATCCGGGACCGCCCCGGCGCCTACCGGTTGGCGGTGGCCGCCGTCTGCATCGGCGCCTTCATGGGCCAGCTCGACGCCAGCATCGTCACCCAGGCGTTCCCCACCCTCGAGCGGTCGTTCGGGGTCGGGGTGGGCCCGGTCACCTGGGTCGGCCTCAGCTACCTGCTGGTGCTGGTGGCCACCGTGGCCGCCGTCGGCCGGTTCGCCGACATGTTCGGGCGCAAGCTCCTCTACATCTACGGGTTCCTCATCTTCATCGCCGGTTCCGCCCTGTGCGCGCTGGCGCCGAACCTCTACGTGCTGTGCGGGTGCCGGGTGCTCCAGGCCGTCGGGGCGGCCATGCTCCAGGCCAACAGCGTGGCCATCATCGCCCTGGCCGTGCCCGTCCACCGTCTCGGCCGCTCGATCGGGGTCCAGGGCGCCGCCCAGGCCATGGGTCTGGCCTTCGGGCCGTCGGTCGGGGGCCTGCTGCTGGCGGTGGGCGGGTGGCGGCTGCTGTTCCTGGTCAACGTGCCGGTCGGGGTGGTCGGAGTCGTCGCCGGGCTGCTGTTCATCCCCCGCAGCCGCCACCTGCAGGCCCGGGTCGGTTTCGACTGGTCCGGCTTCGCCCTGTTCTTCCCGGCGGTGGTGGCGCTGGTGTCGGTCATCTCGTTGGGGAACCGCCAGGGCTGGACCTCACCTTTGATCCTCGGCCTCATCGGGGTGACGGTGATCCTCGGGATCGGGTTCGTGGCCCGGGAGCGCCGGTTCCCCGAGCCGATGGTGGACCTGTCGCTGTTCCGCCGGGTCCGCTTCCGCGCCGGGGTGGTGAGCGGGGCGCTGTCCTTCCTGGTCCTGTTCGGGGTGTTGGTGATCGTGCCCTTCCTGCTCGAACGGGGCTACGGCCTGGGCTCGGCCCGGTCGGGGCTCGAGTTGATGGCCATGCCGTTGGCCCTCGGCCTGGTCGCCCCGCTGGCCGGCCACCTGGCCGACCGGGTCGGGGTCGGGCTCCCGGGGGTGGCCGGGATGGTGCTGGTGGTGCTCGGCCTGGTCGGGCTGGCGGTGTGGGATCCGACCACGCCGGGCTTCGTGGTCTTGCTGGCGCTGACCGGCGCCGGTCTCGGGCTGTTCGTCTCGCCCAACAACGCCGAGATCATGGCCGCCGTCCCGGCCCGGCAGTCCGGGCTGGCATCCGGGATCCTCAACATGACCCGGGGGATCGGGACCGCCCTGGGGTTGGCGGTGAGCGGCGCGGTGTTCGGCTCGTTGGCCGGCAACCTGGCCGATGCCGCCCAGGTGCGCCACGCCTTTTCGATCACCGCCCTGGTGCTGGCGGCGGCGGCCGGGTTGGCCGCGGTGGTGACCCTCTCCGGCGTCCTCGTCGACCCGGTCCCGCACCGGGTCCACGGCCACCGGATGATCGGATCCGGTCAGGCCTCCTCGTTACCGAGGGGCGGGGGAGGACCCGTTGGGCTGCGGATTGGCCGACATCGAGATGAAGTCGCGGGATGAGGGCTCGAAGTACCGATTGGGGGCGCCGTTCATCGAGCTCAGCAGCTTGGTGCCGTTGGCCGGGGAGGCCGGCTTCTCCGGCCGCGGGGTGAAGAAGAA
>DASZNG010000123.1:0-4407 GCA_035551535.1 Acidimicrobiales bacterium | reverse complement strand
CGGCCAGGCCTGCTTCACCCCGGGCATGACCAAGGTCACCTACGGCACCGGGAGCTTCGTCCTGATGAACGCCGGACCGGTGTGCCCGCCCCCGGTGGACGGGTTGCTCACCACCCTGGCCTGGGATCTCGACGCCGATGCGCCCCACTTCGGCGGCTCCGGCGCCGCCGTGGGGTCAGGTGGCGGGGTGGGGTCCGGGGCGGGGACCGGGTCGGCGGTGTCCTATGCCCTCGAGGGCTCGGTGTTCGCCTCCGGTGCTGCCGTCCAGTGGCTCCGAGACGGCATCGGCATCATCGAGGCGTCCTCCGATCTCGAGCCGCTGGCCACCTCGGTCGAGACCAGTGAGGGCGCGGTCTTCGTGCCGGCCTTCACCGGCCTCGGGAGCCCGCACTGGGATCCCTATGCCCGAGGGACCATCGTCGGGCTCAGCCGCGGGATCAACCGCGCCCACCTGGCCCGGGCGGTGGTGGAGGCGATGAGCTTCCAGGTGCGCGACGTCCTCGACGCCATGTCGGCGGCGGTGACTACGCCGCCCTCGGTGCTACGGGTCGACGGCGGCGCCTCGGTGATGGGCCTGCTGCTCCAGCTGCAGGCCGACCAGACCGGGACCCCGGTGGCCCGGCCCCGGTCGGTCGAGACCACCGGGCTGGGTGCGGCCACGCTGGCCGGTCTGGCCGAAGGGGTTTGGGGGTCGCTCGACGACCTCGCCGCCCTCTGGACCGAGGACGTCTCCTTTACCCCGTCGATCCCGGCCGAGGAGGCCGACCTCGCCCACCAGGCGTGGGTCCGGGCCCTCGACCGGTCCCGTGGCTGGGTGGCCGGTTCCTGACCCGCCGACCGAGCCGACCGAGCCGACCGAGCCGACCGAGCCGACCGAGCCGACCGGACCACCGAGCCGACCGAACCGACCGAGCCGGGCGAGCCGGCCGGACCGCCGACGGATCAGTGGCTGATCGACCGGGAGTTGAGCTCACCCCAGCGGTGGTCGGCGAGTTCGGCCATGGTCGAGATCCGGAGCCGTTCGCCGGGCCGGAACACCAGATCAGCGCGGCCGACCACCAGCACCACCCGGGCCCGGATCAGACCGGTGACGGCCAGATGATCGTCCATCTCCTCGGGCGGGATCACCCGGTGGGCCAAGGCGGCCAGATCGACATCCGCGGGAGGGTCGCCGTCCAAGGCCAGCGGCCACGGCGCCTCCGGGTCGAGGGTGGCGGCGTAGCCGGCCTCCAGGCTCCGCCGGACCTGCGAGGTCAGGTACTCGAGCACGCCGGTCGGGGTGGTCTGCTGGAAGAGGGTGGTGGCCGTCTCCAGGATCTCGGCGTGACGGTCGGGCAGGGCCCCGTCGACGACCCGCAGGGCCTCGAGGGCCACCCCGTCGACTTCGAGGATCTCCGCCTTCAACAACTCGGTGAGGCCGTCGTCGGGCAGGACGACCCCGAATTCGTCCACCACCTCGCCCCCACCCCGCTGGAGGATATCGATCGACACCAGGTCGCCCCCCACCGAACCGATCCGACTGGCGACCGCCCCCAGGGCCCCGGGCCGGTCGGGTAGCCGCAACCGAATCAGGTAGGTGGCCACTTGATCAGAGTAAGGGGCGGATGTGAACGCCCGATTTCTTATCGGTGAAGAAACGGCTACGAGGCTGCATTGACGGCGCCGCCCTCCGCCTTGGGCCGGTGGCCGGCACCGGCGCCTGCGCCGGTGTCGGGAACGGGCCGGCCCGGCTTGGCCGCCTCCCCCGCCTTCGACCGGTTGGCGTACTCGTCCACGTAGTCCTGACGGGACAGGGCGGCGATGGCGTGCATGAGCCGGTCGGTCCACTTGCGCAATACCTCTTGCTCGCCGTCGGAGCCCGACCCGTTGGCGCTCACCTCGGCCGGCACCATCCGCTTGCCGTTGGTCGCCTCGGCTTCGGAGCAGATCAACGGGGGACCGAATCGGACCGTGACCGGATGGAACGGCCGCATGAGGCGGCGTCCAGGCGGCTGAATGGCGCGGGTACCGACGATCCCCACCGGGATGATCGGCACCCCGCAGCCGATGGCCAGGCGGGCGACCCCGGTGTGGCCCCGGTGGAGGCGGACGTCCGGGGACCGGGTCCCCTCCGGATAGATGCCGAGCAGGCTGCCCCCGCCCAGCACCTCCTTGGCCGTGTCCAGGGCCCGCTGCGAGGCGTCCCCTCCCCCACGATTCATCGGGATCTGGCCGGCGGCCCGGAAGAACCACGCCGTCTTCCAGTCGTCGAAGTACTCGGCTTTGGCCACATAGGTGACCCGGCGCCTCATGACCAGTGGCAAGAAGAAGGAGTCGCAAAACGACTGGTGATTGGCCGCCAGCACCGCCGGTCCGTGCTTGGGAACGTTCTCCCGCCCCTCGATCTCCACCCGCCACAGCACGAAGAAGATCGGAGAAAGGATCACCTTCAAAATCCAGTAAGCCACGGGGCCACGGTATCGCTGCCTGTGCTGTACTGCACTCCATGACCTCCGGGCCCCGCTCCGCTCGTCCATCGGCCCTCGTCGACCCGGCTTCTGAGGCCCCTTCTGCGGGTGCTTCGGAGGCCCCTTCTGCGGGTGCTTCGGAGGCCCCTCCGGAACCCTCTCCTGAGCCATCCTCGTGGGAGGTGCTCGGCCGCCGGGTAGGTGTGCCGGTGGAGGTCCGCCGAGCCGGGCAATGGTCGGTCCAGTACCTGGTCCCGAGCGTCGCCGCCCAGCGGCTGGTGGATCCCACCGGGCTGACCGTGACCGGTCCGCTACCCGGAAAAGCGCTGGTCGCACTGGCCGTGTGCCGCTACGACGACACCGACCTCGACCCCTACCACGAGGTCGCCATGAGCTTCGTGGTCCGGGCCCACGACGCCCATTCCGGTGCGTCCGGCCTCGAGCGCCTGCAGGAGTTCGCTTCCGGGGCCATCGGGGTCTACATCCACCAGCTCCCGGTCGACCAGGAGTTCTCCTGCGCCGCCGGGAGGGACATCTGGGGATTTCCCAAGTGGGTGGCGTCCATCGACATCGACGAGGGCTCTCCCTCTGGCTCGGCTCGATCCGCCGGGTCGGCCACCGCCGTACGCCTCGTCGACGCCGGCCGCCATGTGCTTTCGCTCGCAATGACCGGCGGCGGGCGGCTGCGGTTGCCGTCCCAGGCCCCGCCCACCTACTCGTTCCGCGACGGGGTGCTCCGGCGCACCACCTGGACGATCTCCTCGGAAGGGCTGTCGGGCCGGTTGGGCGGTGCCACGCTCGTCCTCGGCCACCACCCGATGGCCGACGAGCTGCGGTCGCTGGGCCTGCCCAAGCGCGCGCTGTTCTCGTCAGCGGCCGCCCAGATGCGGGCATCGTTCGATCAGGCCACTGTGGTCGAGATCGCCGAGCGCTCTGCGGCCCAGAGACGCCGGTGAGCGACACTGCCCCGGTCCCCGAGGCCCCCGCGCCGTCGGAGCCGTCGGCGCCGGTGGCCCGCCGCCTGACCCCCAAAGGCGCCAAACGCCGGCAGGATCTGATGGACTTCGCCGCCCATCTGTTCGCCACCGAGGGCTATCACACCACGTCGGTCACCGGGATCGTGGACGGGCTCGGGGTCGGCAAGGGCGTCTTCTACTGGTACTTCGATTCCAAGGACGAGCTCCTCCGCCAGATCCTCGTCGACGCCCAGCACGCCATGCGGCTCACCCAGCGGGACGCCATCGCCGACGAGCCGGATCCCGCCCGCCGGATCGAGCAGGGCATCCGCTCCTCGATCCAGTGGCTGAGCGAACATCGGCATCTGTTCGCCATCATGGAGTTCGCCCGCACCGAGGAACCGTTCGCGGAAATGATCCGCCTGGGCCAGCAGCAGGTGGTGGCCGACGCCCTCCCCCACGTCACCGCCGGCATCACCGCCGGCCTCCTCCGGCGCGAGGACCCCGTCGTCTTGACCACCGCGATCCTGGGGGTGACCTCCCACCTGGCCCGGGTCTTCGTCCTGGAACGGGGCGAGGATGCCGACCGGGTTGCCGAGGCCGCCATCGCCTTTTGCCGGCAGGGGTTTCTGGCTACTGATTAGACAAGCCCTCCTCCCTTCACCCCCTTCTTTCCCTCCGCCTTTCCCTCCGCCCCCTACGATCGAGTGATACACCCCCCTGCCATGCTGGGTTCATGGCGTTGGCCACCGAGGAATCCACCACCACCGAACTCCACCGGGCGTTGGACGCCATCGCCTCGTTCGTCGAGTCCTTCGAGCCCGGCCGGTACTCCGGCGGGGACGCCGCCGAGCTGGTCGGTGTCTTCGCCCAGGGGGAGCGGCTGTGTGCCGCCGGGAAGACCCTGGCCGCCAAACGGGCCGCCGATGCCGACCAGCACCAGTGTGACGGGCACCGGACCCCGGCCCTGTGGCTGGCCGAGGTGACCGGGGAGAGCCTGGGGG
>DASZNG010000122.1:0-7182 GCA_035551535.1 Acidimicrobiales bacterium | reverse complement strand
GGCAAGTTCCGGAGCGAGGCGTTGGCCCGTAGCGAAGTGGTTCCTGACCACGTGGTCGACTCCTTCGCCGAGGTCCCGGGGCTGTTGGGCCTCTGAGCGGCGGGTGAAATCACCCACATTTAATGATCCGGCAACCTCGGGTTGAAATCAGCTTGACAACATGGGCGGGTGGACTCGCCCGTCGACCTGGGGATGCGCGACCACGTGATCGTCTGTGGACTCCAGGGCGTCGGCCTCCGCACGGTGGAGCAGCTCCACCTCAGTGGTACCCCGGTCATCGTGATCGATGATGACGCCGACTCCCGGTTCGCCCGGATTCTGGAGGAATGGGGCGTCCCGCATATTCGAAAAAACGCCTATTTCGGTGATGCCCTCCTCGAGGCCGGCTTGGCTACTGCGCTCGCGGTGGTCTGCGTCGAGATCAACGAGATCCACACCCTGGAGACGGCGTTGCGCATCCGGGAGATCCGCCCGGATGTCCGCATCGTGGTCCAATTGGCAAACCCATCTGTCGCCCGGGCGCTCGAACGAGTGTCGGGGGGAGGAAGCGTGCTGGATGTCGCCACGTTGGCAGGGCCGTCGTTCGTGGAGGCGTGTCTCCGCCGCAACGCCCACAGCATCGAGCTGGCCGGGGTGCAATTCGAAGTGGTGCAGGTCGAGGTGCCGGCGTCCGATGTGGCGAATCCGACCTTTCGGGGCCATTTCGGCAACTTGGCTCCGGTGGCGATCATGCCGGGCGACGGTGGCGAGATGGTCGCCTGCCCCGGTCGGGACCATCGGGTGGTCCCCGGCGACCGGGTTGCCGTGCTCGGGACTCCGCAGGAGTTGCGACACGGCGGCATCGATGCCACCCGGACCCCCCGGACACCCCTCCGGACAGTTGGGCTGACCCGCCGGATCGCCCGCCAGGCCTCGGTGGCCATGGAGGAGGGCAATAAGGCCCTGGTCTTCGTCGTGGCTGCCCTGGTGGCGCTGATCGCGGTGTCCACGATCATTCTCCGGTTCACCTATCGGGTGCCCGGCCATCCCGGCCACCTGGGGTTTCTGACCGCCGCCTACTTCACGGTCGAGACGGTGGCCACGGTTGGCTACGGCGACTACAGCTTCTCTGCTCAGGATCCGCAGATGCGGGCCTTTGCCATTGCGCTCATTGTCATCGGGGTCGCCCTGGTGTCCACCGCCTTTGCCCTCTTCACCAACATCCTCGTCAGTCGGCGGATCGAGCGCTCCCTTGGCCGACGAGAAGTGCCGGGGATGGTCGACCACATCATCGTGATCGGACTCGGATCGGTGGGCATCGCGGTGGTGGAAGGTCTCATCTCCGAGGGTCAGAGGGTGGTGGTCATCGAACAGGACGACCACAACCGTTACCTGGCCCAAGCTCGGGCACTCGGGGTGCCGGTGGTGATTGCCGATGCCACCCAGCTCCAAACCCATCGCATGGTGAACCTCAGCGATGCGTCAGCCGTCGCCGTCCTCACCAGTGCCGATCTCACCAATATCGAGACCGGGCTGGCCATCCGGGAGTCGCTGGATGAGCGGTGGGAGGAGGTCCCCGTTGTCCTTCGGGTCTTCGATCGGGACTTGGCCCGCCTGATGGAACAGAGCTTCGGCTTTCGCCATGTCCGGTCAACTTCGGCATTGGCGGCGCCCTGGTTCGTTGGCGCCGCGCTCGGACTCGACGTGCTGAGCACCTTCTACGTCGACCAGCAGCCATTTCTGGTCGGACGGGTCAGGGTGGCGGCTCGGGGCGGGCTGCAGGGCTTGGCCATGGCGGATCTTTCGGCGCGGACCCGGGTCATCGCCCTCAGCCGAGCGGCGGAGGAGGGCCAGTTGGAGCACCCCCCGCGGCGGGGGACACGCTTTGCCGGCGGGGACGAGGCCTACCTGTTGGGGCCGTACGAAGAACTCCTCCGGGTCCTGCGTCGGGACCAGACGTTTACCCGGTAACCCGTCCCGGCGCCGCCCGGACACCCACAGATGCTCACCGGTCGGACAGGTACGCTCGCCATCCCCCGTACACCGTGATGTTCTCGGCCTCCTCCAGTGCGATCGGTTCGCAGAGAAAGCCAACCACGCGGCTCCCGTCCTTCAGCTTCAGCGACCCCACCACCATCGGCGAGGGTACCGCCGTCACGAAGTCGGCAAACCCGACGGGGGGCAGTTCCCATACCTCAACTTCGATGGGTGAACCCCCCGCCGCGACCCGCACCAGACCCGGTTTGGGGGGAACCGTGTCCAACGCGTAGAGCTGGTACTCGGGGGCAGTCGTCGTTGTCCGAACCCGCCGTGCCCGTCGATCGGTGAGCTGGTGGTTGAGCGGTTGACCGCTCAGGTGAGCGCCGACCACCGCCACGGTGACACGCGGCGGCGCCAGCCGCCGTCCTGGCCTCCCGACCTGGCCATCGGCATCGGGCTCCTCCAGCATCCGGGCCAGGTCGGCCTGGAGCAGGTCGCTCCACGCCGGACCGATGAAACTCACTCCGAACGGGAGCCCGGCGACCGTGCCGGCCGGAACCGCCACGGCACACAGATCCAGCAGGTTGACGAAGGTGGTGTAGCGCCCGAGACGGCTGTTGACTCCAACCGGGTCATCGGCCACCTCGGCAATGGTCGGGTGGAACGGTGCCGTCGGTAACACCAGGGAGTCGGCTCCCACCGTCCCCAACGCCGTCTCCGTCGTCGTCTTCAGCACGCAGAGGCGCTCGATGTCGGCAGCCAGCCGGGTGGCCGGGATGGCGCCGGCCGCGGAGATGAGGGGCCCGACCACCGGGTCCACCTGGTCGAGGTGCTCGTCGACCCACCTACCCACCGATGCGTAGCGCTCGGCGACGAACCCCCCCTGGTACAACAGCTGGCCGGCCTCCAGGAATGGATCGAGGTCGACGACGACCGTGGCACAGCCACCTTCCTCCAACCGCCGGACCGCGTCCTCGTAGCAACCACGCCGGTCGGGGTCGAGGTCGTCGAGCGTCCGGGGATCGGCGTAGGCCACCACCGGTCGGTCGGGCAGCCCGAGCGGCGCGGTGGACGGGAAGCTGCGACTGCGACCGTCACCTGGGTCCGGGCCCGCCATGACCGCCAACACCCGCTCTCCGAGAGCGATGGTGGCCGAGAGCACGGTCACGCAGTCGCACGATGGGGACGCGGGTACCACCCCGCGCGTCGAGACCAGACCCCGGGTCGGCTTGATGCCGACGATTCCGTTCAACGCCGCTGGCACCCGGCCGGAACCCGCAGTGTCGGTTCCCAGGGCAAAGTCGACCAGACCGAGGGCCACCGCCACCGCCGATCCACTGCTGCTGCCGCCGGAGATGTGATCCGGTGAGACGGCGTTGCGAACCGGACCGTGGGGACTGCGGGTCCCTACCAGCCCGGTGGCGAATTGGTCGAGATTGGTCTTGCCGAGGAAGAGTGCCCCGGCATCAAGCAGAGCCTGCACCGCCGGCGCACTGTCGGCGGGCCGGTAGGCGAATCCCGGACATCCCGCCGTCGTCGGCGTACCGGCGACATCGATGTTGTCCTTGACCGCGAACGTCAGGCCGGCCAAAGGGAGGTCCTCTCCGCCGGCGATCCGGGCGTCGATCTCGCCGATCGACGCCAGCAGGTCGGCGTGCGGGACCCGGTTGACCCACACCTCGTCACGCTCGGCCTGATCGATCCGGGCCACCACCGCCGCGGCCCGGGACGGCGGCGGACCGCCGACGCTCACGCCGCCGGCCCGAGCACGAAGAGCGAGTGACCCGCCGCCACCTGGTCCCCCGGAGTCACCAGGATGTCGACCACCACCCCGGCGGCCGGCGCGGTGACGAACATCTCGGTCTTCATCGCCTCCAGCACCCCCAGGACCTGGCCGTCCTCGACCGTGTCTCCCGGCCGGACCTCGATCTTCCACACGCTGGCGGTCATCGGTGAGACCACCGCCGAGCCACCGGATGGGATGGCGACCTCGGAAGCCACGATGGCAGGTGCGAGATCGTCTCGGGGATCGAGCTCTCCTGCCTGCTTCCAGGCGTCCCGCTCGGCGGCGAATGCCCCGGCCTGCCGGGCCCGGAACTCGGCGATCGACCCGGCGTTGGCTCGCAACATCTGCTCGTATTCCCCGAGGCGAAACGTTCCCGGCTCGATCCGCAGATCCAAGCGACCGGCGGCCATGTCCGCCCGGGCGTCGAGGAGTTCCTCGGCACTCACCGGGTACCACCGGATGCGGTCGAAGAACCTCAGCAACCACGGGGCACCGGGTTCGTACGGGGCGCGTTGGAGGAATCGGCCCCAGATCTGCACGGTGCGGCCGACCAGCTGGTACCCCCCTGGACCTTCCATTCCGTAGATGCAGAGATAGGACCCGCCGATGCCCACGGAGTTCTCCGCCGTCCAGGTCCGTGCCGGGTTGTATTTGGTGGTGACCAGGCGATGGCGGGGATCGATGGGTGTCGCCAGTGGCGCCCCCAGGTAGACGTCGCCGAGCCCGAGGACCAAATAGGTGGCGTCATGGACGATCCGGCTGACCTCCTCCACCTCGTCGAGTCCGTTGACCCGCCGGATGAACTCGATGTTCGACGGGCACCAGGGGGCGTCGTCCCGAACCCCGGCCATGTAACGGGCAATCGACTCCCGAGTGGTCGGGTCGTCCCACGAGAGCGGAAGGTGCACCTCCCGGCTCGGCACTTCGAGCTGTTCCGTCGGAGGAAGCCGGCCTTCGATGTCCCCTACCTGATCGAGGACGGCATCGACGCTGGTGACGCGCACATCGACATGGACTTGGAGTCCCCGGACGCCAGGGGTGAGCTCGAGGACTCCTTCGATGCCGGCGGCTTCGATCTGTTCGGCCAGTCCATGGACCCGGGCCCGCAACCCCAGATCCAGAACCATCGGACCGTACTCGACCAGCAGGTTGTCGTCGCCGTTCGACCGGTAGGTGACCTCGGGCCCGCCGCCCGCCGTCGACCGGGTCAGGATGCCCGACCGGTCGTCCCCGCGGCCGGGCCGCCGCCTCGGCGTCGCATCGTCGGGGACGAACTGCACCCGATCACCCGGCCGGAGTTGGCCCAGCTTCCATCGCTGCCAACTCACCACCGTGGCCGGACACACGAACCCGCCCAGGCTCGGCCCGTCGGGTCCGAGGAGGATCGGCAGATCACCGGTGTAGTTGACGGCTCCCAATGAGTACGGGGTGTCGTGAATGTTCGAGGGATGCATGCCGGCATCGCCGCCGTCGGTGCGGGCCCAGGTCGGGCGGGGGCCCAGCAGACGGATGCCGGTACGAGCCGAGTTGAAGTGGACCTCCCACTCGACGGAGTAGAGGCCGTCGAGGTCGGCATCGGTGAAGAACTCACCATCGCCGTGCGGACCGGGCAGCACCGAGAGTTCCCATGAGCGGGCGATCTCCGGGCGCTTCGCCATGGGGATCGGGACCCGTTCGGCGCCAACTGTCAAGCCGGTCACCGGGTGCAGCACGTCTCCCGGCCGGAGGGCGCGGCCTCCGTGCCCACCGAAGACGCCGAGGATGAAGGTGGCGGCACTGCCGAGATACTCCGGTACGTCGATCCCGCCGGCGACCAACACATAGGCCCGGATACCCGGCGCACCGACCGAGCCGATGTCGAGGGTGGCTCCGGCCGGAACCACCACCGGCTCCCACATGGCCACCGGGTCCCCGTCGATCCGGAGGTCGGAGGGTGCTCCGGTCACACACACCATCGTCCGGGTGGCGAAGCGGAGGGCCGGACCCTCCAGCGTGACCTCGATGCCGGGTGCACCCTCGGGATTACCGACCGCGAGGTTGCCGAGGCGGAAGGAGAGGTCGTCCATCGGCCCCGAAGGGGGGACGCCGATGTGCCAGAACCCCAGCCGTCCCGGCCAGTCCTGCACCGTGGTCTGGGTGCCGGACCGCAGCACATCGATCCGGGAAACCGGATCGGCCACCTGCTCCAACGTCCCGGTGGTGTGGGTGGCCGCCCGCACCGAGGGGTCGAGGAGGGCGGCACGGACGAAGCCGGTGTTGGTCTCGATGCCGCCGATGTGGGTGTTCCCGATGGCCTCGGCCAAACGGTCCAGGGCCTCGTCCCGGGTTCCGCCGCAGGCCACCACCTTGGCCAGGAGGGGGTCGTAGGCGGGGGTCACCTCGGTACCCGCCTCCACCCAGCCGTCCACCCGCACCCCGGCGGGGTAGGCCACCCCGGTGACCAGACCCGCGCTCGGCTGGTGTCCCTTGGCCGCGTCCTCCGCGTAGATCCGACCTTCGACGGCATGGCCGGCGGGTCGTGCAGCTCGCAGCTGCCCGAGCACGCCAGGATCCCCGTCGGCCAGGCGAAGCATGGCCGCGACCAGGTCGACGCCCCATACCTCTTCGGTGACCGGGTGTTCGACCTGGAGCCGGGTGTTGACCTCCAGGAATGCCACTTCTTCGCGTTCGGGGTCGTAGATGAACTCGACGGTTCCGACCGATCGATAGGACACCGAGCGAGCCAGTCGGGCGCTGCTCTCCGCCATGGACGAGCGCACCCCATCGGGCAGATTCGGTGCCGGCGCCTCTTCCACGACCTTCTGGTTGCGCCGCTGGAGGCTGCAGTCACGATCCCCGAGGACCACGAGATCGCCCTCTCCGTCGCCGACGATCTGGACCTCGAGGTGACGGGCCCGCTCCACCAGCCGTTCGATGAACACCCCCGGGGTCCGGAAGCCGGCCCCCGACAGGCGGGTCACGGTCTCGAAGGCCGCGGCCAGCCCCTCCGGATCCCGGCACGGCAGGATGCCGATCCCTCCCCCGCCGCCGGTCGCCTTGATCATGACCGGGTACCCGACTTCGCCGGCGGCGACGGATGCCTCGTGGATGTCCGCCAACAGTCCGGAGCCGCCGAGCAGCGGCACTTGGGAAGTCGCCGCCGCCACCCGGGCGGTGTGCTTGACCCCGAAGAGTTCCATCTGGGCCGGGGTCGGGCCAACGAACACCAACCCGGCATCTTCCACGGCGCGTGCGAAGGCGGCATCCTCCGACAGGAACCCGTAGCCAGGGTGGATGGCCCCGGCACCGGTGGCCACGGCTGCCTCGATGATGGCGTCGGCTCGCAGGTAGCTCTCACGGGCCGCCGCCGGTCCCAGGCGGACAGCCCGATCCGCCATCCGCACATGCGGGGCGCCGCGGTCGGGATCGGAGAAGACGGCCACCGTGGCGAGTCCGAG
>DASZNG010000121.1:0-13543 GCA_035551535.1 Acidimicrobiales bacterium | reverse complement strand
TCCACCACGGACGTTGACGCGCGGTTGGCGGCCTACGGCGCGGTCGGCGAAGTACTGGGTACGAACCTTCCGGCTATGACCGTCATCGGGGCGAACCGTCTCGCCTTCTCCGAACTCATGGCCGAGATCGAAGCCACCGCGGCGCGTTAGCGCCAAACCGGTCGCCTTCGTCAGCTACGGCGGTGCCTCCGGAGACCGTCAAGCTGTACTGGACCTCGAGAACGTGCGCTGACCGAGCTCCACGCCGTAACCATCCGCGACGGACTGGCCTTGCCTAACTGTTTCGTCAACTTCGACCCCGATTCCGGCCGGCCACTCGATCCCTACCCAGGCGGTTATGCCGCCGACATGCTCAAACAGGGGGTGGCGCCGGGGCCCGTGGTTTTAGCGACTCGGTGGCGGGTCATACGTCGCAGCCATCGCCGTCGTCCGGCCCTCCGTTGTTGTCGGCGTCGTGATCACCGCCATCGTTCTGGGGGATGGTGCATGGCGTGGTGGTGGTGGTGGTGGGCGGCGTGGTGGTGGTGGGCGGCGTGGTGGTCACGGGCGGGCTGGTGGGCGGCGTGGTGGTCACGGGCGGGCTGGTGGGCGGCGGGGCGGTCGCGGGCTGACGGGCGGCTGGTGTGGGAGCGCTTGTCGTGACTGGACTAACGGAGGTGGTGGGCGAGCTTGGAGGCGTGGCGCTGCTTGGCTGCGCGACGTTGGCCATGACCGGGTCGCCGGCGGAGCTGATCGCCCACCAGGTGCCCCCGAAGCTGTGGATGCCCTGACCGTGCGCCTGGCCGGCGCCGGTGTCGCCGGCGAAGGTGTAAAGCGGCCAGCGATGGGCGCCGTACGTAAGATACAGGCTGCCATCGTCGGCTCGGACAGTGCCGAGCAGCGAACTGTGGGCGCTGCCAGTGGCGGCACCATGGGCGACGCCGTGGGGCAGTTCGGTGTCGGGCCAAACTTTGGTGCAACCGTTCGCGTCGGTGCAGGTGAGCTTGCCCCCGGCCTCGGAGTCGAGCAGGTAGAGGGTGTGGCCGGCCCCGTTGACCAGCACGGTGCCGAGCCCACCGACGGTCGCGGTCGTGACGGTATAGGACGACGCCGCCGCCGGCGGCTGTGATGCCGCCGGTGATGCTTTGGGAGTCGAGTAAGAGCTGCCGCACGCGGCCAGCGCGGCGGCTCCGGCCAGCGCACCACCGGCGAGAAAGGGAAGGCGTCGTAGCCGTCCACAAGACGGACCCCGAGAAATGAGGGACTGGGACATGTGAGAGGTGAGCCTTTCGGAGAGAGCGGGCGGGGGACCGTCCAGCGGTTATCCGCAGTAGTTCCAACGATGCCGGCGTGGCCGTCGGCGGTTTTCAGTTCTCAGGTGACACTTCGCGACGTCGATGTCCATGGTCATGATCACCCACGAGGGTTGGATCAACGGCTCATACCAACGATCGGCTTGTTCAGGCTCATCGCCCCGGTGGAGCCGAAGAAGCCGGCGTCACCGAAAGCGAAGATCCCCCCGTCGGACGCCACCAGCCAGTAGCCCTTGCCGTCGGGAGTCGAAGCCATGCCCGCGATCGGCTTGTTCAGGGTCATCGCCCCGGTGGAGCCGAAGAAGCTGGCATCGCCGATGGCGAAGATGCCTCCGTCGGAGGCCACCAGCCAGTAGCCCTTGCCGTCGGGAGTCGAAGCCATGCCCACGATCGGCTTGTTCAGGGTCATCGCCCCGGTGGAGCCGAAGAAGGTGGCGTCGCCGAAAGCGAAGATCCCTCCGTCGGAGGCCACCAGCCGGTAGCCCTTGCCGTCGGGAGTCGAGTCCATACCCACGATGGGCTTGTTCAGGGCCATCGCCCCGGTGGAGCCGAAGAAGCCGGCGTCGCCGAAAGCGAAGATCCCTCCGTCGGAGGCCACCAGCCGGTAGCCCTTGCCCGAAACGTTTGGATTCGGTGTTGCGTTGGACGCCTCGACGACGTGCCACGTGCCCCCGAAAGAGACGACGCCGTCACCGGTGGCATCACTGGGACCGTGATCATTGAGAAACCGGTACAGCGGCTTACCCTGGGCAGTGACCTGATCGCCATTGGCGTTCATCACCGTGCCGATGCCGGTGACACCCGGACCAGAGATGGGGGTAGACCCTGCGGGGACCGTGAGAGGAGGCCAGACCGCGGCACATAGACCACTACACGGGACGGACTGGCCGTTGTTGATCAAGGTGTAGAGGGTCGCCCCTTGTCCATCAGCCAGAATCGCTCCGAATTCGGGGTTGGACTTCGACTGGACTGTCGGTTCGCTGAGTTTGGGAATCGGCGACGCCATCATCGCGGAAGGAGTCATCGCTGTTGTTGACGACGTCGACGTCGTCAGCGGAGTTGGATTACCTCGCGGATAGGAAGAGGCGGAGGCCAATCCGGCACCGACAGTGACCAGCAACCCGGTGGCCAGAGCGATCAGAACGGCTACCCACCAGTGGCTTATCAAGCGGCGTCGGCCAACGAGCCGTTGACCGTCGGTACCGGTCGCGAGTTTCGACAATTGTCGTCGGTGTCGGTCCCGTTGGGCCTGATTGTGCCGGTTCGCGTTGTTCATGTTGAAGCCCTCCGGGTCGTGATTGCGCGTCAACGGATGTGAGAGTTGATTGCCTGATTACAGAAGTGACTACGGATGAACGAGCCACGATGTTCACCGGAACCCAAATTCGTCGCCGCCGCCGGCTCACCATCCCCACCGACATCGACGGTAACGCTCTCGCCCACCGTCCCGGATGTCATCGAATGCCAAGGTGGACGTCCCGACGAGCGTCTGGCCGACACCAATGCTCGGATGGCGCTGCTGAGCGAAGCGGCAGCCAAGGAAAGTCGATGACGTTGGCCTCACCGACGCGCTGGCTCGGGTGTCGAACCCGTCCGGTCGACCGTCGCGGGTCTGGAGGATTCGACCTCGGCTCAACAGTCTCCCTGTTCGCCCCGATTCGTTCGTTCGTCCACATCCGCTCGTCCGGAACGACAACGCCGCCCCAGGGGAGAATTCAGCAGTTGGCCGATGAATTCAGTGGTGGCTCGGGCGTCCTACCACTGTGGGAGGACGAGACGCTGAGACGGTGGTGGTTCTGATCAGTGGGGACACGACCCGGGTTTGGGGCGTCATCCCCGCTGATGGCCGGTTCGATCTGTCGGTGGTGGAAGAGTTGGCCCGGCTGCAGCTGGCTGCTCGGCGACTCGGCGGCTCGATCGTGCTGCGGGGGGTGGGGGTGGAACTCGCGGAGCTACTCGACTTTGCCGGCTTGGCCGACATCCTGCCTACCGACGTCGAAGGGAGGCGGGAGATAGACAGGGAGGCCGAAGGCGGCAAACAGTGTTGTGTCGAGGAAGGCGTGGACCCCGGAGATCCGATCGCCTGAGATCTCGACCACCTGGATGGCCCAGGGTCGGTGACCGCCTTCCCCGTCCGGCCGGTACTGGCCGAAGGCGGCACAGCCGTTGGCCGCAGTGGCTACCATCCGCGAACCACGGCAGTCGATGCCGGCGCCGAGCATCCACTTGGAGATCTCCTCCGGTCCCCGCATCCACATGGCGTAGGGCGGCATCGACTGGATGACGTCATCGTGGAGCAAGGCGACCAGCCCTGACACGTCGTACCGCTCGAAGGCGTCCACATACCGGGTCAGCAGTGCCTGCTGGTCGGCGGGAAGCGCGGATCGCTCGGGGGCGCCCGCCTGGCGTTCGGCCAAGGTGGCACGGGCCCGCTGCAGTGCGCTGTTGACCGAAGCCACCGAGGTGTCGAGCAGTTCGGCCACCTCGGCGGCCTGCCAGCGCAACACCGAGCACAGGATCAGCACCGCCCGCTGGCGGGCTGGCAGGTACTGAAGGGCGGCGACGAAGGCCAAGCGGATGGAGTCCCGGTTGGCCGCCAGCTCGGCCGGGTCCTCGTTCTCCGGCAGCACCCGGGCGTCAGGGACGGGGGTCACCCAGGCGTGTTCTTCGACCATCGGGCCGAGGTGGGCCGGATCGGCCGGCGATGACGGTCCCAGATCCATGGGCTGCGCGCGGCGCTGGCGGCCCCGCAGCATGTCCAGAGAGACGTTGGTGGCGATCCGGTACAGCCACGACCGGACCGATGAGCGGCCCTCGAAGGAGTCGAAGTTCCGCCAGGCCCGGACCATCGTCTCCTGCACGGCGTCCTCGGCCTCGAAGCCGGATCCGAGCATCCGGTAGCAATAGCCGGTGAGCTCCCGGCGGTACGGCTCGAAGTCATCGGTCCGGACGTCGCTGGTGGCGGAGGATTTGTTGCCCACAGACATCGTCTCCGAGCTTACGGTCAAACTCATCGGTCCCCAATCTGTGATCTGTCCTGGCGCCGCCGGGAGCGGTGTCCACTAGCTATGACGATGCGGGCGGTTGAAACTCATCGGGGCGGTCGAAGCTTGGTTGAGCGACCGGCAAGACCTCAACCTCGACCTAGTAACGCTTGACGTTAGTAACGTAATGCGTTATTATTTGGCGAATGCTGACGGATGAGTCGTTCCGAAATTCGGAAACGTTGAGGATCTGGCAGCGCAAGTCGGTACGAAAATTCGGTCCGGACGTGCAACCAATGGCATGGCGAAGATTGGCATACGTCAACGCCGCTGAAAGGGTCGGAGATCTGGCGGTCCCGCCTGGCAACATGCTCGAAAAACTCACGGGCAATAGGGCGGGCTACTACAGCATTCGGGTGAATGATCAATACCGAATCTGTTTTCGGTGGAGCGCTACCGGCCCGGAAGACGTTGAGTTAGTCGACTATCACTGAGGAGAACTGATGAACCACCCTGATGCAACGATTATGGCACCGATCCACCCCGGCGAGATGCTGGTGGAGGACTTCCTGGAACCTTTGGGTGTCAGTCAGTACCGATTGGCACAGGCGATCGGCGTTCCCGCCCGCCGGATCAATGAGATCGTCCATGGAACACGACGGATCAGTGCCGACACCGCGTTGCGTCTTTCCCGGTACTTCGGGATGAGTGACGGGTTTTGGATGAACCTACAGGCGCATTACGACCTGGAGATGGAGAAGGACCGGCTCAAAACGACACTGAACGACATCGAGCCGTTGTCCGCCGCCAGCTAAAGCTCAATCACGCCGGGCCGGCCACACCCACCAAGTTGCCCTCCGGGTCGGTGAAATGACCAACGACCAGGCCGGTCGGGGCTCGCGAGGGTCCCATTCGGCGGATCCCGCCGAGGCTCTCGGCTTTCCGGAGGGCGGCCTCGACGTCGGGAACCCCGGCGTAGAAGATCACGTGGGGGTTGTAACCGGTTCCCCCGCCCACCCCGCCGGGAATCCCGGTGCCGTCGCTGGTCGTGTTGCCGGAAACGAAGCCGTAGTCGTCCGGCTGGGAGACTTCCTCCGAGACCAAGCCGCTGGTGTCGAACTCCCATCCGAACAGTTCGCCGTAGTAGGTACGGAGCTTCTCCGGCCCCGTACCGATGATCTCGAAATGCACAACTGGCTGTCCCATGTCGGTTACGACGTCCGAACCGATCCAAACTCATCACTCGCCTTCTCGGTCGGATGTTCGTACCGCGGGCCTTTCACCGCGACAATGCCGCCCTGCCTTCCCGGGCCCCGTAGTAGACCAACACGTAGCCGGCGGCCGGGTCGGCCCACCACCATCCGAAGCTGGCATTGAGGACCAGACCGATCAGCACCGCCATGGCCAGGATGCCGTCGATGGCGGTGACCCGCCCCTCGGTGCGGAGCACCGGGTTGTCCAGCGCCGTCCCGGTCCTCGCCTTGCCGGCGGCGAGGGCAAACATCACCACCGCGGTGGCGGCGGTCCATCCGATGCCGAGGACACTGTGGTGGGGGTGGGAGGCGGCGACCAGCACCACGGTGCTCTGCACCGCCAGGTAGACGGCCAGGGCAACGAAGGCCACCCCGATCAGCTGGAGGGCTCGCCGCTGCCGGTCCCGGGCGGTGTCGGCCAGCTCCCACAGGACCACCGTCGAAGCCCCGATCTCGATCAGGCTGTCGAGGCCGAAGCCGGCCAAAGCCACCGACCGGGCCTGGATGGCGGCAATTGCCAACACCACGATCCCGACCAGGTTCCAGCCAAGGGTGGCCCCTTCGAGGCGGCGACCTCGGGTGAGCAGCTGTCGGCGAACCCCGGGGTCGTCGATCGTCACCCGTTGAGTGTGGCAAACCGTGCGCTCGGCGCCCAACTCAGCACCGACCCACCTGGTGTCGACGGCAACAACGGTCGTACGGTGGGGCGATCCCGGGAGGAGTACGCATGGAGCAGACGAAGTCGGCGGATGGCACCCCCATCGCCTTCGAACGATCGGGGGAGGGACCGGCGCTGATCCTGGTGTCGGGGGCGCTCAGCGACGGGGCGAGCGGCATTCCCCTGGCCGCCCAGCTGGCCCCGATGTTCACCGTGTACCGCTACGACCGGCGGGGCCGGGGCTCGAGCGGCGATACCCCGCCCTACGCCGCCGATCGGGAGATCGAGGACCTCGGGGCCGTCATCGCCGAAGCCGGAGGCTCCGCCCGGGTGTTCGGCCATTCCTCGGGGGCGGCGCTGTCCCTGGAGGCGGCGGCCCGAAAGCTCCCGATCACCAGGCTGGCCGCCTACGAGCCCCCCTACATCTTCGAGACCGACCGGTCGGTGCCGCCGCCCGACCTGTCCGCCCGGCTCCGCGACCTGGTCTCGACCGGTCAGCGGGGCGAGGCGGTCACCCTCTTCATGGTCGAGGGGGTCGGCATGCCCCCGGAGATGGCGGCGGGGATGGCGGGCTCCCCGGTATGGCCGGGCATGGAGGCGCTGGCCCACACCATCCCCTACGACCTGACCATCATGGAGAACCATGCGGTGCCGACCGACCGCCTGGCTACCATCGGGATCCCGACCCTGGCCATCGACGGCGGGGCCAGCCCCGACTGGGCCCGGCACTCGGTGCGGGAGGTGGCCTCCATCATCCCCGGGGCCCGGCACGTCACCCTCGGCGGTCAGACGCACAACGCCGACGTCCAGGTGTTGGCCCCGGTGTTGGAGGCGTTCTTCTCCTGAGCGCTCAGGCGGTGACGTCCTTGCCGGCGAAGACCACGGTGGTGGCGACCCCGAGGACCACGAGGTAGATCACGCTGAGGATCAGCGCATGGGTGAAGCTGACGGTGGCCGCGCCCCCCTGGCCGATGGTCTCGAGGAGGGTGCCCGGCAGCCAGGCGCTGGCGCTGCCGATGATCCGGGCGATCACGCTCTCGATGGCCAGCAACCAGGCGAAGCCGGCGACCACCGCGAAGACCGAGGATCGGAGGAACAGCCCGACCCCCAGCCCCAAGGTGGCGTAGCCGATGACGGCCAGCACCAGGTCGAGCAAGGCCCGGGTGAGGTCGGAAATCCCGGTGGACGAGAACCAGGCGGCCGTCGGGATGTGACGGGCGTGGGCCAACACGAAGGACACCCCCATGGCCACCACCGAAGCGAACAGCACGGCCCCGACCATGAAGGTGACGACGGCCAGGTACTTGCCGGCCAGCAGCACCGGTCGCCGGGGCTGGCGGACGAGGAGCTGGCGCAAGGTGCCCAGGCCGTACTCGCCGGCGATCTGGGCGGCGGCGAGTCCGAAGGCCACCACCCCGAGGAGGATGGTGGCCCGGTTCATCCCGTGCACCAGACCGTTCGGCTTGGCCAGCTCGGCGAGATTGGGCAGTCCCCCGTTTCCGCCCGGCTGGTTGGAGGCCTGGGAGAACATCAGGATGGCGAACAGCGAGGCGGCGGCGGCCAACCCGGCGTAGGTGCCGTAGAGCAGGGTCGGGCGCCGGAGCTTGATCCACTCACTGCGGTAGGCGGCCAGGATCATCCGATCTCTCCCAACGTCGCGGTCTGGCGGGCATCGCCGGTGTGGGTTCCGGTGAGGGCGAAGAACGCCTCTTCGAGGCTGCGCTCCCGCACCGCCAGATGGGAGAGGGCGATGCCGGCGCCCATGGCCACCCGGTTCACATCGGCGGCCCGCTCGCTTCCGCCGCTTACCACCACCGAGTGGTGGTCTTCGTCGATCTCGGCCAGGTAGCCCGCCGCCTGGAGGACCGCGGCCAGCTCGCCGCACTGTTCGTCCCGCTCCGGTCGGGCGACGATGTCGGAGCCCTGGGACTCACGAAGGTCGGCCACCCGACCCTGGAAGACCGAGCGGCCGGAACGGATCATCACCAGGTGGTCGCAGATGAACTCGATCTCGGAGAGCAGATGGCTCGAGATGAAGACGGTGATCCCGTCGTCGGCCAGGGAACGGATGAGCTCGCGCATCTCGAGGATGCCGGCCGGGTCGAGGCCGTTGGTGGGCTCGTCGAGGATCAACAGCTCCGGACCGGCCAGCAGGGCGGCGGCGATGCCCAGGCGTTGCTTCATCCCGAGGGAGAAATTCCGGTACCGATCGCCCGCCCGCTCCCCGAGCCCGACCCGCTCGAGGACGCCGCCGATCACCGCCGGTCGGATCTGGCCCAGGGTGGTCAGCGCCCGGAGATTGTCCCGCCCGCTGAGCTGCGGGTAGAACGCCGGCGATTCGATGAGCGCCCCGACCCGGGACAGGTAGCTCGAAGGGTCGTGGAGGTCGCCGCCGAGCACGCTCCCCGACCCTTCGGTCGGGCGGATCAACCCGAGCAGCATCCGGATGGTGGTGGTCTTGCCGGCGCCGTTCGGCCCGACGAATCCGCAGACCGATCCGGACGGTATCGAGAGGTCGAGGTGGTCGACCACCGTTCGGTCGCCGAATCTCTTGGTCAGTCCGGTGGTGCTGACCGCGTCAGCCACAAGCGTCGTAGGCACAACGTCACGGTAGGGGGCGGAGGCCGGCAAGGACGACCGTCTCCGGGATGATTCTTCGGAGCCGGAACTCATCCTCAAGATGGAGACGATGTGCGGATTCTGGCGACTACCTGCTGGTTCGCCACGCTCCTCTGGCGCCCACCGCCTCGGGAGGCTCGGTCGACCTGCCATCCAGCCAGTACTCTCGGGTCAGGTCAATCACGTGATCAACTCGATGCGAACACTCGCCCGCTCTGCGACGATCGCCGACCCGCGTCACCCACCCGGCGACGGTCTCGGTGCCCTCTTCCACCGTGTCCGTGGGTACATCAGCGAACACCCGCGGGCCTTCGATGCCGTCCTGGCCGGGGCGCTGTTGACCGCCAGCACGGTGTGGCTGACTCGGCTGCCCAACGCCGGAATCGGTTGGTTCCTCCTCCAGGTGGCGCTCATCGCGCCGCTGGCTTGGCGTCGGACCCGTCCGTCGCGGGTCTTCGTGGTTATCGCCGCCTTCGCCTTCGCCCAGTGGCTGCTGGACTACCGGCTGGTCGCCGACGGAGCCCTGCTGGTCGCCCTCTACACGGTGGCCGCCCACCAGTCGCGCGCCCGGGCCCTGGCGGCGGCCGCGGTGCTCGAAGTCGGGGTGATCATCGAGTCGGCCAGCGGGGTACTGGCCGACACCTGGATCAAGTCGCTGGTCTCGCTGACCGGGTTGGTGATGGCTGCGCTGCTGTTGGGCATCACCGTTCGTATCTGGAACGACTACCTGGCATGGCTGGTCGAACGGACCGAGCGGCTGGAGCTCGAGCGGGATCAACAGACCCGGCTGGCCGCCGCCGCCGAGCGGGCCCGGATCGCCCGGGAGATGCACGACGTGGTGGCCCACAGCATCGCGGTGATGGTGACGCTGGCCGACGGGGCCGCCGCCGTCGGTCCCACCAATCCGGCCGCCACCACCGAGACGCTGGGCGAGGTGTCGGCCACCGGCCGCCAAGCCCTCACCGACATGCGGCGCATGCTGGGGGTGCTCCGGGCCGAGGACGTCGACGGGGCGCTTACCCCGCAACCCGGCATCGAGGACCTGCCCGCCCTCATCGGCCGGGTCGGGTCGACCGGGCTGGGTGTCGCGCTGGAGGTGGAGGGCAGCCCCTTCCCGGTGCCGCCGACGGCCGAGCTGACCGTCTACCGGATCGTGCAGGAGGCACTCACCAACATCATGAAGCACGCTGACGCGGCCCGGTGCGTCCGGGTCGTCCTCCGTTACCAGCGTCCGATCGTGCACGTCTCGGTCACCGACGACGGCAGATCGATCGGCGCCAACCGCGGAGGCGGAAACGGGAACGGTGGACACGGGATCGACGGCATGCGAGAGCGGGCGGGTGTCTATGGAGGGACCCTGGAGGCGGGTCCGGGCACCGACGGAGGGTGGGCGGTGTCCACCGCGCTCCAGGTGGAGCCCACCCCGGCGCGGCCGTGAGCGTCCGGGTGCTGCTGGTCGACGACCAGACCCTGATGCGCAAGGGATTCCGCATGATCCTCGACGAGCAGGAGGACATCGTGGTGGTCGGGGAAGCCGCCGACGGGCGCGAGGCGGTACGGGCCGCGGCAAGCTGGTCCCCCGACGTGATCCTGATGGACATCCGGATGCCGGGGATGGACGGCATCGAAGCCACCCGCCGCATCGTCGAGCACGACCCGCTCCAACGGGTGCTGGTCCTCACCACCTTCGATCTCGACGAATACGCCTTCGGCGCCCTCCGGGCCGGGGCCAGCGGATTTCTCCTGAAGGACGTGCCGCCGGACGAGCTGGTGGCGGCCATCCACACCGTGTCCTCCGGCGACGCGGTGGTCGCTCCCCGGGTGACCCGGCGGCTGCTCGACGAGTACGCCCATCAGCTGCCGGTTCCGGGCGAACCCGGCTCCGGGGACGCTACCCGGGTGCTCGACGAACTCACCGAACGCGAGCGGGAGGTGCTGGTGGCGGTGGCCGACGGGCTCTCCAACGCGGAGATCGCCGAGCGCCTGTTCGTCTCCGAGGCGACCGTCAAGTCCCACGTCGGTCGCATCCTCACCAAACTCGGGCTGCGCGACCGGGTCCAGGTGGTGGTGCTCGCCTTTCAGGTGGGCATCGTCCGCCCCCGCTGAGCCCGCCGATACCGACTCCGGAGGGTCCGGGTGGCATCGACCACCGCGTGGCGGGCGGGGATCCGGGATCGAGCCGAATCGTCTTCACCAACCCGAACCCGGCTAGGGTTCTGGCTCGATTCCGGCGGAACTTCCGTAGCCCTACCCCGACGGGCAGAGAACGATGACCATCCCGATGACCAGCACCATGGCGCTCCCCTTGCCAGGCACGCGGGCTCAAGCCGACGGCCGCACCGTCCGATAAGTAAGGAGACTCGACCACCGTATGTTAAAACTGGCATTTAGTTTCCAGTAATAGAAAGTTGTCGTGTGCCGATGCGTGAGTGGACCTTCTTGGGGAGCCATGCTCAGGTGCTGCTGCTCATTGCCCATGAGCCGTGCACCCGGCTACGGGACGTCAGCGCGGCCCTGGACATCACCGATCGCACCGCCTTCGGCATCATGGCCGACCTCATCGAGGCCGGCTACGTGGTCAAGCGGAAGGAAGGTCGGCGCAACTGCTACGACATCCAGGAGCACCTCCCGCTCCGCACCTCGGTGGGCTCCGAACGGACGATCAGCGACTTTCTCGACCTCTTCGTCGACAACATCCGGCGCGACGAGACTCGGACCCGCCCGACCTGACCCCCGGCGGAGTCGGCGGCGCCGACCCGGGACCCCGCCGCGGCTCAGCCGCCGAGCGCGGCTCGGACGGCGGCCAGACGGGTGGGCTCCACCCGCCACCACATCCACCGACCCCGCTTCTCGCCGACGAGCAGACCGGCGTCGGACAACACCTTGGTGTGGTGGGAGACGGTGGGTTGGCTCCTGCCCAACGGCGCCTCGAGCTCGCACGAGCAGACCTCTTCCTGAGAGGCCACCAGCGAGAGGAGCCGGAGCCGAGCCGGATCGGCCAGTGCGCTCAGCACCTGGGCCAACTCGACGGCCTCCTCCTCCTGCAGCGGGGCGTCGGTCAGGGACGGGCAGCAGATGGCCCCGGGGTCTCCCTGCGCCGGGCGGTCGGCCACGCGGTTCGCCATCTTCCTTCCCTTTCGTATTGACATCCATCGATATGTCGTAGAGACTAACCATCGACGGTTGTCAATCTATCAGGAGGAACCCGATGTCCCGAGTCCAGCTGGCGCTCAACGTGTCCGACCTCGACCAGGCGGTCGCCTTCTACTCGAAGCTGTTTGCCACCGCGCCGGCCAAGCTGCGTCCCGGGTACGCCAACTTTGCGGTGGCCGACCCGCCGCTGAAGCTGGTGCTGATCGAAGACCCGGCCCAGGCACCGGGCTCGCTCAACCACCTGGGCGTCGAAGTCGAGACCACCGAGGAGGTCGCCCTCGCCCAAGCCCGGCTGGCCGCCGCCGATCTGGCCACCGCCGTCGAGGAGCAGGTGGAGTGTTGTTACGCCGTCCAGGACAAGGTGTGGGTGGATGGTCCCGGGGGTGAGCCCTGGGAGATCTACACCGTCTTGAGCGACGCCGACATGGCCCCCGGCCAGCTGCGTTCGGCCGAACCCGGCGGCGCGGCGTGTTGCGCCACCCGTCCCGACCTGGCGGCCACCGGTACGCCGGCGGCGGCCTCGTCGTCGTGCTGCTGACCGGTCGCCGGAACCCTTGAGACCGAGCTCCACCGGTGGCTGACCATCCGCTCTGGCGCCGGCTGTTCGCCGAGCTGATCGGCAGCGCCTTCCTCGCCGCGGTGGTCATCGGCTCGGGCATCGCCGCCCAGCGGCTGTCCCCCGGCGATATCGGCCTCCAACTCTTCGAGAATGCCGCCGCCACCGCCGCCGGCCTCTACGCCATCATCCTGATGGTCGGACCGGTCTCCGGCGCCCACCTCAATCCGGTGGTGTCGTTGGTCGATGCCGCCTTCGGCGGGATCAGCTGGCGGTCGGCGTCGGCCTACATTCCGGCCCAGGTCGCCGGCTGCGTCGGGGGCGCGGTCGTCGCCAACCTCATGTTCTCCGACGCTGCGGTGTCCATCTCGACCAAACATCGCGCCTCGGGCGGTCACCTTGTCTCCGAGGGGGTGGCCACCCTCGGGCTGGTGTTGGTCATCTTCGCCCTGGCCCGCAGCGGGCGAGGGCGGAACGCGGCGGCGGCCGTGGGCGCCTACATCGGGGCCGCCTACTTCTTCACCAGCTCGACCAGCTTCGCCAACCCCGCCATCACCGTCGGGCGCATGTTCTCGAACACCTTCGCCGGCATCGCCCCGGCGTCGGCTCCGGGTTTCATCGGCGCCCAGCTCGTCGGCGGGGTGGTCGCCGTCGGTGTCATCAAGCTGTTGTATCCAGAGGTGACACCGGCCGTGGCCGGCAACGTGGTGGTGCCCCACACCGGCGACTCGAGTACGACCGGTCCCCTGCCCTCCCCGGCCGGGCCCCGGGAGCCGATCACGGCCCGGGAGCCATCGTGACCGACACCCCGGTGGTGCTGTTCCTCTGCACCCACAACGCCGGTCGCAGCCTGGCCGCCCGGGTCCTGCTCGACCACTACGCCGAGGGGAGGGTCGACGTCCGCTCCGCCGGGTCGGAGCCGGGCGACGATCTGAATCCGGCCGTCGTCTCCCTCCTCCGCGACCGCGGACTGGACCCGAGCCGGGAGTTCCCCAAGCCGCTCACCGATGAGCTGGCCCGGGCGGCCG
>DASZNG010000120.1:0-18568 GCA_035551535.1 Acidimicrobiales bacterium | reverse complement strand
AGCGTGCCGGACAGGTCGGCCAGGATCTGGCGTCGCAAGAGCTTGCCGGTGGCGGTGCGGGGCAGTTCGGGCCAAAAGACGACCAGATCCGGGGTCTTGGACGAGCGCAGGCGCTGGCGGACCCAGTCGGTGAGGTCGTCGGCGGCGATCGACCCGGCGTCTGCTTCGACGCACACCGCGGCAATTCGCTGGCCCCACTCGTCATCGGGAACCCCGACCACCGCGGCGTCTTCCACCGCCGGGTGTTGCATCAACACGTCCTCGATCTCTGCCGGGGAGACGTTCTCCCCACCACGGATAATGGTGTCGTCGGCCCGGCCTTCAATGAACAGGTACCCCTCCTCGTCCACCCATCCCCTGTCGCCGGTGGGGAACCAGCCTTCGGCATCGAGCACCGACACGCCGGCATACTCCCCCGAGACCTGTTCCCCGCGCAGGAAGATGAGGCCGGATGACTGGACCGGCAACGGCGAGCCGTCCTCGTCCCGGACTTCCACCTCCACACCGGGGATCACCCGCCCGACCGAGCCCAACCGGGCCCGAGCCACCGGCTGGTCGGACGAGAGTCCGGCTCGATGGTCGTCAGGGCTCAGCAGTGCGATGGTGGAGCTGGTCTCGGTGAGACCGTAGGCATTGACGAACCCGGTTTGGGGAAACCGGGCCAGCGCGTCTTCGAGCACCGGAATCGGCATCCGAGAACCGCCGTAGGCCAGGGTGCGAAGGCTGGGCACTTTGGCGTCGGCCCCGTCGAGGAAACGCACCACCCGGGCCATCATGGTGGGCACCACCATGGCTTGGGTGATGCTCTCGTTCCGGATGGTCTCGAGCCAGACTTCGGGATCGAAGTTCTCGAGGTAGACGATCCGGCGGCCGGCGTAGAGGTTGGACAGCAGGTTGGCCAACCCGGCGATGTGGTAAGTCGGCACCGTCACCAGCGCCGCCTCGTCTTCGGAGGCTTGGGCGAACTCCACGGTGGTGAACACGTAGGAAGCCAGGTTGCGGTGGCGCAGGAGGGCGGCCTTGGGGGTTCCCGACGTCCCGCTGGTGTAGAGCACCACCGCCACGTCGTCCGCCTCCCCCGGTGACGGCAGGTTCCCCTCGTCGGTTGCCGAGGGCGACAGCGAGTCCAGGAAATCGTCGATCGACCTCGATTTGTCGGGACGAGCGTTGGCGACCCAGGGTTCGTCGCTCACCACCAGGGCTTCGGGATGAGCCGCCATCAGGCTCTCGAGCTGCTGGCGTCCCAATCGATAGTTGAGGGGGATGAACGGGACTCCGGCGGCACCGGCGGCAAACAGCCCGACCGGAAAGGCAGGATGGCTCGGGCCGATGTAGATGACCGAGTCGGCACCGATGCGGTCGATCAGTTCCGCCCCGGCGGCGGCCAGGCGCCCGAGATCGCCATAGGTCAGCGAGTCCCCGCCGGCACTCACCGCCGTCCGGTCCCCGTAGCCGGAGACAGCCATCTCCAACAGGAGGTTCAGATCCACACCGACAACTTCAGTCCGATGATGGGAGCGGCTTGGCACCCCTGATGGTCAGGGTCCGGCCGTCGCCGGCCAAGGCTCCGGGGCCGGCCTTGGTGCAGAGCACCTCGAGGTCGGTCTCCTCGTCGACATAGCGCTTCCCGAGGAGCGCGCCGTCTCCCTCGACCGCCGGGTGCCCCCCTTGGCTCCGGGGCGTGTCCATATCCACCAGGGGGCTCCCGCTACAGGTCAGTTTCACGTCGCGGGTGGGTGCCTTGACCACGACGATTTCAAGGGTGCAGTCCGGACAACCCAGACGTAGACCGGCTTTCAACATGGCGCCATTTGTAGCACCGTTCCCGGAGGGCGAGCACAACCACCGCGGTCAGATCGTCCCGGCCGGGGGGGCGAGGACGCCCCGGAGGTTGGTTACCGACCGGTACCCATCGCGAGGTCCAGGGAGAGAGGGCCGGCTAACAGCGGTAAATGCGCTCTGCGTTCCCGGCAAACAGCTTCCAGCGGGATTCCGGGTCGAGCCCGCCGGTGACGGCACTGAACACCGCGTAGAGCTCATCGAAGGTGCCGTACATCGAATCAACCGGGAAGTTGCTGGCGAACATGCAGCGGTCGACGCCGAATGCCCCGATGGCGTACTCGAGCCAGGGCGCGAAGGCATCGACACTCATGGCCTCCAGCGGCATGGCCAGGCCCGAGAGCTTGCACACGACGTGGTCGCCGAGGCCGGAAAGGGCGTCGATGCCGTCCCGCCAGAGGGCCCGCTCCTCGTCGGAACCCGAGCGGGGCCATCCGGTGTGTTCGACCACCACGACCAGGTCGTCGAAGCGGGCGAGCTGGCTGGCCGCCTCCCGGAGCTGATCGGGATGGCTCATCAGCTCGAACAGCAGGTTCCGCTCCCGCAGCCCGTCGAGGACTCCGGCGTCGGGCAGCGGGCCCTCGTACCGGCCCATGGGGCGCACGCCGCGGAAGCGGGAGGCGGTCATCTGCCGCTCGATGAGCTCGAGCGCCTCGTCCACCGTGTCGGTCGGGGGGATGCCGCCGACGATGGCGTCGGGACCGCCCCGGGCCGATGCGGCGCCATCGAGCTCGATGGTCTCGGCGATCGAGTGGCCACCGGTCGCCGCCGCCACGTTGATGAACTTGTCGACGTTCCATCCGGCCGCCTCGGCCCGGTAGGTGTCGACATCGAACGGGCGGAACATCCGCGACGCATCCGCCGAGGCCGGCGCCTGCGGATGGGACAGGTAGGGATACCAGTCGGTTCGGGCCGGGTCCCAGAGGTGCACGTGGGCATCCACCACCCGGGTGGGCTGATCGTTCATCCGGCCTCGCCATCCGGTCGCTGGCCGGTGGTGCCGACGATTTCGCGAAGCCTGCCATCCAGCCACTCGGGGAGGGCGGGCCCGCCGAAGGAGATGCTGCCGATGGCCCGGGGATGGCTGCGAAGCCCGAGCCATCCGTCGCCGACGACCAACTCCGCGCCGGCCAGCGCGGCCGCCTCCGGGTGGCTGAGCAGATGGGCCACCAGCTCGGCGGCCGGTCGGTCGGCGACCTCCTCCCGGGCCTCGAGGCTGGCCGCGAAGGCGGTGACCCGCCCGTCGGTGGCACCGGCCGCCGCCCGGGCATGCTGGGCCACGGCCTGGGCCCGGCTGCGACCCCCGGTGGTGACGGCGTCGGTGAGGGTCACCAGCTGGACCCGACGGTTGGCCCCGGCCGCGTAGTCGGCGGCCGCCCGGGCCCAGCCGCCATCGGTATGGATGTGCTCGACGATCCCGCGGTGCTCGGCGAGCACCCGCTCCCAACCCTCCTTCGGGGAGGCGGTGGGCCCGTCGCCGGCCAGCGCCACCACCACCGCGTCGATCGGGCCGGTGGCGTCGACGACGGCGTGGAGGGCGTTGGCCGCCTCGCCGAAGCCGTGGGCGAGCTCGGCCGGATGGCACCGGATGGACCGGGCCTCGAGGGCGGCGGCCAGCGATGCCGCCAAACCGGGCCGGTCGGAGACGACGACGCAGGACCGCACCGGCGTCGGTACGACCTCGGGTGGGCCGGGCTCGTCGAAGATCGACCCGAACCGGGGATTGCTGCCACCGGCGCTCGCCTGGTGCTGCTCGGCTTTGGCCAGGGCGGCGGGGATGACCTCGTCGAGCACCCGGGGGAGGGAGGCCACCTGGTCGGTACGGACTACTTCGATGAGGCGGGGTTCGTCGATGACGGCCACTTCCGGTCCGCCGGCGAAGAGGACCCGGCCGCTGCACCACCCGAATTCCTCGCCGACCAGGTAGGCGCCGAACGGGCCGAGGTCGTCGGGACCGGCCACCGAGAGGAAGGAGATGCCGCCGCCACCCGATTGGCCCGCCTTCCGGGCACGTTCGAGGGCAGAGGCGATCATCCGGGTGGCGGCGATGGGCGACATGGCGTTGACGGTCACGCCGGGTGGCACCTGCCGGCCCAGCTGCCAGGTGAGGGCGGCGATGGCCCGCTTGGCGCAGCTGTAGGCGCCGGCATCGGCGGCCCGCCATCCCGAGCCGGAGGTGACCCCGACGATGCGGCCGTACCCGGCGGCGACCATGTGCGGCAGCGCGGCCTCGAGCAGGTTGAGGTAGCCCCCGAGGTGCACGGCCACCAGCGCCTGCCAGTCCTCCTCGGTGCCCCGACCGAAGTAGCTCTGCCGGGTGATCCCGGCGACATTGACGACGGCGTCGAGCCCGCCGTGCTCGTCGACCAGCTCCCCGAACAGGGCGCGGACCGCCTCGCCGTCCGTCACCGACACCGACGAGGCCCGGGCCGAACCTCCGGCCGCCAGGATCCGACCGGCGGTGGTCTCCTCGGGCTCGGGAAGCGACTCGGTTCCGTCCAGCGTCACCAGCGGGTCGACGGTGACGACGAACCAGCCGCCCCGACCGAGCTCTTCGGCGATACCGGCTCCGATCCCACCCCCGCCGCCGGTCACCACCGCGACCCGTTGTCGCCGGCTCACGATGCCGTCGACCGGACCTTGAGCTCCAGTCCCTCGAGGCTGCCGGCCTCGAGCCACTGCTCCAGCCGCTGGCGGTAGCCGAACCAGTCGCCAAACCCGCGACCGTAGTTACCGTTCCGGGGGTTCAGCGCCTCCGGGTGGCCCTCGTTGTTGATGCGGGACGGCGTGCAGGCAGACATCACGGCACTGCCGTCGACGAAGGAACCGACGATTTCTTCTGTCCACGCCTCCTCGGCCGCGGCGCTGACGTCGAACACCTCGACCCCCCGCTGCTCGAGCAGGCCCACCGCCCGACCGATGAACTCAGCCCCGAGCACGGCCACCTGGGTGTAGTTGACGGTCACCACTGCTTGTTGGCCGGGTGCCGGCATGACGAACAGGTTCGGGAACCCCCGGCTCATCATCCCGAACAGGCTGGCGGCACCGCCGGCCCACTTCTCGGCCAGGGTGACACCGCCGCGACCGACGATCTCGTGGCCGGCGCGTCGGAAGAGCGGGGTGAGCTCGGCCTCGAAACCGGTGCCGTAGATGATGCAGTCGACCTCGTACTGCTGCCCGTCGACGACCGGGCCCTGCTCGGTGATCCGATCGAACCCGCCGGGGCAGTCGATGAGCGTGACATTGGGATGGTTGAAGGCGGGGAGGTACTCGTCGTGGAAGCACGGGCGCTTGCACAGGTAGCGGTAGTACGGCTTCAGGATCTCGGCGGTGGCCGGGTCGGCCACCAGCTCCTCGACCCGGTGCCGGTGGGTTTCCATGATCTGGTAGTCGAGCTCCTCGCCGCCCCGGAGATAGTCGGCCAACGTCATGGCCTCCGTTCGGGGGGGGTGGTGGACGGCGGCGTAGTGATGGGTCCATCCGTCGTCGACCTGGTCGACCTCGGCGGGTCGGCCCAGCATGATCCCCTGGAAGTTGTCCATGCGGGCCCGCTGCCAGCCCGGCTCCAACCCGTCGGCAAACCCGGGATCGGTGGGCCGATTGCCCCGCTCGCCGATGGCCGACGGCGTGCGCTGGAACACGTAGAGATGCTTCGCCGATTCGGCCAGCGGCGGCACGCACTGGATGCCGCTGGCCCCGGTGCCGATGAGCGCGACGGCCTTGTCGGCCAGGCCGGTGAGCGGTTGGTCGGGGCCACCGCCGGTGTACCCGTAGTCCCACCGGGCGGTGTGGAACGAGCGCCCGGCGAAGTCCTCCATGCCCGGGATGGTGGGCAGTTTCATGAGATTGAGAATCCCGACGGCCAGCACATACCAGCGGCAGCTGACCTCGTCGCCGCGGTCGGTGCGAATCAACCAACGGGCGGCATCCTCCCGCCATTCGGCCCGGGTCACATCGGTGTGGAAGAGGGCGTCGTCCACCAGGTCGAACCGATTGGCGACGGCGTCGAGGTGGCCCCGGATCTCCTCGCCGAACGCGTAGCGACGGGTGGGGATGTAGTCGAGCTCCTCGAGCATCGGCAAGTACAGGTAGGACTCGACGTCGCACATCACCCCGGGGTAGCGGTTCCAGTACCAGGTGCCCCCGATGCCGCCGGCCTGGTCGATGATGCGGATCCGCTCGACGCCGGCCTGGCGGAGGCGGGCGCCGGCGAGGACCCCGGCGATCCCGCCGCCCACGATCACCACATCGACGTCGTCGGCGACCGGGTCCCGCTGGCGGAACGGCGCGAACGGGTCGTCACGGTATCGGGCGAAGTGCGGGTCGGCCCGCAGGTCCCGGATATCGGCGCGGTGCGGGACCAACCGCTTGTCGCGCTCGGCGAGGTACTTGGCCCGGACGGCCTCGGGGTCGTAGCTCGCGGCCGTCGGCTGGGGCATGCGGCCGATACTACGACAATTGGATTTTCAACCCCAAGCGGCCAGGTTCCCAACAAAGCCGGTCAACGCCGGGCTGAGCCGGGGGTGACATCAGCACGACCGGAACCTCGGGCTACCATCGGCGGGCGTGAAAGTCGACGGCTCGTGAACCGCTCCCCGGTGCGTACCGCCATCACCCTGGCCCTCGTCTTCGTGGGGGTGCTCGGCGCCGCCTTGGCCGTCACCGGCCTGTTGATCGGGCTCCCGGCCCCCGCCGCCGGCGGCACGTGTGGCCCCGGTCAGGGTTCCGAAGCCGCCATCGTTGCGTTGTTCGACCCGATCACCATCGGGGCCGGCCCGGAGCCACCGGCGGCCAACCCCGCCGGCCGCGCCCAGTGGACGGCGTTCGTCGACGAGTGCCAAACCGCAGCGGACGACCGGGCCTGGACCGCCTTCCCGGTCCTCGTGGTGTCCTCCGGGATCGCCATCCTCGGGTTCCTGGCCTTTCGGCGCCGGTCCCGGGGCCGGATCGACTCGACGCCGCACGCCCCCGCCGGCGGGTGGCCGCCTCCACCGTGGTCGTCTCCCTGGGCCGGGCCGTCGCCCTCCGTGGACTGGGATCCCAGCCTCTGGCCCCCCGGCGTCCCGCTGCCCACGCCGCCTCCCCCGCTCCCGCCGCCGCCGTGGCCGGAGTCAAGAGTCCCCTGACCCCGTCGTCACCGCTCGGCGGCGTCGGCTGACATCAGGACCCGGGCACGCAGATCTGGCACGGTTGCAGCCCACCGAGGTTGGCGGCTCCCACCACCCGCACGTCCTCGGGGTGGTGGGCGATGACCGCACACCCGGCCCGGTGGTAGACGGTTCCGGTGGCGGTAGCCAGGAAGCTGCCCTGCGAGCTGTCGGCCGGCGCATCCGACGTGGCGGCGGAGTGGGCACCGCCGCCGGCGCCCTGGGAGGTCAGTGTCTTCACCAGATCGTGGAGCACCTGGAGTTCTTCCTCGTGGTGCAGCTCCTTTTGGTCGTAGAGCCGGTAGAGCCAATGGCCCCAGTAGAGGAGCCCGCCCACGACCATGCAGCCGAGGCCGATGAAGGCGCCGCTCACCAGGTACGGGATCTGTTGCTGGACGACCCGGGCGTGGGCCGAGCCGTACCACCCCAACAGGATGAAGACCACCCCCAGCGGGATCAGGATCGATCCGGCCACCACCTGCCAGGCATTGCGGAGGTCATAGCTGCCGCGGTCCTCGCCATCGGCCCGGACCGGCTTGGCCCCGCCACCGCCCCCCCGGCCCCGGGGCAGCAGGCGCCGGATGCGATCGCCCCGCCGGGGGGCCGCAGACAGGCCGTTGTCGGCGGAGGACACCGGGACTTCCTGATCGGGGGCCAAGCCGACCCTGTCCCTCACCGGACGTTGCATCTCGAGCATTATCGTCTCCTTCCAGCCAGGAATTGCCACCTCGCCAGCAGCAGCAACGGGTAGGCGAGCAGCACACACGCCAACAGCGCGGTGATCAGCCATCCGAGCGGCGCGGGGATGCCCCGGATGGGAAAGGCGGTGGCCGACGTCGGCGTCGGGATCGGACGGTTGGCGGCGGCACTCCCCGGCCCGGTGGTGGCCAGGCTCTGCACCGTCCCGGGCGTCCCCGGGAAGGTGGTGATTCCCGACCCGGTGTCGAAGGGTTCCACCGGCAGGCCTCCGACACCCGACTCAGTACCGGTGGGGCTGGTGGCAGTGGTGGCCGGGATCCCGGCGGCGCTCACGTCCACCTGGGCCATCCCGAACGTGATCGAGGTGGTCATGGTGTACAGGCCGGCCGGGAGCCCGACGTTCCCCAGCTCCGGCACCGGGATGGTGGGCTCCCCGGGGATGAACGGCACGTCGAACTGGTGGGCCAGCGACACGACCAGGCCGCCGGCATTGGCGGTCCCGGCGGCGCCGTTGGTGGTCAGCACCGGATCCAGCACCCGGATGGAGATGCCATCGGCGGCCAAGGTGGCGTCGAGGGTCTTCTGCACGGTCGCCGGGGTCACCCCCAGGGTCCCGGTGCTGGCCGTGCCGATGTGGACACCCTGGCTGTCGATGAACGCCTTGGCCCCGTCGACGGTCACCTGGCCCAGGGTCAGACTCGCGGTCGGGGCGGCGGTGGTCCCGTCCGAGGCGCAGGCGGCGTTACTGGTCAAGCCGCTGATGTCGACCAGGCCGGCGATGTCCAGGGCCTTGACCATGCTGGTGGAGCTGGCCTTGACCTGCGAGGAGTCCACGCTCACGGCGTCGGAGGTGCTGATGTTGCCCACGTCGAGGAGGTTCGAGGCGCTGGGGATGATGCCGCCGATGATCGGGAGCGACAGCTTGTTGCCCAACGAGTCGATCGAGAGGTCGAGCACCGACGAGGTGGCGTCACCGCCGCCGGCGGCGGCATGGGAGACGGCGCTGAAGATGCTCGGGGCCAGCGGCGCCGACCCGGGCGCCGGGGTTCCCCCGAAGCTGGCTTTGGCCGGGAAGCCGGGGGAGGTCGGGAACTTGGCTTCGGCCAGGAAGGGATCGTTGGGCAGCACCCCGGGGAAGCCGAAGGTGGCCAGCAGGCTCCCGAGGTTGGCGGCGATGTCGCCGGGATAGAACGGGGCGCTCAACGAGTCGACCACCGGTCCCCCGGCCACGTTCACCCGGGCGAAGGGGACGTCCTCCTCGATGAGATTCTGGTTGGGGAGCGGCACCACCCCGGGTACGTTGAAGGCGAACTGCGCCCCCACCGCCTGGGTGAGGGCGGTGTACCCGACCAGGGTTTCGGCCGGCGCCGCCGACGCCGCCGCCGCCGGTCCGGCGATCATCGCCACCAGGAGCCCGGCGGCCATGCCCAACCGGGCCGCGACCAACTTCGGGGAACGGCGGCTCACGCCGCACCCCCCAGGTAGGCGCGGATCAGTCCCCGCCGCCGGAGATCCGCGGGTTCGCCCACGTCCACGATCACACCCTTGTCCATCACGTAGCCGTAGTCGGCCATCCCCAGCGCCGCCTCCACGTACTGCTCGACGATCAGCAGGCTGATCCCGGCGGCCACCCGCTCCCGCAGGGTGTCGAACAGCTGCCCGACGATGAGGGGGGCCAGCCCCATGCTGATCTCGTCGACCATCAGCAGCTTGGGCCTGGCCATCAGCGCCCGGGCCAGGGCCAGCATCTGTTGCTCACCGCCCGACAGGCTTCCCGACACCTGGTCGAGCCGGTTGCCCAGCACCGGGAACAGGGCGGTGCCCTCCTCCACCGGGTCGATGGCGACGCTGAGGGCCGGACTGGCCATCTGGAGGTTCTCCCGGACGGTGAGGCTCGGGAAGATGCCCCGGCCTTCGGGGACGTGCACCACCCCCATCCGGGCGATCCGGTAGGCGGGCCGGCGCTCGATGCGCTGGCCGCCGGCCAGGATCCGGCCCCGCTCGGCCCGGATGACCCCGGAGATGGCCCGGAGGGCGGTGCTCTTGCCGGCGCCGTTGGCTCCGAGGAGGGCGACCGCCGCCCCGGCGGGTACCACCATCGAGACGTCGCGCAGCGCCTGCAGCCCGCCGTAGGAGACCGAGACCCCGCGCAGCTCGAGGGCGGGGTCAGAAGGCACTGGCGTCTCCGAGGTAGGCGGCCCGCACGATGGGGTCGGCACGGACCTGGTTCGGGGTGCCCCGGGCGATGACCTTGCCGAAGTCGAGCACGGTCATCGACGAGCACACGTCCATCACCAGGGCCATGTCGTGCTCGACCAACAAGATGGCCGGCGGGTCGGCGTCCTGACGGGGGTCACTCCCGCCGGCGATGATGGACCGGAGCACCGCGGAGAAGACGGCCGTCTCGGTGGCGTCGAGTCCGGAACCCGGCTCGTCGAGCAACAGGACCCGGGGATCGGTGCACAGGGCGCGGCCGAGCTCGACCATCCGACCCTTCCCGGTCGACAGCTCCCCGGCCAGCCGGTCGGCCACCGGCCCGAGGTCGAGCAGCTCCATCACCTCGGCCACCCGGGCGACCCGTTCGCCCCGCCCCCGCCCCAGCACCCCGCCACGGTGGGACGACTCCCAACTGGCCACCAGGTTGTCGTGCACGGTGAGGCGGCTGAAGAGGGCCAGCCGCTGGAAGGTCCGGGCCATGCCGGCCCGGCCCCGGCGATGGGGCGACCATCGGGAGATGTCCTGGCCGAGGTAGTCGACCCGCCCCCCGGTCGGCTCCTGGAGCCCGGTCAAGACGTTGAACATGGTGGTCTTCCCGGCCCCGTTGGGGCCGATGAGTCCGGCGATGCAACCGGCCGGCACGTCGAGCGACACCTCCTCGAGGGCGACCAGGCCGCCGAAGCGCACGGTGATGTCCCCGGCCAGCAGCACCGCCGGTCCGGACCCGGGCTCAGAGGCCATGACCGCTCCCCAGCGCCGGGCCGCCGGCCGCCACCGCCACCTCGGCACCGGAGGCCGACGGGATCTCACTGCCTCGTCCGAGGCTTCGCCGGGGTAGGGGCCGGAGGACGGACAGGACCCGGAGGGTCTCGCGGCGGGCCAGGGCCACCGTGCCCTCCGGCTCCTGGGCCAGGCCGATGACCCCGAGGGCGATGGCCAGCGGGAGGTACTGGTTGATGGTGGGGTTGCTGATCATCTTCTCGACCCCGAAGACGGCCCCGGCGATCACCGCCCCGCTGATCACCGATCGACCCCCGAGCACCACCAGCAGCAGCAGTGTCAACGAGGTCGACCAGAGGAAGTCGAGGGGAGTGATGGCCTGCTGGAGCGAGCCGTAGAAGGCACCGCCCAGCGCCGCCACCATCCCGCAGACGGCGAAGACGACCAGCTTGGTCACCGTCAGGTTGACCCCGAGGGTGGAGGCGGCCAGCGGCGAATCCCGGACGATCTGCAGCCGGCGCCCGATGGGGCCGAGCCGGATGGCGTAGGCGGCCACCGCCACCACCCCGAGCACCACCAACGCCAGCTCGTAGAAGCTGGCCCGCCCGCTGAAGGACAGCCCGAAGATCTGGGGTCGGGGCACGGTGATGCCGGTCAGGCCCCCGCTCACGTCGCTCCGGTTGAACACCACGTTGTCCATGATGAGGGCGAAGGCCAGCGTGGCCAGGGCCAGGTAGAGGCCGGAGAGGCGCAACGAGGGCAGCCCGACCAGGATCCCGAGCGGGGCGGCGATGGCCATGGCCACCACCGCCGCCACCAGGAAGTGTTGACCGTGGGCGCCGGAGAGGTGACCGGCCACGAAGGCCCCGACCCCGACGAAGGCGAACTGGGCCAGGGAGATCTGTCCGGCCCACCCGGTGAGCACCACCAGGGTGAGGGCAATCAGCGCATAGACCACCGCGTAGGTGATGTCGATGAGCCGGGGACCGGGCACCGCCAGCGGAACGAACACGGCCAGGGCGAAGCCCAGGAGACCGACGGTCAGCCTCCGCTCCAGCCGCAGCCGGAACCCCAGCACCCGGAAGGCCCAGTGCCGGGTTCGGACCCCGCCGCCCATCCCCACCGAGTTGCGGGTGGCCACCGACAGCCGCCGCCACGAGGCACCGGCCTCCTTCAGTCGGCCGCCCATGATGATGAGCAGGGCGAACAGGGCCAGGTAGGGCAGGGCCGCCTCGAGGTTGGCCAGGGTCCCGGAGTTGGCCCATTTGGACAGCAGGCTGACGACCACCCCGAGCACCAGGGCGCCGATGTAGGCCAGCGGCAGGCTGACCAATCGACCGAAGACGGCGGGGGCGAAGGCGTAGATCACCACCAACACCAGTTGGTTCACGTCGAGGCCCTGGGTCGGGCTGATGAGGATGCCGACCAGGGCGGCGAACATGGTGGCGAGGATCCAGGCCGACCGGCGGACGTTGTCACCGTGGACACCGACCATGTCGGCCAGATCCGGATTGTCCACCGCCGCCCGGGTGGCGGTGCCGAACCGGGTGTGGCGCAACAGCGCCCAGAGCACCGCCGCCACCGCCAGCGAGACCAACAAGGTCCCGAGCTGGTCGTAGCCCACGTGGAAATGAGCGCCCAGCGCGAAGGTCGAGGTCGGGAAGATGGCCTGGAGGGTCCGGTCCTGCTTGCCGTAGATGATCGGCACCAGCGCGGAGAGGGCGGCGAGCACCCCGATGCTCACCACGATCAGGACCTCGGCCGACAGTCCGGCCAGGGGCCGATAGAGGGCTTCGAGGAGGACACCGAGCACCGGGGCGACCACCAGGAACAGGATGGGCATGGCCACCCAGGCGGTCAGCCCCCAGGAGTCGTGCAGCTGCCAATAGGTGAAGGCGCAGAACATGGCGATGGCGCCGTAGGCGAAGTTGAAGACCCCGACCGTCTTGTAGGTCAGGACCACACCCATGGCGGCCAGCCCGTAGATGCTCCCGGTGAACAGACCGATGACGAGGAACGGCCAGTACTGGCTCACGAGCTGGCCTGCACCGCCTGCCCACCGCAGTAGAGCCCCGAGCTCGGCGCCTTGCGCACGAACGACGACCCCTGGATGCTCACGTCCACATCGCAGGTGTAGGCGCCGTGGCTACTCGGGGTGTAGCCCCCGAGGGCGCCACCGCCGGTCCAGTTCTGGAGGGAATTGAACACCTTGACGATGGAGGCCCGGGTCGGCGATCGCCCGCTCTGGAGCAGCGCGTAGATCAGCATCTGGGCGGCCTGCCAGGCCAGGAAGCCGAACCCACTGGGCTGCTTGCCCGGCTCGTAGGTGGCCAGCTGTTGCTGGTAGAGCTGGACCATCGGCTGGGACTCGGCCAGGGGCACGAACGGCAGCCCGACGATGAGGCCCTGGGCCGCACTCTGGCCGGCCTGGGAGATCATCACCGGGGTGTAGGCGTCGAAGGTGGCGGCCACGTAGGGCGGATGGTACGACTGCTGCTGCATGGCCTGGAGCAGCTTGGCATTGCCGGTCACGTCCATGGTGTCGAAGGAGCCGTTGCAACCGGCCTGCTGCATGGCGGCCACGTCGCTCTCCAGCGACGCCGACGCCGGGGACACCGCGAAGTCGGAGTAGCAGACGGTTCCGCCCATGGCCTTGTAGACGTACTCGAACTGCTCGGCCGCCTGGGCGCTGATGGCGATGGAGTAGGCCAGGAACGCCAGCTTGGTCGGGAAGTAGCCGTTCTGCTTGGCCAGGTTGAAGACGGCGTTGGAGATGAAGTACGGACCGTTGGGACCGTTGGGCTGATCGCAGCTCCCCGCCGCCGGCGACCAGTAGGTCGGTGACTCGCTCCGGTTGCAGTTGATGGCGAAGCCGACGTCGGGCACATTGGCCTGGGTCATGGCCGGCACCCCGCCGTTGTCGCCATCGGAGGTCGAGCCGACGAAGGCCAACACCTTCGGAATCAGGTCGGCGACGTCCGAGGCGTTGGTGGCCGCGTTCTGCTGGTCGTCCTCGGCGTCGAGGGACAGCTTCCGGCCGCAGATCCCGCCGCCGGCGTTGACCGCCGAGAAGAGGGCCTCCACCCCCTCGGTCCCCTGGCTGAAGCTGCCGGTGAGCGGCCCGGTCAAGCCGCTCACGTTGCCGAAGGTCAGCTGGGTCGGGCTGACCCCGACGTCCGACGAGCCGTTGCCGGCCGAACCCGGGCACGCCCCGGCTTCGGACTGGGCCGAGAAGTTGAACCCGGAGGAGGTCGGGGTGGCCGGAACCGCGGCGGTGGCGCCCGAGCTCGGACCCGCACTCGAACCGCCGGACCCGGGGGTCCCCCCCGACGTCCCGCCGGGGGTGCCGGCGGTTCCCGCCGCCCCGGTGGTGGTGGTGGCGCCGCCGGAGGAGGTGGTGCCGCCCTGGGTCGAGGTGCCACCCTGGGCCACCGAGTTGGTCCCGAGGAAGGGTGCCACCCTGGCCCCGCAGGCGGTGGCGATGAGGGCGACCACCAGCACCAGCAACACCCCGGTGCGGTGCCTCGGCCCTACCTTGCGACTGTGCCTGCGCACGGATCCTCCCCCATGGCCACGTAGCACCTACCCGGTACGGCCGATTACCAAGCCGTAGGCCTCCTGAAAGTAACGCTTTCAAGGGTCGACCCTTGCGGTCCCAGGCACAAGAATGCGGCCGGGACCCGGCGTGACCGGGGCGGCGACCAGCCACCCGGCCGTCAGGAACCGAACAGATAGCCGTCCATGGCCCGGTGGTAGTTCCAGATGGTCATTTCCTGGGCGGTGTTCAACCGGTGCCCGTCGTAGCCGCGGGAGTGGATCCCGGCGGTCACCTCCGACATGTTCGAGAAGTCCTGGCTGAGGATCTCCCCCATGTTCCCCTCCTGCCAATCGGCGAAGAACTGCGGCTCGGCGGTGGGGAGGCCGGCGGTCGGCGGCAACTCGAGCCCCTGGACGTCGAAGATGCAGCTGTCGGGATCCGCCCCGTTGGGTCGGGCCCGGTAGGTGAGGGCGCAGCCCATGTCGATGAGGAACACGGTGTTCGGGAACACATGCCAGTCGTACATGGCCGCCTTCAGCTGGGCGCCGCTGACCTCCGGGTAGTCGATGCCGACGGCCCGGGCGTGCTGCTTGCGGAGCTGTTGGTAGATGGCGTTGCCCTCCGGGGTGTCGGCCCCCTCGGTCTCCAGCAGCTCGGCCGCCGCCGCCAGGTCCGACTTCAGGTAGAGGGCCCCGAGCTCTCGGAGGGAGTACTCGACGTTCCGGTAGACGGCTTGCGGATTCACCGAGTAGGCCGCCCGGAGCTTGGTGGCGTCGCCGTCGGGCCCGTAGCGGAAGAGGTCGGCATGGCGGGAGTGGAGCCGGAACAGCTCGTTGAAGGTCCTCCCGTAGGCCTGGCTCTCGGCGATGGTCGGCGGGGTCGAGCGCTTGTCGGGCCGGAGGAGCTGGGGGTGGGTGCCGGGCACGTGCCAGCTCTCGATGAAGGCGTCGAGGGCGGTCTTCCAGTTGGCCGGGAGGATGACCGTCTTGTACCAGGCGATCCGCATGTCCTCGAGCTTGAAGCCGTCCAGTCGCTCGGGCACCGGATGGAGGTAGTCGTCCAGGGGCTCGGCGTTGCCGTCGAGGTTGACGAACACCCACCCACCCCAGGTGCCGACCCGGCACTCGGCCAGGCAGAGCTCGTCGTCCGGCCGGGGCTCGAAGTTGTCGGCGTCGGCCTGGAACTTGAGCGACCCGTCGAGGTTCCAGCGCCAGGCGTGGAAGGGGCAGCGGAACTCTCCGAGCCGGCCCTGGCCGGTGACCAGCCGGGTCCCCCGGTGGCGGCAGGAGTTGAAGTACGCCTTCAACCCGGCGTCGGTGTGGATGACCACCACCGACTGGTCACCGATCTCGAAGTTGACGAACTGCCCGGGGTGTTCGACCTCGTCGTGGCGGCAGGCGTTGAGCCAGGCCGCCGGGAACAGGCGGTCGAGCTCGAGGTCGAGGAAGTCGCGGTCGAGGTAGCGGCCCTTGGGCACGAAGGCCGGGCCCAAGCGCCACCGGTCGGGCACCTCGAGGTGCCGATCGAGATCCACCACCGGCGCCGTGGACATCGCCACCTCCCTCTCGACCCTAGACATCGGTGAGCCACTCCCCGATCCGCTCGGCCACCGCCTTGTCCCGCTCCCCGTCCCCGTCGTCGCCGGTCCAGTGCCAGCCGGCGGTGACGATGCCATGACGGCCGAGCCGGTCCTGCTGGTCGGCGACGCTCTGCTCCCCGGCGGGGCCGGTGGCGGCCAGCAACACCGGCGGCGCATCGGCGGCGGCCAGCGCGGTGGGCGGGAGCAGCTCGAAGTGGGCGGGGGCGGCGTCCACGCAGACCACCGTCCCCACCCGCCCGGGCCGGAGCATCCCCGCCCCCAAGGCCACCACCGCCCCCTGGCCCCAGCCGATCAGCGCCGGCCGGTCGAGGGCGAGGTCGTCGAGGAGGTCGGTGGCCTGGACCACCGCCTTGGTCAGCGAGATCGGGTCGGCGGAGGTCGAGCCGGGCACCCCCCGGTACCAGCAGATGCCGCCGACCTCCATCCCGCTGGGGTAGAAGGCGTAGTCGCCGAAGGGGGCGACGACCCGACCCACCGCCCCGCTGGACTCGGCCAGCCGGGCGGGCCGGTCGATCGACGCCGGGCCTTCGGGGTGGAAGACGACGGCCGCGGTTCCGGACGAGGTGGACGGGAAGTCCCGGTAGGCGAGCTTCATCGCCGGGCCCCGACCCGGGGCGACCGACGACCGGCGTGGGCCCCGGCCAGGAACCCGAAGACCATGCCCGGTCCGATGGTGGAGCCTCCCCCCGGGTAGCCCTCCCCGAAGACCGAGTTGACACAGTTGCCAGCCCCGTAGAGACCGCCGATGGGACCGGCGGTGCCGAGGATCTGCCCCTCGGTGCCGGTGCGGGGCCCGCTGTTGGTGTCGAAGGTGGTCCCGACCAGGCAGATGGCGTGCAACGGCCCGCCGGCGTCGAGCGGATGCATCAGCGGGTTGGGCAGCGAGTTGTCGGCGGCCCGGGGACCGTGGAAGGCGAACTCCACGGCCTTGGTCCCGCGGTCGAACTCGTCGTCCTGCCCGCGTTCGGCGGCGTCGTTGAACCGGGCGAGGGTGTCGGCCAGGGTGTCGGCGAAGTTGGCATCCAGCGCCACCGGGGCGATGCCGGTCGGCATCGAAGACCTCCGTTGGGCCAGGCGGGTGCCGAGGGCCCCGGTCAGCCCCAAGACCCCGTCGCCGGTGACCACATGGTCGGCCACCGTGCCCACCGGTGGGATCGGGTACCGGCCGCCGTAGCGCTCGGCCGTCCGCCGGTCGTAGACCATGAACATCACCCGGTTGATGTACTCGTCGCCGGCGAAGATGTGGTGCACCCGCCCCCGCGACTCGTACTCCCGCTTCTCCCCGATGGACCGCAACCCGAGGCGGTTGACCATCAGCATGCCGTCACCGGGCACCGACCACACGTCGAGCACCGAGGTGGCGTAGTCGTCGACCGCCTCGAGGACCTGTTGGTTCCACCAACCGTTGTGCATCCCGCCGAACACCGCCCCGGCCCGGGTCCCGATGCCGACCAGGTCGCCGGTGTTCGACGGGAGCCCGGACCCGCCGGCGATCGGCCCCCGCAGGAACCGCTCCCGCAACTCGGGACTGTGGGCGAACCCGCCGGAGCCGAACACCACCCCCCCGTGGGCCCGGATGGTGCGGCACGCCGAGCCGTCGTCGACCACCACCCCGCTCACCTCGCCGTCCTCCAGGATCAGGTCCACCACCCGGTGGCCCAGTCGGACCTCGGTCCCCCTGGCGGCGGCGAACGCCGTCAACTGGCGGACCAGCTCCCCGCCGTTGCCGGCCCCGCCGTCGGGCGCCACCGTCTGGATGCCCCGCCCCCGCACCGCCAGGTTCTCGGGGAACTCGTAGTAGTCGGGGAACATCTGTCCGTCCCAGGACATCCACGGGGCCTCCATGTGCACGGCGTCGAGAGCCCCCAGCCGGGCCATCACCTCGGTGCCCCGGTCGTAGTAGGCCTCGAGGAGGGCGAAGTCGGCCGGCAGCAGGCCGTAGCCGGGGGCGTCCGGGTCATAGGCGCCGGGGTGGCTGACCCGGGCCATGTAGGCCAACGCCGGGTCGCGAGGGTCGGCGATCCCGGCCGCCTGCATCACCGGGTTGGCATAGATGTGGGCCACCCCACCCGAACAGGCGGTGGTCCCGCCGGGCACCGGCCCCTTCTCGCACACCACCACCGAGGCGCCGGTACTGAGGGCGCCGGCGGCCGCCGAGAGGGCGGCGGCGCCGCTCCCCACCACCACCACGTCGAGTTCTTCGGGAGGCTGGGTGGGCGAGGCAGCCGGCGACGGCCCGACCCCGGGCCGGTGGGGAAGTTGGGCCAGATCGGCCACCCGCTCCCCCAGCGACAGCCGGTGTTCGCTCCCTGTCACGGTCGTGCCCTCCCCAGATCAGACGACGTGCCTCGCGATTGGCGACAGTAGCATCGCGCTGAAAACCACATTATCGGGGGCCCACATGGGTTTGACGGTCGAGGACCAACTGGCCATCCAGCAGCTGGCGGCGCGTTACAGCCACGCCATCGACAGCGGCGACGGCCCCGGCTATGCCGACACCTTCGTCGCCGACGGCGTCCTCGACGCCGGCGCCCTCCAGGTGGAAGGCCGCCGGGCGCTCGAGCAGTTCGCCGACCAGTTCCCCAACTCGGTGCGCGCCCCTCGGCACGTGGCCACCAACCTGGTCATCGACGGAGCCGGCGGGGAGGCGACGATGAAGGCCTACGTGCAGCTGTTCGCCATCATCGGGGAGCCGCCCCGCCACCAGGTCACCGCCTCGGGCACCTACGTCGACACCCTGACCAAAGCCGACGGGAACTGGCGATTCATCCGGCGCACCTTCAACGCCGACGGGTGACGACCGGCGAG
>DASZNG010000119.1:0-2653 GCA_035551535.1 Acidimicrobiales bacterium | reverse complement strand
CCCGATTACTGGCAACTCCTGACCCTCGACGTCCTCGGGCCGAGCGGGTTTGTCTCGGCGGATTCGGCGTTTACGCCCTTCGCCTCCGGGCCGCAGCCGGTGCCCGTCGGGCGACAAGTGGTCGAGGTCTTCCATCTGGTGAGTCTGGCCAGTCCCTGGCTCCCGGTCGGGGGCATCCCACTGAGCATCACCGGACTTTCCTCCATGGACTGGGCTCCGGAATCGGAGACCTTGTTCGTTCCCGGAAACGAGCCCGCCTATCTGGGCGCGACCTATGCCGTCGAGGCCCTGCAACCCATGCCGAGCGCTGCCCAGCTCGCCGGCGCCACGCTGGTTGCCGACCCTCCCCCGGTGGACCTCGGGGTCCCCACCGAATCCGATCGCGTCTTCCGCCTGGCTCGGCAGATCGTCGCCGGCCTCACCACGCCGTTCGCCAAGGCCGTCGCCATCCAGAACTACCTCCGGGCCCATGAGACCTACGACCTCCACCCGCCGACCGGGCCCGGCAATCAGCTCGAACGCTTCCTCTTCGTGACCCACGCCGGCTACTGCCAGCAATTTGCCGCCGCCTTCGCGTTGTTGGCTCGTCTCGACGGGTTGCCCACCCGGGTGGCGGTCGGGACCACCCCGGGTCAACTGGTCAAGGGTGACACCTACCAAGTGACGACGGCCGACATCCACTCCTGGCCGGAAGTCCTGTTTGCCGGTCCGGGGTGGGTGCGTTTCGAGCCCACCCCCGGACGAGGGCCCCCCGGGAACACCAACTACACCGGAATCGTGCCCAGCCAGGTCGGTCCGGACGGAGGAAATTCGGTCGCCCCGGTGGCCGTTCCGACCCACTCCGCCGGCAGCTCGCCTGACCCGGCGGCTCCCCATGGGGCGACGACGCTGCCGGGGTTGGCTCCGTTGCCGATCGGCGTCCCCCCCACCTCGGCTCCGGTCCCCGCCCTGGTCCACCCGGGCAGCCACCGCGCTCCGGGGCCAGGGACGAGCATCGCCTTCCTGGGCTGGGGGGCAGCCGGGGTGGCGCTCCTGCTTGGCGTTCTCCTCCTGGTTGCTGGCCGCTTTCGTCGACGGGTCGCCCAGGTGGTGATCGGCGGCATCCGGGGATCCAAGGGCGCCGGCCAGGAGGGAGCCGTGCCCTCCGAGCTGCTCCGGGCGTGGGAGCAGGTCTGTGCGACCGTCGGCCCGCTGATCGGGGAACGGCGCTTGCCCGAGACCCCCCATGCCTACGCACGTCGTTGCCAGGGGCAGGTACCGCCGGAGACGGCCCGGCAGATCGACGCCTTGGCCACGGCACTCGGGCGGGCCTTCTTCGGTCCTCCTCCCGCAGTGGCCCCGATGGAATGAGGCCGCCGACCAACTCGGGAGCCCGTGGACGCTGCGCCTGTCCAGGCCGTGCACCCGTCGGGTCATCGCCGCTCGGAGCCCGCGGTCACCGGTACGGGCGCCCACCGGAGTTGGGGCCGGGGTCCGGCGCCCAGGCGAAGTATTCGACCGGCTGGGCGGGACGGCTGGGGTGGTGCCGGTTCCACCCGCGCCCCGCGGCGCCGCCGAGCCGCGCATCGCCCACCGAGAGGGAACCGACGGGTCGGCGTAGCGTGCGCCAGACGCCCCGGATGGCCACGAAACCGATCACCGCGCCCACACAGAACAGCGCACCGATGACGGCGGCGAAGGCACGGGGGGCAACGGCCAGGGCCAAGAGCACCAGGCAGGCCGCCACCACCGAGACGCGATGGCGCGGAGGGTGACGGCGGACCGGGTCGAGCGGCATGAGGCGGAGGTGGGTCGGATGGGTCGAAGGAACGGTCATGGACAGAACCTACGGAGGGGGTGTGACAGGCGCGATGAGCTGCGGGAATACCAGCAGAACCGGCCACCGGCCGGCCGCGTCTCCGAGATCCCGCCGACGTCGCCGGGCCCGGCCGGTGGCGGGTCCATGGGCCGGGACGGGCGGATAAGACTGTGGGGTGAAGTCCCGACCCCGAGGAGCGCGATGACCATCGAACGGCCAACCTTCGCCAGCGACAATTGGTCGGGCATGCATCCCGACGTGTTGGCCGCGGTGGTCGCCGCCAACGGTGGCCAGGCGCCCGCTTACGGGGCGGACCGGATGACCGCCGAGGCGATCCGGCTCTTCCGCCAACACTTCGGCGACGGGGCGGAGGTGTTCTTCGCCTTCAACGGCACCGGGGCCAACGTCGTCGGGCTGGCGTCCATGCTGCTTCCGTTCCAGAGCGTGATCTCCGCGGAAAGCGCCCACATCAACACCGACGAATGCGGCGCGCTCGAAAGGCAGCTGGGCAGCAAGTTGGTCACGGTGCCGACCCCGGACGGGAAGCTCACCCCCGAACTCGTCGAGTCGGTGGCGGTGGGCCGCGGCAACGAGCACCACGTCCAGCCCCGGGTGGTGTCCATCACCCAGGCCACCGAGCTCGGGACCGCCTATACCCCCGAGGAGGTGTCGGCCATCGCCGGCTGGGTGCACCGGCATGGGATGTTCCTGCATCTCGATGGCGCCCGCCTGTCCAATGCCGCGGCGTTCCTGGGGCTCGACCTCGGCGACTTCGGCGCCGAGTGCGGCGTCGACGTCCTGTCCTTCGGCGGCACCAAGAACGGGGCGATGGGCGCGGACGCGGTTGTCGTCCTC
>DASZNG010000118.1:0-4662 GCA_035551535.1 Acidimicrobiales bacterium | reverse complement strand
CCTCGTCCACTTCGTCAATTGTGTCTCGGTCGGAGCCGGCTGGCAGTACCGCCATCTTGGTCGATTCCATGGTGAACCTTTCCTCGCCCTCACGCTCAGTACGTGGATGCAAGGTGTCTCACATTTCATAGACACGTAGGGCTATTGCCCCTGGTAATTGGCACGAAACTGGCACGAAACTGGCACGAAACCTTGCAGGAGGGGCACCTCGAAAAAAGCCTCGAATTCTTTGGATCAACCGCGGCCTTCAGCGCATAACCGAGCCGCTCGACGGCAGCTGCGGCAGAAAAATCGTGCGGTTAGGAACCGGCTCCGGCGGTGACCCCGGCGGCTTCCAGGCGAACCTCGGAACGCCGTAGCGCGGCCTCGGCTTCGACCACCTCGGCATCGACCTCGTCGTCGGACCCAGACCCAGATCCCGAGTCCGATGAGCCGGACGTTCGGCCCGCGGAAGCCAGCTCGGCCACCCGGGCCTCCGCGGCGTCGTGGGCCAGCTGGGCTCGCTCGGTGTCGATCTCCTCCGCCAGCTCGGCGATCCCGGCCAGCACCGTCACCAGGGTGGTCTCCGGGGACGACGCGGAACCCGAGGATCCGGCGTCGTCGTCGGTCACGTTCTGCTCGACCTGGACGAAGCCACCGTGAACGGCGATCCGCTGCTCCTCACCCTCGTCCCGCACCACCCGGACCAGGCCGGGCTCGACGGTCCCGACCAGCGGGCTGTGGCCGGCCAGGAAGGTGATGTCGCCGCCGCCCGTCCGCAGGATGACCTCGGTGGCGGGGCCACTGAACAGCACCCGCTCGGGGGTGACCACCTTGGCGGTGTAGACGGCTTCGTCAGGCATCGATCAGCTTCCGTCCGCTCATTCTTTTTCGAGGGAGCGGGCTTTTTCCAGCACCGACTCGGCCCCGCCGACGTTGAGGAAGGCCTGCTCGGGAACTTCGTCGAGGTCGCCGTTGACCAGCGCCTCGAACGACTCCACCGTCTCTTCCACCGGGACGGTCACGCCCTTCAGCCCGGTGAACACCTCACCGACGTTGAACGGCTGGGACAGGAAGCGTTGGATCTTCCTGGCCCGGTAGACCGTCTCCCGGTCCTCTTCGGAGAGCTCGTCGAGGCCGAGGATGGCGATGATGTCCTGCAGCTCCTTGTAGCGCTGCAGCACCCCTTGGACCCGGCGGGCCACGTTGTAGTGGCGGTCGCCGACGATCTCCGGGGCCAGGATGTTCGACGTCGAGGACAGCGGGTCGACCGCCGGGTAGATCCCCAGCGAGGCGATGTCACGGGAGAGCTCGGTGGTGGCGTCGAGGTGGGTGAAGGTGGTGAACGGCGCCGGGTCGGTGTAGTCGTCGGCGGGAACGTAGACGGCCTGCAGCGAGGTGATCGACCGTCCCCGGGTCGAGGTGATCCGCTCCTGGAGCTGGCCCATCTCGTCGGCCAGCGTCGGCTGGTAGCCGACCGCCGACGGCATCCGGCCCAGCAGGGTGGACACCTCGGACCCGGCCTGGACGAAGCGGAAGATGTTGTCCACGAACAACAGCACGTCCTGGTTCTTCACGTCCCGGAAGTACTCGGCCATGGTCAGGGCGGCCAGCGCCACTCGCAGCCGGACACCGGGGGGCTCGTCCATCTGGCCGTAGACCAGCGCGGCCTTCTCGATGACGCCCGACTCCTGCATCTCGATCCAGAGGTCGGTGCCCTCACGGGTCCGCTCCCCGACACCGGCGAACACCGACACCCCGCCGTGGTTGGTGGCCACCCGGTTGATCATCTCCTGGATGAGGACGGTCTTCCCCACTCCGGCTCCCCCGAACAGGCCGATCTTGCCGCCCTGCACGTACGGCTCCAGGAGGTCGATCACCTTGATGCCGGTCTCGAACATCGTGGCCCGGGGCTCGAGGGCGTCGAACTCCGGGGCCGGGCGGTGGATCTCCCAGTACGCCTCGGGCTTGCCGATGGAGTCGGTGTCGAGCGGCTCGCCCAGGACGTTGAAGACATGCCCGAGGACGGCGTCGCCCACCGGGACCTGGAGCCCTCGCCCGAGGTTCCGGACCTCGGCTCCCCGGGTCATGCCGTCGGTGGCCTTCAGGCAGATGCACCGGACCCGGCCGTCGCCGATCTGCTGGGCCACCTCGGCGGTGACCACGATCTTGTTGCCCTCGAGCTCGATGTCCACCTCGAGGGCGTGGTTGATCTCCGGAAGGGCGTGGGGCGGGAACTCGACGTCGATGACGGGGCCGGCGATCGCCACCACCCGGCCGGGCGGGAGGGTGTCGGCCTTGGTGGGTTCGGCTGCAGTGGTGGTCATGAGCGTTCGGCTCCCTTGGGGTAGTGGTGGCAACAGCAAATCTCGGTGGTGGCGGTCGTGTTCATGTTCAGACCCGGGCCTCGATGACCAGTCCGCCCTCGTCCTCGTCGGCTCCGGCCCGCAGGGCTTCGGCCCCGCCGACGATCTCCATGATCTCGGTGGTGATGGTGTCCTGGCGGGCCCGGTTCATGATCCGCGAGTACTTCTTGACCAGTTCCTCGGCGTTGTCGGTGGCGGCCGCCATCGCCCGCTGCCGGGCGGTGAGCTCGGAGGCCGAGCCCTCGAGGAGGGCGGCGAAGATAGCGGTCTCGGCGGCCCGGGGCACCAGCGTCTCGAGCAGCTCGGCGGCGTCGGGCTCGAACTCGGTGTACCCGGCCCGGGCCTCGTCGCCGTCGCCGGAGCCGGTGGACGGCGGCGCGGAACCGCCGTCCCCGTCGCCTTCGGCGCTATCCGGGAGCTGGCGGGGGTCGACCAACGGCAGCAGCTGCCGGACCTCGACCCGCTGGGTGCCGGCGGAGAGGAACCGGGTGGAGACGATCATCACCTGGTCGACCTCACCGTTGGCGAACGGGGTGAGGACGGCGGCGGCCACCGCCCGGGCGTCCTCGAAGCTGGGCCGTTCGCTGAAGCCGGTGAACGACTGCTCGACCTCCCGGCCCCGGAAGCGGAAGAACCGCTGGGCCTTCTTTCCCACCGTGAACAACCGGTACTCGATGCCCTCGGCCTCCCCCGCCACCAGGTGGCGATCGGTGGCCCGGAACACCGAGGTGTTGTAGCCACCGCACAGCCCCCGGTCGGCGGCCATGGACAGGACAGCCACCTTCTCGATGGTCTCCGGGGTGCCCAGCAGGTGCCCGGCGGCGACCGGGTCACCGGAGGCGGCTTCGAGGACGATGCGGGCCATCCCCGCCTCGTAGGGGCGGGCGGCGGCGATCCGGCCCTGGGCCCGGATGATCTGGGAGGCGGCGATGAGCTCCATCGCCTTGGTGATCTTCTTGGTCGACTGGATACTCCGGATCCGTCGTCGGAGGATGCGCTCCTGACCGCCGGCCATGGATCAGTCAGCCTGTCCGGTGTCGAAACCGTCGTTGAAGGTGCGCAGCGCGGTTTCGAGCTTGTCGCCCTCCGGAAGCGCGCCGGTGGTCCGGATGCCGTCCAGGAGGTCGGCGTGGTTGGCCCGGAAGAAGCCCCGCAGCTCGGCCTCGTAGCGCTGCACCTCGGGCACGGGGATCTCGTCGACATAGCCGTTGGCGCCGGCGAAGATGACCACCACCTGCTCGTCCACCGGCACCGGGGAGTTCAACCCCTGCTTCAGCAGCTCGGTCAGCCGGTAGCCACGGTCCAGCTGGGCCTGGGACACCTTGTCGAGCTCGGAACCGAAGGTGGCGAACGCCTCCAGCTCCCGGAACTGGGCGAGGTCGATCTTCAGTGTGCCCGACACCGCCTTCATGGCCTTGACCTGGGCGGCGCTTCCCACCCGGCTCACCGAAACCCCCACGTTGATGGCGGGGCGGATGCCGGAGTAGAAGAGCTCGGCCTCCAAGAACACCTGGCCGTCGGTGATGGAGATCACGTTGGTCGGGATATAGGCGGAGATGTCGCCGGCCTTGGTCTCGATGATGGGAAGGGCGGTGAGCGATCCCCCGCCCTCGGCGTCGGACAGCTTGGCCGCCCGCTCGAGGAGCCGGCTGTGGAGGTAGAAGACGTCGCCCGGGTAGGCCTCCCGGCCGGGCGGGCGCCGGAGGAGCAGGGACAGCTGGCGGTAGGCCTCGGCCTGCTTGGACAGGTCGTCGTAGACGATGAGGGCGTGCTCGCCGTTGTCCATCCAGTGCTGGCCCATGGCGCATCCGGTGTAGGGAGCCAGGTACTTGAACGGGGCCGGGTCGCCGGCACCAGCCAGCACCACCACCGTGTAGTCGAGGGCACCGAACCGCTCGAAGGTGGCCACCGCCTGGGCCACCGAGGCGGCCTTCTGGCCGATGGCCACGTAGATGCACTTCACCCCCAGGCCCTTCTGGTTGAGGATGGTGTCGATGGCGACGGTGGTCTTCCCCGTCTTGCGGTCGCCGATGATCAGCTCCCGCTGGCCACGCCCGATCGGGGTCATCGAGTCGATGGCCTTGATGCCGGTCTGCAGCGGCTCGTGCACCGGCTGGCGGCGGACGATGCCCGGCGCCTGGACCTCGAGCCGCCGGGTCTCCTCCGAGTTGATCGGGCCCTTGCCGTCGATCGGCTCGCCGAGGGCGTTGACCACCCGGCCGAGGAGGGCGTCGCCGACCCGGACCGAGAGGATCCGGCCGGTGGCCTTCACCAGCTGCTCCTCTTCGAGGCCGGTGTCCTCGCCCAGGATGACCGC
>DASZNG010000117.1:0-2675 GCA_035551535.1 Acidimicrobiales bacterium | reverse complement strand
TCCGACTCTCCGCCGTCGTTGCCGGCGGTGACGTCGGGCGGCGGGAGCCCCACGACGACCAAGCCATCGGGCACCGTCTCCGGAAGCGGGACCCAGCCGACCACCACCTCGACCACCAGTTCCTCCTCGGGCGGCACGACTTCCACCACCCACCCACCGACCACCACCACCCGGCCGCCGACCACCACCACCACGACTCCGCCGACGACGACCACGACCCAGGCCCCGCCGCCGACCACCACCACGACCACCCAGCCCTGTACTCCGCTCAATCACCTGCTCAACATCTGTTAGCGGCTGAGTAGCTGGGCCTCCCAGCCTCTGGCCAGATAGTCGGCTTCCCCGCCTCGGGGCTTCGGGGTTGACCCCGCCCCGGCGTGACGGGGGTTCCACCTGAGACGGCAGTCGGCGTTACCCTCCGTGCGGCCGACCAGGCCCGTTGCTTACCGGCAGTTGGCGATGGGCGGGCAACCTACCGAGAGCCACCAGGGACCTGGCCTTGCCCCTCCGCACTGCGGTCGCTCCCGGGCCGGATCCATCGATCAAGTCGGAGAGGCCTTCGAGGATGGGCTGACGAGGGGGGCGGTCGGCGGCCCCATCGGAACCAGGATCGGCCCGACCGGCAGACCCGCGGACGCCGCCGGTTAGTTGTTGGGCCCGGCGACCAGTCCCCCGAGTCCGAGCGCACTGACCAGGCCGAACACCGTGCTGTTCACGGTGGTCTCCAAGCCGGTCACCAGTCCGGAGACGACCCCCGTTGGGGCCGACGGGGGGACGGTTCCGGTTGGGCTCGTCGGCCCCGGCGTCGTCGTTGTCGTCGGACGGGAGGGAGCGGTGGTGGGCGTGGAGGTGCCGCTCGACGGGCTGGTGTGGACGACCGGCGTCGTTCCCGTGGTGCCGGACGTCGAGGGCGGTGCGATCTGGTTGGCCAGCGAGAACGGGGATGTGGTGGCGCCGGTCGATGGCGTGCTCGAGGGTGGCACCGATGATCCCGGGGTGGTGGTGGTCGAGACCCCCGGACCCGTCCCCCGATTCGGCGTACCCGTGCTCTTGGGCGGAAGGGCCGTCTGGGTTCCCGGCGACAAGGTGGTCACCGCGGCCAGGGTTCCACCGACGGCCACCAGTCCGGCGGCCACCGCGATGCTGACCCGTCGCGAGATCCGGGATCCGAGCGACCCGTGGGGACGGCGGAGGTCCACCACCGCTCCGGCGCCGGTGGCCACCGCCCCGACTCCGGCCAGGCCGACCGTCCCGGCCACAGCCCGGTCCACGCCGCGACGGCGATAGAGATCGGTGTCGGCGGCGTCGAGGAGATCGGAAGGCCGCTGATGCCCGGCGCCAAACGCCGCCGCTCCCCAGGTGAACTCCGGGGTGCCACCATCGGAGATGCGGTGCATCAGGGGTTCGACCTCGCCGAGCCCGATCCCCTGCAAGACGACGGCGAACTCGTCACCTCCGGTGCGGAACACGGTGTCGGAGGTGCGCAGCCCTTCCCCGATGGCATCCACCAACGAGGTGAGGGTCCGGTCGCCTTCGGCGTGCCCCCGCGAATCGTTGATCCGTTTCAATCCGTCCAGATCCACAGCGACCACCACCAGTTCGGAACCGGTGCGGCGGGCGCCGGCCATGGCCCGGGTGAGCATCAGGTCGAGGGCCCGCCGGTTGCCGACCCCGGTGAGCGGGTCGATCAGGGCTGCCTCTTCCAATTGGTTCAGGGAGGTCCAGGTGGCGGCGTCGGTGAGGATCCGCCACGCGCGGTGGTAGGCGGCACGATCGGCTTCAGTGCCGGTATCAACTTCGGCATCCATCGAGGCTTCGATTTCATCGAGCCGACTGCGCATGAGGGACGCGGACTGGTGAGCATGGGCCCACCGGCGACCGGCCTCGGCCAGGGCGTTCTCGATGGGACTGCCGTCACCGTTCGATGCCGCCGAAGGACCGTCGGCGGCGCTGTGCGGGTTTGCCGACGGGAGGGGGCGCGGGTCGGCGACGGCCGACCGGACGGCATCGACCACCAACTGCATTTCGTCGTCCGGCCACGGCTCCTCGAAGGGAGAAACGGCTTCGTTCATGACTCGTCCCTGATGTGTGGAGGGATCGGGTGCAGCCGACAATCCGCCCCCGCCTGTTGCAAAATTCTAGTTCTGCGGTCCGTTGCCTGTTTCATTTGCCGTTCTACCTAGAGGATGTATCGGCTAGACGGCACTGAAACTTGATGTTATCACCGTCCGTAGTGGGTAACTCACTGGCTGCGCGTACCTTGCGATCAGATCCTGACCTGGTCAAATTCGCCGGGTTGTCTGTCAATTTCGCCAGGTTGGCAGGGGTGCGGCGTTATATGGACGAGAGGCAATCGGCGTCTACGCCGACCGGAGATCGCGCGGGAGGTGAGCATGAGGAATCTGAGTGGCGGGCGGGTTCCCAGGCGCACCGTTGGCAACAACCCGAGCCGCTTCGCACCTCACAATTTGTCGGCGTTCCTGTGCCTAGCACCTTCCGGGTTCCCCGTTCCCGGACTGACCGAACGTCGGCATGCTGCCCCCCTTCGGGCTCTCGATTCCCCTCATACCATCCGGTATGTCGGGCGGACGGACCGCCGAAGCCTGTGCCAACCTGCCGGCCCTGGCTTTGGCGACTTCCGGATGCTCGGCATCGAGCGGGAGCATCGGAGGGGG
>DASZNG010000116.1:0-13884 GCA_035551535.1 Acidimicrobiales bacterium | reverse complement strand
CTCCGGCCACCACCGCCAGCCCGGCGGCCGCCGCCGAGGCGACGGCCGCCACCACGACCAGGCTGTGGATGGTGCCCAGGCCGCTGATCGACTTCACCAGTCGAGCGGCTTCGACGTAGAGCCAGTAGCCCGGGGGCTGGGGTCGGCCGTGGGTCACGTCGAAGTGGTTGACGGCCGCCGCGTATTGCGCCGAGTCCCAATCGGTCGGCCCGGCGGCCGCGGTGGCCAGGCGGAGCACCAGGGCGGCGGCGGCCACCAACCACGGTGTCGGGTCGAAGCGGCGCCGTCGGGACGGGCGTTGGATGATCTGGCTCCGGGTTCGCCGATCCGGGGTTTCCGCCTCGTCACCGGCGGTGGCAAGCGGCGACGGGTGCATTCCCAACAGTAGCGAGCCGGGCGCAATTATTGGTGTCCGCACGGCAATTCCTGTACCCGGCACGAAGGGCCGACGATCGATACCATGCCTCCCATGACTGCTCGACATGGACAACTGCGGCTTGATCGGCGCGTCCCGCGTTTCACCCGGGTGCTCGGCGCCTGCGTCACGCTCGGCGCGGGAGCCCTACCCGCCCTCTTGGCTTCGGGTCCCGCGGCGTCGGCCGCCACCTCCGAGCCCCAGGCGCTTCAAGCCCACGCGGTGGCCACTTCGCTGGTGTGGACTCAGACGCTGCCCGACGGCGGTTCGCCCATCGCGCTGTCGTCGCCGTCGGTGGCCAACCTCGACGGCTCGCCTTCGGTGGTGGTCGGTGACCGCGGCGGCAACTTGTGGGCGTTCCATCTCTCCAACGGGACCGCGCCCGGCGGGTGGCCGGCCCATATCGGGGCCGTCCCCATCGATTCGACGCCCTCGTCCGCCTCCGTCGACGGGAGCGGTTTGGACACGGTGTTCGTGGGTGGCGGGAACGCCGCCAATCCGCACGTCGGCGGGTACGGCGCCTTCAACCACGCCGGCGCCCAGGTGTGGGGCGTCAACGCCGTCGACGCCCAGGGCCCCCAGGGGGTGCAGGCCTCGATGTCGGTAGGCAATATCGGCGGGGTGACCGGGGTCACCGCGCCGTCGCTCGGGCAGAACCAGTACGCCCTGAACGCCGTCAACGGCGCGCTGCTCCCCGGGTGGCCGTTCTTCACCGCCGACAGCTCGTTCACCACACCGGCACTGGCCGATCTCTACGGGAACGGACAGACCGAGATCGTGGAAGGCGGCGACTCCAGCGCCGGCGTGGCCAATGGCATCACCTATACCAACGGCGGGCACCTCCGGGTCATCGGCGGCGGCGGCAACCTCATCTGCAGCCACGACGTCAACCAGACGGTGGACTCGTCGCCGGCGGTCGGCAACTTCCTGGCCGGTGGGGGGATGGGGATCGCCTTCGGGACCGGATCGTTCTTTCCGGGGGCCTCCGACTCCAACTCGATCTTCGGGGCCGACGCCAACTGCAACATTCACTGGGAGACCAATCTGGGCGGCAACACCGTCGACAGCCCGGCGATCGGCGACACCGTAGGAGACGGCTCAGAGCAGGTGATCGAGGGGGCCGACACCGGCTCGGGTGGGTCGGTGTGGGTCCTGAACGGGACCAACGGCCAGCCGCTGCCCGGGTGGCCGCAGACCACCGCCGGTCGGATCATCGGCGGGATCGCCACCGCCGACCTCACCGGAGGCGGGTACAACGACGTGTTGGTCCCGACCACCTCGGGCCTGGTCATCTACGACGGACGCACCGCCGGGGTGGTGGCCACCCTCGGGGCCGGAACCCTGGGACTCCAGAACTCCCCGATGGTCACCATCGACCCCAACGGGATGATCGGCATCACCATTGCCGGGTATGGGGCGGCCAACCAGGGCATCATCCAGCACTATCAAGTCGCCGGCTCCGCCGGTCATTCGCTGGGGAAGCGGTCGTGGCCGATGTTCCACCACGATCCCCAGCTCACCGGTTTCCTGTCCCAGGGCGCCCCTGGACATCTCAACCAGCCGATCGTGGGCATGGCCGCCACCCCTGACGGCAAGGGGTACTGGAACGTGGCCTCCGACGGCGGCATCTTCTCCTTCGGCGATGCCGCCTTCTTCGGGTCCACCGGGGGAATCCACCTCAACAAACCCATCGTCGGGATGGCGTCCACCCGCGACGGCAAGGGCTACTGGCTGGTCGCCTCCGACGGCGGCATCTTCGCCTTCGGCGACGCCGCCTTCCACGGATCCACCGGCAGCCTCACCCTCAACCGGCCGGTGGTGGGGATGGCCGCGACTCCCGACGGCGGCGGCTACTGGCTGGTCGCCTCCGACGGCGGCATCTTCGCCTTCGGCAGTGCCGGATTCTTCGGATCCACCGGCAACCTCAACCTGGTGCTCCCGGTGGTCGGCATGACGGTCGCCCCCCGAGGGAGCGGGTACTGGATGGTGGCCGCCGACGGTGGCATCTTCGCCTTCGGCAGTGCCGGATTCTTCGGGTCGATGCCGGCGGTGTTCGCCGCCCAGACCGCCGGTCAGGACTGACCCCCGGCCCGGGCCAACGGTCGGGTGTCACCCGTTTCGGTGGCGCCCGACGGTAGTGTCGGCGCAACGTGCGTGGGCGAATGTCGAAAACGGGAAGCAGGCATCTCCGCGGTCGCGCCACCCTCGCCCTGGCGTCGATGGCGGCGATGGCGGCGATCGGTACCCAGGTTGCCGTGCCCGCTCCACCAGCATCGGCCGCCGCCTTCCCGTCGTCGGTGGTGACCCTCACCGGTCACGGCTTCGGCCACGGACACGGCATGGGGCAGTGGGGCGCCCTCGGCTACGCCCTGGCCCAGACCCCGTACCCGTCGATCGTGGCCCACTACTACGCCGGCACCACCCTGACCTCCTTGAGTGGCGCCGCCGACGCCACCCAGATCGGCGTCGAGATCTCCGAGAACAACAACAACACCGTCATCGTGACCTCGGGATCCCCGTTCTCCGCGGCCGGCCTGTCGGTGCCGGCCGGCCAGGCCGTGTTGATGACCAAGAACGGATCCGGCGGAACCTGGAACGTCACGGTGGGCGGCGGTTGCGCCGGCCCCTGGAACGGGGCGGTCGCCGCCAACGTCCCCCATCCGACCGCAGCCCCGAGCCACAATCCCGACCTCGGCGACCCGGCGGCGGCCACCGAGGCTCTCCAGCTCTGTCAGGGGGGCGGGAATCTCACCATGCGGGGGAACATCGAGGGGACCGACTACCAAGGCGCACCCCGCACCGTCAACATCGTCCCGCTCGAGCAGTACGTCGCCGGCGTCGTCCCCAATGAATCACCGTCCTCTTGGGGCGCGCTCGGCGGCCCGGGTCCCCAGGGACAGCCGTGGGGATTCCAGGAGCTCGAGGCCCAGGCGGTGGCGGCCCGCTCGTACGCGATGGCCGGCCTCGGTTCCTACTTCGGGTACACCGATACCTGCGACCTCAGCTGCCAGACCTACCAGGGGATCAAGAACGAGAGTGCGGCCGCCGACCTGGCCGCCATCGGGACCGGTGGTCAGGTGATGGAGTTCCCGGGCGGGGCGGTGGCCGCCACCCAGTACTCGGCGTCCACCGGTGGCTATACCAATCCCGGGGCCAACGCGCTCGGCTTCCCGGCCGTCCCCGATACCGGCGACGCGATCTGCGTGCCCGGGGCGTGCAACCCCAACCACAGCTGGACGGCCTCGGTGCCGGTGTCGACCATCCAGGCCACCTGGCCCCAGCTCGGCACCCTCCAGGCCTTCAACGTGACCGCCCGCAACGGGTTCGGGGACTTCGGCGGCCGGGTGACCTCGCTCACCCTGGTCGGGTCCAGCCAGAACGTGACCATGAGCGGTGACCAGTTCGCCGCCGGGGTCGGGCTGAAGTCGGATTGGTTCACCGCCTCCACCCCGCTGAACAAACCGGTGGTGGGCATGGCCGCCACCGCCGACGGGGGTGGCTACTGGCTGGCGGCCTCCGACGGCGGCATCTTCTCCTACGGCGATGCCAGCTTCTTCGGGTCGACCGGCGCCATCGCCCTCAACAAGCCCATCGTCGGCATGGCCTCGACCCCGGACAGCCGGGGCTACTGGCTGGTGGCCAGTGACGGGGGAGTGTTCTCGTTCGGCGACGCCAGCTTCTTCGGCTCCACCGGCGCCCTCCGGTTGAACAGACCGGTGGTGGGGATGGCCCCGACCCCCGACGGCCGGGGCTACTGGCTGGTGGCCTCCGACGGCGGCATCTTCTCCTTCGGCGACGCCAGCTTCTTCGGCTCCACCGGCGCCCTCCGGTTGAACAGACCGGTGGTGGGCATGGCGGTTACTCCCGACGGGGGCGGCTACTGGCTGGTGGCCTCCGACGGCGGCATCTTCGCCTTCGGCGACGCCGGGTTCTTCGGGTCCACCGGGGCCATCGCCCTCAACCAACCGGCGGTGGGCATGTCCACCTCGGCCGACGGCCACGGCTACCGCCTGGTGGCGTCCGACGGCGGCATCTTCTCCTTCGGCGACGCCGTCTTCTTCGGGTCGGTGGCCAACCAGGCCCTCCTCCAACCCATCGTGGGAATGGCCGGCACCCCCGACGGCAACGGCTACTGGCTGGCCGGCTCCGACGGCAGCGTCTTCGCCTTCGGGAACGCCGGGTTCCTCGGCTCGCCGTCGGGCGAGTAGCCCTACTCGGTGACCGGGGTGGCGGCCAGGCCCGGGAACTCACGGAGGCGGCCGAAGGCGCCCAACCGCCCCACATTGACCCCCACGTCGGCGGCCCGCATCATGCGCAGATCGCCCCGGCTGTTGCCATAGACCCACAGCCGCGCCGGCGGCCCATCCAGCCGTCCGGTCCACTCCCGGAGCCGTCGCAGCTTCTCCTCGCCCCGGCAATTCTTCCCGTCGTACCGGCCGGTCAGACGACCGTCCCGGCTGGCCAGTCGGGTGGCCAACGCCTGGTCGGCGCCGAGCCGCCGGGCGGCTTCGGCGATGTAGGACTCCGGGGAGGCCGAGACGATGACGGTGTGATCGCCGCGCTGCTGATGGAGCTGGAGCCGCCGATGCACCTCGACGCGGAGGTGACCGGCCAGGTGGGCCTGGGCGAACTCGCGGCTCACCTCGTCGAACGCCGAGGTCTCGATTCCGGCCAGCACCATCTCGAACAGGCGCTCCTTGGTCCGGTCGGCCACCTCGCCGCCGACCACGGCGGCGTGGGCGAGTTGGGGCAGGAGGGCGAGCGAGGCGGTGGCCAGCTTCCGGCGGCCGGTGAGGGCGGCGAGGAAGTCGAAGACGCTGCCGCCGGTGGTCAGGGTTCCGTCGAAGTCGAAGGCGGCGATATCCGGCATGGGCGAACATCTTGCCTGCCCGCGGTCGGCCGGTCGACACCCCCGACGCCACCACTAAACTTGACCCACAAGGTCGACATTAGGCGATGGTTCGTCTAACCTGACCGCAAGACGGGGTCGTGAGGGTCGCGATCCGGACCGCAGTTCCGGTCTACCGAACACATGAGGAGTAGCAACCATGGCAATTCGACTGGGCGACGAGGCCCCCGACTTCACTGCGGAGACGACCGAGGGGACGATCCGGCTCTACGACTACCTCGGGGACAGCTGGGGCATCCTGTTCTCCCATCCCAAGGACTTCACCCCGATCTGCACGACCGAGTTGGGCGCCTTCGCCAAGGCCAAGCCCGAATTCGACAAGCGTGACACCAAGCTCATCGGGGTATCGGTCGACGACGTGACCTCCCACGGCAAGTGGGCCGAGGACATCAAGGAGACCCAGGGTACGGCCCTCAACTTCCCGCTGATCGGGGACGAGGACCGCAAGGTGGCCGACCTCTACGACATGATCCACCCCAACGCCAACGACACCCTCACCGTCCGTTCGGTGTTCATCATCGGCCCCGACAAGAAGGTCAAGCTCACCCTGACCTACCCGGCCTCGACCGGCCGCAACGTCGACGAGATCCTCCGGGTGCTCGACTCGCTGCAGCTGACGGCCAACTACTCGGTGGCGACGCCGGTGAACTGGAAGGACGGCGACGACGTGGTCATCGCCCCGGCCATCTCCGACGAGGACGCCAAGGAGAAGTTCCCCAAGGGATTCAAGGCGCTGAAGCCCTACCTGCGGATGACGCCCCAGCCGAACAAGTAACCCGGCCGAGCGCCTCCATCGTCGTACGCGTGAATCCGGCCCCCCGGGGCCGGATTCACGCATGTACGGAGGGTTCGGCCGTCGGTCGATCCCGTCGAATGCATCGGGCCGGTCAACGCCCATCGACCCAGGTCCCGCCGATACTGCTAGAGTAAACGGGTCAACGGGCCGTGTCCGTCGGCATTCCGAACATCCCAGAGGTCAACCCCGCATATGCCCGACAAGCAGGCCACCATCACCGAGTACCGGCTCCACGAGACCGATACCGGTTCACCCGAGGTGCAGATCGCCATTCTGAGCGAGCGCATCACCCACCTCACCGACCACCTGAAGATCCACAAAGGTGATCACCACACCCGCCGGGGGCTGCTCAAGCTGATCGGCCGGCGCCGTCGACTTCTCGACTATGTACGGAACAACGACGTCGAGCGCTACCGGGACATCATCGGTCGCCTCGGCCTCCGCCGTTAAGCGGAACCGAAACAACTCGCCCGGCTCCGGCCGGGCGTTCAACATTCTTGCCACCGGCACCGTGTCGTTGGCAGCCGGTCGACACGGTGTCGGTCGGTAGCAGGACCGGCCGGCCACAACGGTGGCCAGCCGTAGACAGACACACCGGGCTCCTTTCGAGGTCAGTCACCAGTTGCCGAGTACCCGATTCCGCCCGAGAATGGGGTGTTCGACAACTGGGAACTGGCTCGGGGGCCCCCGAGCAAAACAAGGAGCGTCATGTCAGACGCCATTTCAGTATCCGCACCTATTAGTGGCACCGACCGCACTCTCACCTTCGAGTCGGGGAAGCTGGCCCAGCTGGCTGACGGCGCCGTCGTCGGCCGGATCGGGGACACCATCCTGTTGGCCACCGCCACCGCCTCCCGATCCGTCCGGGAGGGCGCCGACTTCTTCCCGCTGACCGTCGACATCGAGGAACGGGCCTACGCCGCCGGGAAGATCCCCGGGTCGTTCTTCCGCCGGGAGGGCAAGGCCTCCGACCAGGCCATCCTCACCTGCCGTCTCATCGACCGGCCGCTGCGCCCGTCCTTCCCCAAGGGCTTCCGCAACGAGGTCCACGTGGTCGGCACCATTTTCGGCGCCGATCAGGTCAACCCGCATGACGTGCTGGCCATCAACGCCTCCTCGGCCGCCCTCATGCTGTCGGGGATCCCCTTCGACGGCCCGATCGGGGCCGTCCGGGTGGCGTACTCGACCGACGGGGTCTGGATCCCGCATCCCACCTTCGAGGAGGGCAACGAGTCCACCTTCGAGCTGGTGGTGGCGGGCCGGGCGCTCAGCGACGCCGCCGACGCCGACATCGCCATCATGATGGTGGAAGCCGGCGGCACCGAGCGTTCCTTCCAGTACTACGACGAGGGCGCCCCCCAGGTCACCGAAGAGGTGCTGGCCGACGGCCTCGAGGCCGCCAAGACCTGGATCCGTGAGTCGATCGTGCTCCAGCGCCAGCTGGTCGAGGCCCATGTGGCCGCCCGGGGTGCCATCGTCCCCCTCGAGTTCTCCACCTTCGCCGACTACGGGGATGACGTGTGGGAGCGGGTCGTGGCCACCGGCACCGATTCGGTCGCCACCGCCAACGCCTTCACCGCCAAGGCCGAGCGCAACGCCGCCCTCGACGCCGCCACCAAGACCATCGTGGCCGCCCTTGGCTCCGAGTTCCCCGACCGGGAACGGGAGATCAAAGAGGCGGTCCGGGGGCTGACCAAGAAGCTGGTGCGCAAGCGCATCGTCGACGAGGGCATCCGCATCGACGGCCGGAACACCTCCCAGATCCGGCCGCTGTCGGCCGAGGTCGACCTGCTCCCGACCGCCCACGGTTCGGGCCTCTTCCAGCGGGGCGACACCCAGGTGCTCAACGTGACCACCCTGGGCATGCCCCGGATGAACCAGCTGCTCGACACCATCACCCCGGTGGACCACAAGCGGTACATGCACCACTACAACTTCCCGCCGTTCTCCACCGGCGAGACCGGTTTCATGCGGGGACCCAAGCGGCGGGAGATCGGCCACGGCCTGCTGGCCGAGCGGGCGCTGCTGCCGGTCGTCCCCTACGAGGAGGACTTCCCCTACACCCTCCGACTGGTGTCCGACGTGCTGGCCTCCAACGGCTCCACCTCCATGGCCTCGGTGTGTGGATCGACGCTGTCGATGATGGCGGCCGGGGTGCCCCTGCGGGCGCCGGTGGCGGGTATCGCCATGGGCCTGGTCTACGACGAGGGGAACTACGTCACCCTCACCGACATCCTGGGGGCCGAAGATGCCTTCGGTGACATGGACTTCAAGGTGACCGGGACCAAGGACGTGGTCACCGCCCTCCAGCTCGACACCAAGATCGCCGGCCTGCCGGCTGACGTGCTGGCCAAGGCGCTCCTCCAGGCCAAGGAAGCCCGGCTGACCATCCTCGAGGTGATGGCCGGTGCCATCGCCGAGCCCCGCGGCCAGGTGGCCGCCTCGGCGCCGAAGATCGTCTCCTTCGAGATCCCCATGGACAAGATCGGCGAGGTCATCGGGCCCAAGGGCAAGGTCATCAACGCCCTCCAGCAGGAGACCGGCGCCGACATCGCCGTCGACGACGATGGCATGGTCGGGACCGTCACCATCGGGGCCAAGGACGGCAACGCCGTCGAAGAAGCCCGCCGACGGATCTCTACCATCCTCGATCCGCCGCTGGCCGAGGTGGGTGCCATCTACCCGGGCAAGGTGGTCAACATCACCAAGTTCGGGGCGTTCGTCAACATCCTCCCCGGCCGGGACGGTCTGTTGCACATCTCCAAGATCGGACGGGGCAAGCGGGTCGAGCGGGTCGAGGACGTGCTCGAGCTCGGCCAGCCGGTCGAGGTGAAGGTCGACGACATCGACCCCCAGGGCAAGGTCTCCTTGTCGCTGGCCGGTGAGCCCCCGGCCGATGACCGGCCCTCGGGGTCAAGTCGCTCGGAGAGCAACGGTGGCGGCCGCGGCGATGGTGGTGGACGGGGCGACCGGGATCGCGCCCGCTCGAACCGCGGCGACCACGCCGACCCCGGCGACCGGGAACGGCAGCCGGAGCCGGTTCGCTCGGCTCCCCGCACCGAGTCGGCCGCCCCCTCCGGCGCGGCGTCGTTCGAAGAGGTGTTCCAAGCCGAGCTCGTCCAGGAGTTCGGCGATCTCGGCCCGGCCGGGGCCGAGCCTTCCGAGCGCACCGGCGGGGGAGGCGGACGCAACCGGGGCGGTCGCCGTCGCCGGTAAGGTCGCCGGCATGATCGGAGCCGGCAACCAGTGATCCGCACCGACAGGCTGGGCTCGGGCGTGGCCCTGGTCACCGAGCCGATGGCGGACGCCCGGTCGGTGTGCCTGGGGTTCTGGGTGGGGACCGGCTCGCGCGACGAACCCGTCGATCGAGCCGGCACCTCCCACGTGCTCGAGCATCTCCTGTTCAAGGGCACCGAGGAACGTTCGGCGTCGTCGATCGCCGAGGCGGTCGACGAGGTCGGCGGCGACTTCAACGCCTTCACCGCCAAGGAGTACACCTCCTTCTACATCCGGCTGCTGGCCGAACACCTGCCGTTGGGGCTCGACATCCTCTCGGACATCATGTGGCAGCCCGCCCTGCGGGACTCGGACCTGGACGCCGAGCGCTCGGTGATCCTCGACGAGATCCTGATGCACGCCGACGAGCCCTCCGACCTGGCCGCCGAGCAGAGTTCCGCCATCCTCTTCCCCGATCACCCGCTCGGGCGCGAGGTGCTGGGCAGCCACCAGACGATCGAGGCGATGACCGCCGCCCAGATCCGCGAGTTCTTCGAGGTGCACTACCGGCCGGCGAACATGGTGGCCGCCATCGCCGGCGATCTGGAGCACGACGTGGTGGCCGCCGGGCTCGAGGCCAGGTTCACCGGGCCGTCCGGGGGATCCACCCCGGCCCGCACGCCACCCGGCGACGCGGTCATCCCCTTGCAGGTGACCCGGCGGGGCACCGAACAGACCCAACTCATCCTCGGGATGCGCTCGGTCGACCGGTTCGACCGCCGCCGGTACCCGCTGGCCATCCTCAACCACGTGCTCGGTGGTGGGCTCTCCAGCCGGCTCTTCCAGGAGATCCGCGAACGCCGGGGCCTGGCCTACTCGGTGTGGTCGGACCGGGTGACCTACTACGACGCCGGGGTGCTGAGCGTGGGGATGGGGACCTCACCGGACCACGTCTCCGAGGTGCTGAAGATCGTGGTCGGCGAGCTCGAGTCCCTGGGTGCCGACGGCATCGCCGACCGGGAGCTGGCGGTGGCCAAGGGCAACCTCCGGGCCGAGTCCATCCTGGCCTGCGAGGACTCCGGGGCCCGGATGGGCCGGATCGGCGCCGGGCTGCTCCTCCACGGCGAGGTGTTGACCATCGACGAGGTGGTGGCCAGGGTGGAGGCGGTCACCCTCGAGGAGGTCCAGGCCGTCGCCACCGAGTTGGTGGCCGCCCCCCGTACCCTGTCGGTGGTCGGGCCGTTCGACCCCTCCGACTTCGACGCCGACGCCCTCGGCCTCGGCTGACCCGACCGAATCGGCGGTCGCCTCCCCGGGAGCCGGGGGTCGCCGACGGTAGGGTTGCCCCCATGCGAGTCGGAGTGGTGGGCGCCGGGGGAAAGATGGGCCGGGAGGTGTGCCGGATGGTGGCCGCCGACCCCGAGCTCGAACTGGTCGCCGCCGTCGACCCCGAGTGCACCGGCGAGGGGGCCGGCGGCCTGGCCATCGTGGGCGAGCTGGATGCGCTGGTCGACGGCGACGCCGAGGTGGTGGTCGACTTCACCCGGGCAGCCGCGGCCCGCACCACCCTGGCCTGGTGCGCGGCCCACGGGATCCACGCGGTGGTGGGCACCACCGGCTTCGACGACCGGGACCTCGCCACCCTCGGGGACCTGTTCGCCGGGCCGGACCAGCGCGCCCCCAACTGCGTGCTCGCCGCCAACTTCGCCATCGGCGCCGTCCTCATGATGCGGTTCGCGGAAATCGCCGCGCCGTGGTTCGACGCCGCCGAGATCGTCGAGCTCCATCACGACGGCAAGCTCGATGCCCCGTCGGGGACCTCCCTGCAGACCGCGGCGCGGATGGCGGCCGCCCGGGTGGAGGCGGGAGCCGACCCGTATCCGGCCGACGCCACCACCACGGTGATGGTCGAGGGGGCCCGCGGAGGATCCGGCCCCGGAGGCGTGCGGATGCACTCGGTGCGGCTGACCGGACTGGTCGCCCACCAGGAGGTCCTGTTGGGGTCGGTGGGCCAGAGCCTCACCCTCCGGCACGACTCCTACGAGCGGACCTCGTTCATGGCCGGCGTGGCCTTGGCCATCAAGGCGGTGGCCTCCCGACCCGGCCTGACCGTCGGGCTCGAGCCGCTGCTCGGGCTCTGATCCGGTCGATGACCGTGGACACCCGCCAGCGCATCATCGAGGCCACCTACGCCTGCGTGGGACGCTGGGGTCTGGCCAAGACCACGGTGGAGGATGCCGCCCGCGAAGCCGCCGTCTCCCGGGCCACCATCTACCGGTACTTCCCCGGTGGCCGCGACGAGTTGATCCACGACGTGGTGGTCTGGCAGCTCCTGGTCTTCTTCCGCCGCCTCTACGACGAGGTCCAAGGGGCCGAGAGCCTGGAGGCGGTCATGGAACGGGGCATCCGGTTCGCCCACCGGTCGATCCTGGAGCACGAAGTCCTCCAGCGGGTGATGCAGACCGAGCCGGAGACCCTGCTTCCCACCCTCACCGTGGAGAGCAATCGCATCCGGGGTGCGGTGGCCAACTTCCTGATCCCCTACATCCACCAGCACGGGCTGGCCCCGGGGGTGGACCCCGACGAGGCCGCCGACTTCCTGGCCCGGATGGTGCTCTCCTACATGGCCTCGCCCGGTCGGTGGGATCTGGATGACCCCGACCAGGTGTCCGAGCTGGTGCGCGGCGAGCTGCTGGCCGGGGTGGTGGTCGGGCCCGAGCCCGGGACCCGGGACGGCGAGGCCGACCATCCTTGACAATGAGACAAATATCGACCTACTGTTCCAAACGTGAACACGCAGGGGGTGCGACTCCAGGTCGTGCAGACGGATCCCGGGGGGCCGGCCGAGGCCGCTGACCCTGCCGATCGGGTCTCTCCCCACCGGATCCGCATCGTCGACGCCGCCCTCGACTGCATCGCCCGGCAGGGAACGACCAAGACCACCGTCGACGACGTCGCCCATGGGGCCGGTGTGTCCCGGGCCACCATCTACCGGGTGTTCCCCGGCGGCAAGGACGAGCTGCTGGGGGCGGTGGCCGAGACCGAGATGGCCCGGTTGTTCTCCGCCCTCGGGGCCCGGATGGGGGCGGCCGAGGATCTCTCCGACGTCCTGGTGATCGGGATCGTCGAGGCGGTGACCCGGATCACCCGGCACCCGGCCCTGACCTACATGGTCGCCCACGAGCCCGACGTGGTGCTCGGCCATCTGGCCTTCGACGACTCCAACCGGCTGCTGGGCACCGCCGCCCGGTTCATCTCGCCGTTCCTCATCCGGTGGATGGATCCGGAGGAGGCCGCCCGGGTGGCGGAATGGGCGACCCGGATCGTGCTGTCCTACTGCATCGCCCCGTCGAGCGACATGGATCTCACCGACGCCGACCGGGCCCGCCACCTGATCGAGACCTTCGTGCTCCCGGGGATCACCGCCCTGCGCTCACCCGACCGGTCCCGGCCCGTTGATCTCACCCCGATTGCCGCCGACCGGGCCATGCAGGCCGATCGGTCCCATCAGTCCGACCACCAACACACCACCTACCCAACCACCACCACACCTTCCAAGGGGGACGTGCGATGAGCATCGACATGAACAACACCCAGGACATCATCGGCCGAGAGGAGATCAACGACTTCGAGGCGATCCTGTCCGTGGTCGGGACCGAGGACGCCGACGGCAAGCACGCGGTGCACTCCGACTACGACACCATCTTCACCTGGGACTACGCCAAGGGGTCGCGGCCCAAGCTCAACAAGCTCTACGAGAAGGCCAAGAAGGCCCAGTGGAACGGCGAGACCGACCTGCCGTGGGAGATCGAGGTGGACCAGGAGAAGCTGGTCGTCGAGAACGCCATCGCCACCGGTGGCTTCACCGCCGGGGTCGACCTCACCGGCACCCCGGCCGAGAAGTGGTCGGACAAGGAGTGGGTCCAGTTCGGGGTGGAGAGCCAGAACTGGACGCTGTCCCAGTTCCTCCACGGCGAGCAGGGCGCGCTGGTGTGCACGGCCAAGATCGTCGAGTCGGTCCCCTGGATCGACGCCAAGTACTACGCCTCCACCCAGGTGATGGACGAGGCCCGTCACGTCGAGGTGTTCGCCAAGTACCTCGACGAGAAGTGCTCGGGCCACTACCCGATCAACGCCCACCTCCGGATGCTGCTCGACGACATCATCGCCGACTCCCGGTGGGACATGACCTACCTCGGCATGCAGATCATGGTCGAGGGGCTGGCCCTGGCCGCCTTCGGGTTCATGGCCCAGCTGACCCAGGACCCGCTGTTGAAGCAGCTGCTGAAGTACGTGATGGCCGACGAGGCTCGCCACGTCGCCTTCGGGGTGCTCAGCCTCCAGGAGTACTACCAGGGCCTCACCGCCCACGAGCTCCGGGAGCGCCAGGAGTTCGCCTTCGAGGCGGCGGTGCGGATGCGCGACCGGTTCCTCCAGCAGGAGGTGTGGGACCGGATGGGCATCGACCCCAAGGCCATCGTGCCGCTGGTCCAGCAGGCCCCGGAGCGGGGGCAGTTCCAGGCCCTGCTGTTCTCCAAGATCGTCCCC
>DASZNG010000115.1:0-5936 GCA_035551535.1 Acidimicrobiales bacterium | reverse complement strand
CCGATCTCGACCGATCGGTGGGGTTCTACACCGCGGTGGGCTACGAGGTCGTGGGCCGCGTCCCGGAGAGCGACCTGGGGCATCTGGTGATGCTCAAACTTCCGGGCGACGAGTTCGTCAGCATCGAACTCGTTTTCGATCGAAACGAAACCCGGCTCGGCGTCAGCCCGCGCCTCAGCCACTTCGTCATTCAAGTGGAGTCCATCGACACCATGGTCACCAAGCTCGCCCTTCTCGGCATCAATGCCGAAGTGCCCGTATCGCCGGACGGATCGGATGACTTTTTGATCACCTGGATGGTCGATCCGGACGGCAACCGGATCGAGTTGGTCCAGTGGCCGGCCGGTCACCGCGACGGCATGACGGCGGCCGATTTCGCCAACGGACCTGATTAGAAGCACACCGGTGGGTCCGCTCGGCGGCTTCGCCGACGATCGCCCGCCAGCAACCAGGACGAGCTCTGGCTCACGTCCACCGGCAAGCGATACCAGAAGGTGGCCTCTCCGGCCATGACCCCATCCCCCGAGGCCATCGAGATGATCTGGTGGGCGTCGGTGACGACGGCCGGGGCGGTCACCCTGCCGCTCTTGTGCGCCTTTCGCTCGACGCGCTTGTGGCCCGTTGATGGACCGACGGTAGTACCGACGTCCACCTCTGCGCTCAGGTGATCGTGCTCCGGCATGGGCCCGAGCACCCCGGCCGGGGCTGGCCAGGGTGCCCGTCGCCGCGGCTAGCTCGACTCGTCGTTGATCTCGGTGTGCCGGACCCAGGTGGCGTACATCTCGGCATACCGGCCGCCTCGGGCCACCAGCTCATCATGGGATCCGACCTCCACGATCCGCCCGTCGTCGACGACCACGATCCGGTCAGCCCGCATGGCGGTGGACAGCCGGTGGGCGATGAGGATGGCGGTACGGTTCTCGAGGAGCACGTCGAGGGCGGCTTCGATCTTCGTCTCCGACTGGAGGTCGAGGTTGGAGGTGGCCTCGTCGAGGACCAGCACCCGGGGGTGGGCCAGGAAAGCTCGGGCCAGGGCCAGCAGTTGCCGCTCTCCCGAGGACAGGGTCTGTCCCCGTTCGTGGACGACGGTGTCGACGCCGTCCGGGACCCGCTCGATCACCTCTTCGAGACCGACCGCCCGCACCGCCTCGTCGATCTCCTCGCGGCTGGCGTCGGGACGGGCGAAGGCGATGTTGTCGCCGATGGTCCCGGCGAACAGGAACGGCTCCTGGGGCACCACGCCCAATTGCTGCCGCAGCGATCGCAGGGTCACGTCCCGGAGGTCGTAGCCGTCGATGAGGACCCGGCCGGAGGTCGGGTCGTAGAAGCGGGTGACCAATTTGGCCAGGGTCGACTTGCCGGCGCCGGTCGGGCCCACGAAGGCCACCGTCTCACCCGGCTCGATCCGCAGGTTGACATCGGAGATGACTTCGACCCCGGGGTCGTATCCGAACGAGACATGGTCGAAGACGATCTCGCCTTCGATGTGGGGCAGATCGATGGCGTCGGGTACCTCCCTGACCGTCGGTTCGGTGTCGCTGAGCGCCCGGAGCTTGAACACCGAGGACTGCCCCTGCTGGAGGGTGTTGTACTGCTGGACCAGCAGCTGGATCGGCTGGAAGAACCGGTTGAGGTAGAGGAAGAAGGCCACCAGGCCGCCGATCGACAGGGTGTGGTGGACGACCATGGTGCCGCCGATGGCCAGGAGTGCGCCCTGGGAGAGGACGCCGAGCAGCTGGGTACCGGGCCCGTAGATGGCGTTGACATGGGCGGTGTAGACGTTGGCGTCCCGGTAGTCGCCCACCACGTTGCGATGGTGGACGACGTTCTGGCGCTGCCGGTTGTGGGCGGTGACGATGCGGACCCCGTGGAGGCTCTCGGACAGGTCGGCCAGCACGTTGGCGATGCCGTCCCGCACCCGGTCGTAGCCGCGTTCCGAGGCCCGCTTGAACCAGAGGGTGGCCGCCACCAGGGCCGGGACGATCAGGAATACGGTGATGAGGGCCAGCTGGACATTGATGGTGAACAGCACCACGGTGATCACCACCATGGTCAGCGCCTGGATGGCCAGCTGGGAGAGGCCGTCCTGGAGGAGTTGCTGGAGGTTCTCGATGTCGCTGGTCATCCGGCTCATGAGCACGCCGGCCTTCTCCTCGGTGAAGAACCCGAGGGACAGCCGCTGGAGGTGGGCGAAGATCTTCACCCGCAGGTCGTTCATGACCCAGGCGGCGATCCGCCCGGTGACCTGCACCTGCACCCGCTGGGCGTAGGAGGTCACCACGATGAACACCAGGTACAGCGCGGCGGTGATGGCGACCACCTTGAAGTTCCCGTGGTGCGGGACCATCCCGTCGTTGATGGCGATCTCGGTGAGCTTCGGGCCGGTCTGGGACAGGACGGCGATGACCACCACCAGCAGGCCGGCCAGCGCCGTCATCCCCGGGTACTTGGAGATCAGCCGCCAGAGGGTGAGCCGCCGGATCTCGTCTTCCGACCCGTTCTGGTTGAAGACGATGTCGGGCTCGGGGTGCTCCGGCTCGTCGGCCAGCAGCCGATCGACCCCGTCCTGGAGCTCGGATGGGATCCCCCCGAAGGGGAGCCCGGGAGCCGCCGGCCGCCCGAAGCCGCCGGGGGCGCCGCCGCCGAATCCACCGCCCCAGGTCATCGGCCCACCCCTTCGGGAGTGGCTTGGAGCTCGCCCGCCTGGGCCAGGACATCGGCATACAGCGGGGTGGTGGCCAGCAGCTCGGCGTGGGTGCCGTCGGCCACGATCTTCTGGCTGTCCAGCAGCACCACCCGATCGGCCAGCGAGATGGTCGAGAGCCGGTGGGCGATGATCAGGGTGGTCCGCCCCTCCATCAGCACGGCCAAGTTGGCATGGATCTCCTGCTCGACCTGGACATCGATGGCACTGGTGGCGTCGTCGAGGATGAGGATCGGGGGATTCACCAGCAGCGTCCGGGCGATGGCGATTCGCTGCCGCTGGCCACCCGACAGGGTGTACCCCCGCTCGCCGACCACGGTGTCGTAGCCGTGCTCCAGGTGGCTGATGAACTCATGGGCGCCGGCGGCCCGGGCGGCGGCTTCGACTTCGTCGATGGAGGCCCCCGGCTTCCCGTAGGCGATGTTGTCCCGGACCGACACCGAGAAGAGGAAGGGCTCGTCGAGGACGATGCCGACGTTGGCCCGCAGGCTGGCCAGGGTCACCTCCCGGATGTCGTGATCATCGATCTTGATGGAGCCAGCGGTCACGTCATAGAAGCGGGTCAGCAACCGGGCCACCGTGGACTTGCCGGCGCCGGTCCGCCCGACCAGAGCCACCGTCTCCCCGGGGGCGATGTGGAGGTCGAAGTCGGCGAGCACCAGGCGCTGGTCGTCGGGGTGGTAGGAGAAGTCGACGTGGTTGAACCGGATGTCGCCCCGGACGTCCTGGAGGTCGAGAGCGCCGGGGGTGTCGGTCACCGTGGGCTGCTCGTCGAGGATCTCGTAGATCCGGTCGGCGGAGGCGGCCGCCCGCTGCCCCATCATGATCAGCATCCCCAGCATCATGAACGGGGCCTGGAGCATCAACAGGTAGGAGTTGAAGGCGAGGATGGCGCCGACGCCGAGCCCGCCGTGGATGACCATGTAGCCGCCGAACACCAGGACCAGGGCCAGCCCGACCTGCGGCAGGTTCTGGACCAGCGGGGTGAACTGGGCCCGGAGGTCGGCGTCTTTGATGTAGCCCCACTTGACTTTCTCGGCGGCCCCGGAGAGGGCCCGGAGCTGCTGCTGCTCGGCGGCGAACGACTTGACCACCCGGACCCCGTTGACATTCTCGTCGACGATGGTGGCGACATCGGCCAGGCGGGCCTGGATGATCCACGACACCGGGAACATCGACTTCCGCATCTTCACCCCGGTGAAGTAGACGAACGGCATGGTGGCCATGGCGATGAAGGCCAGCGGCACATTGATGGAGAGCATGAACACGAAGGCGATCACCGCCATCGAGCACTGGACCAGAATCAGCGGGGCGAACGTCATGTACATCTGCACCGAGCGGATGTCCGAGTTGGCCCGCGAGATCAACTGGCCGGACTGGACCCGGTCGTAGAACGAGAACGACATCCGGGTCAGGTGTTCGTAGATGATGTTCCGGAGGTCGTACTCGATGTTGTAGGCGGTCTCGAAGAGGTACAGCCGGGAGATGTAGCCGGCCACCCCGCCGAGCAGGCCCAGCCCGACGATCCACCAGACGTAGTGGTTGAGGGGGACGGTGTGCTTGACGATGGAGTTGTTCAGGGCGTGATTCAACAGGTTCGGGATCTGCACCTGGAGAATGAGCCCGATGAAGGCCAGCACCAGCGACGTCACGAACATCCCCTGATGGGCCTTCATCACCGGCAGGGCCCGGCGCAACCACGACAGTGACTTGTCGGGGTCGATGGTGGCCCGGGGGGCGTCGTTGCGGGCGACCTCGGCCATCGGGATGAACTCGGTGGCGGGTTCGGCGACGCCGCGGTGGTGGCGCCGGAAGGTCGGGATGTTCATGGACCGGACCGCCGGGCGGCACGGTAGGCGATGAAGGCCTGGCGCCAGGTGGCCAGCCCGTCGAGGGCGCGCTCGGTGTCGACCGGATCGTCGAGGCACCCGGCGATGTCGCAGAGCCGGGCCGTGACCGCGGCGTCGGCCGCGATCAGCACCGTCAGCCCGGTCTCGGTGAGGGCATGGTCGACCCGGCGGCGGTCCGACTCGTCCGGACGGCGCTCGACCAGCCCCCGGGCCACCAGGCCGTCGATGATGGCGGTGATGCTGGGCGGGCGGACGGCCAACCGTTCGGCCAGCGCCGAGGAGAAGGCGGAGCTCTCGTCGAGCAGACCCAGCACCCGGTACTGGGAGACCGACAGGTCGACCGAACCCAGGCCGAGCTCCACCTGTTTGGCCATCCAGGCCGCGGTGCGGCCGACGGTTTCCCGCTCTCGTACCCGGGCGCGCCCGCCCGCTGCTTTGGAACTCACATAGTTAGACTATCGAAGGAACTCCGGCCATCGTGCACCGGCGACCCGTCGTGGGGGGTCCCCGGGGGCGGCGGCCCGGCGCTAGGAGACGAGTCCGGCGGTCGAGATGTTCAGGCCGTCAGCCGACCGGGAACGGTGCACGACCTGGAGCTCGGAGAACTCCGCCAGCCCCCAGGGCCCGTTCTCGACCCCGATCCCGCTCCACTTGAAGCCCCCGAAGGGCTGGGCGGGGCCGAGGGCGAGGTGGGTGTTCACCCAGGCGGTGCCGCACTCGAGCTGGCCGGCCACCTCCGAGGCCCGGTCGACGTCGGGGCCCCACACCGATCCGGACAGCCCGAAGTGGGTGGCGTTGGCCCGCTCGACGGCGTCGTTGACGTCACGGTAGGAGACCACCGGCAACGCCGGGCCGAACTGCTCCTCGTCGACGATCCGGGTGCCGTCGGTCAGCCCGGCCAGGATGGTGGGCTCGAAGAAGTAGCCGGGACGGTCCATCGGGTGGCCGCCCGTCACCGCCTGGGCCCCGCCGGAGATGGCGTCGGCCACCAACTCCTTCACCCGCTCGAATTGGGGGGCGTTGTTGATCGGGCCGAGTTGGGAATCGGGCTCGGTGCCGTCGCCCACCTTGGTCGACGATGCGTGGGCGGCGAGGGCCTCGACGACGTCGTCGTAGAGGTTCTCCGGCACGTAGACCCGCTTGATGGCCGAACACACCTGGCCGTTGTTGTTGAAGGCACCGGCGAAGACGGCCTTGGCCACCCAGGCGGGGTCGGCCCCGTCCAGCACGATGGCCGGGTCGTTGCCGCCGAGCTCGAGGGTGACCCGCTTGAGGTCCGGAGCCGCCGACTGGGCGACCTTCTTGCCGGTTTCGATGGACCCGGTGAAGCTGATCTTGCGGGGCACCGGATGCCCGGTCATCCAGGCCCCGAGGTCGTCGCC
>DASZNG010000114.1:0-16690 GCA_035551535.1 Acidimicrobiales bacterium | reverse complement strand
ACGACCAGGAATCCCAGGATCATCCACAGCAGGAAGAAGCTGTTGCCGGTCTGGAGCGGGTCGATGCCGATGCCCCGGAAGATGTCCGGCAGCGAGATCAGGGTGATCGACCCGTCGATGGTCGCCATCAGCATGCCCAGGGTCGAGATGAACAGGGCCACCCATTTGTACCCGTCGTCGGTGACGGCTGCGGTGTGGGGGAGTACCGCGGGTTGGGCCGGCGGCTGAACGTCGAGCATCGCACTCCGGGAAGGCTGACTTGAGGTTTACGTGGACGAAAGCTAAGTATAACGTGAACGTCAAGTAGGCCGTCGACCTCAACCGGCCTCCGGCCGGGGCCGGATCCGATCGTGGGACCCGAGCCATCCACTGAGAGGAGTACCCCGTGAGCACCAACGCCGAGATCACCATCGAGACCGCCGACGGACCCATGCCGGCCTACGAAGCGTCACCCGAACGAGCTGCCCGCGGCGCCATCCTGGTCATCCAGGAGGCGTTCGGGGTCACGCCGCACATCCAGGACATCGCCCGTCGGCTGGCCGACGCCGGTTGGTTCGCGGTGGCGCCGGCGCTCTTCCACCGTGACGGATCGCCGGTCCTCGAGTACGACGATTTCGACTCGGTGATGCCCCTGATGGGAAATCTGTCGGCCGAGGGCCTGACCGTCGACGTCGACGCCGCCCTCGATCATTTCGAAGCCCGGGACTTTGCGCCCGCGCGCATGGGAGTGGTGGGATTCTGCATGGGGGGAAGCGTCACCTTCTACGCCGCCACCCTCCGGGCGGTGGGGGCGGCGGTCACCTATTACGGCGGCGGCGTGCTCGAGGGTCGGTTCGGGCTGCCGTCCCTGGTCGACCTGGCCCCCAAGCTCCAGGCCCCGTGGCTCGGGCTCTACGGTGACCTCGACAAGGGCATCCCCAGCGCCCAGGTCGAGCAGCTGCGCGATGCGGTGAAGCGGGCGCGGGTGCCGACCGAGATCGTCCGCTATCCCGACGCCGACCACGGGTTCAACTGCGACGATCGGCCGGCCGTTTTCAATCCGGAGGCGTCCGCCGACGCCTGGAAGCGCACGCTGGCCTGGTTCGACAGCCATCTGCCCTCGGGGGGCAAACCCGGGGCGTGAAAGCGCCGGCGTCAAGCCCGGTGATCAGGCGTTCAGGACGACGGCCTGATCCGGTCGCAGGCGGCCGTCGAACCCGGCACCGTCCACGGAGCCGTCGCTGGAGGCGGCAACCCTGGCACCGATGCTGCCGTTGACCGCTTCGGAGTTGCCGGGATCGGCGACGTCGATTTCGGCGTCGGTGAAGTTGATCATCACCGTACAGACGTCCTCACCGAGGGCCCGCCGGTAGGCGAGGACGCCTTCGGGGGCATCGAGTGGCTCGAAGTCGCCGAGGGCCAGAGCCGGATGCTCACGGCGGAGGGCGAGCAACCGGCGGTAGAGGTGGAGGATCGATTTCGCATCGGCCCGCTGGGCGGCATAGTTGCGGGTCGCCGATTCCTCGGGGAAGGGGAGCCAGGGGCTGATGCCCGGGGCCGTTGGCCACCCGTGGTCATCGCTCCCGTCCCAGGGGAACGGGGCCCGGCAACCGTCCCGCCCGCCGGGGTCGACCGCCTGTTCCGGAGGGATGCGGGCATCGAGGAGGCCCAGCTCCTCGCCCTGGTAAACGAACGGCGTCCCCCGGAGGGTCAGCAGCAATACCGCCGCCGCACGAGCCCGGCGTTCGCTCCGGCGTTCGGTATTCCGTGGAGCTTCACCTCGGGCCTGGGCGGCGGTGTCGTAGCGGGACCGGTGCCGGGGGTTGTCGTGGTTGGAGAGGACCCAGGTCGGCCACGCGCCCCGGGGCTCGAGGGCCTCGACGGTGCTGGCGATGCATCGGCTCCACTGGTGCTCCCACCACGGTGCGAACAGCGGTGGGAAGTTGAAGGACAGGTGGAGCTCGTCTCCGTTGCCGTAGTACGTCGCGACTTGCTCGGTGGAGAGCAGGAAGACTTCGCCGACGATGACCCGGTCCCCGGGGTAGCTGTCGAACAACCGGCGGATCTCCCGCAAGCGCTGGTGGGTGACGGGGACGTCGTTGAGGGCGGAGTGGGGCATCCCCGCCATCTCCGGTGGGTCGTCGGGGAGCCCGGGGTCCTTGCCGATGCAGTGGATGACGTCGGCCCGGATCCCATCCACCCCGCGATCGAGCCAGAACCGGAGGATGTCGTGCATGGCCTTCTCCACCCCGGGCTCATCCCAGTTGAGATCGGGTTGGGCGGCTTCGAACAGGTGGAGGTACCACTGGCCGGAGGCGTCGTCGAAGGTCCAGGCCGGCGCCGACCGGTCGAAGGAGGCGACCCAGTTGTTGGGGGGCGTCCCGTCGACATGCGGATCGCGCCAGACGTACCAGTTGCGGTGGTCACTGGTTGGACCGGTTGCTGCGTCCAAAAACCAGGGATGCCGATCCGAGCTGTGGTTGGGGACCCAGTCGATGACGATCCGCAGATCGAGGGCGTGGGCCTCGCCGACCAGAGCGTCGAACTCCTCCAGCGTCCCGAACCGGGGATCCACATTGCAGTAGTCGCTGACGTCGTACCCGAAATCTGCCATCGGCGACGGGTAGAAGGGCGAGATCCAGATGGCGTCGACCCCCAGCCAGGCCAGGTCGTCCAGGTGGGCGCGGATCCCGGCCAGGTCCCCGATGCCGTCGCCGTCGGCGTCGGCGAACGAGCGAGGATAGATCTGGTAGACGACGGCGCGCTTCCACCACGGGGTCGAAGGCACCGGCGTTGGCGACGGCCGCCGGTGGGAAGCCGTCAAGCCTCGGCTCTGGCCTTGAGCCGGCCGAGGGTGTCCATGATGTTCTGGCGGTTGAGGGCGTCGGTGTCCTTCACTCCGCGGAGGAGGGGGCTCAGAGCCTGGAAACCCGAGCTCCGATGGTCGACGAAGCGCTCGGTGACGGTGACCTGCCCGTTCTCGACGCCAGCGATGCGATAGCTCCATTCGGCCACCGGGACCGGCCCGACCCGGACATCCCACGCCACCTCCTGGCCGGGCTGGTACCGCACGATGGTGCAGGTGGTCGACCACCGTCGCCAACCTCGCCGGTTGGTGCCGCGGAATCGGGCGCCGATCTGCGGCCCGGTGATCGGCCCAGTCCACTGCATGCCCGTGCACTCCGCGGTCAGGTCGCCCATGAGGGTCGGGTCGCGGATGAGGTCCCATACCCGCGCCGACGGCGCCCTGACCTGTTCGCTGACCTCGACGGTGCCCATAAGGGGTGACGCTAGCAATCGTCATTCACCCTGACCAGATGGGGCGGCTGGTTCAGGCCGGCAGCGGCTCGACAGGGAGCTCCGGTACCGGGACGGGCGCCGAGCCCTTCGCCGCCACGGGTTCCTGGTCGTCGCGGATCAGGCGGCGGGACACCCAGTTGCGACCGTCGCTCTCGGCCCAGACCAGGATCGGCGGCAGGATGACCAACGCGCAGAGCAGCGCCACCAGCACATTCATGCCGACGATGATGCCGAATCCCCGCAGCAGCGGCCAGGGTGAGGAGGCGATGACCGCAACACCGGCGATGGCGGTGAGACCGGAGACGATGAAGGCCCTACCGGTTCGGGTGGCGGTCTCGTGCATCGAGTCGACCGGCGACCGTTTTCGGGCGCGCTCCTCCACGAAGCGAAGCAGGATCAACGAGGTGAACTCGGTGCACACCGCCACCACCAACGGGCCGGAGACCGCGGTCATCGGGCTCAGCTTCAGGCTGAAGGCCCAGGCGACCAGCGAGACGGCCCCGACCGCCACCACCACCGGGATCAGGGAGAGGATCGAACGGATCAGGCTCCGGAGGCGGAGGGCCAGGAAGACCCCCACGAAGATGATCGACAGGTAGGTGAGCAGGGTCCGGGACTTGGCCAGGTTGTCGAGGAACCCGACCCCCACCACCGCGATGCCGCCGGGCTCGACGGTGATCCCGGCGGGTGGGTGCAGATTGTTCTGCAGATGGTCGACCACCGGTTTCAGGTCACCCACCGTGGACGTCTTGGAGCGGAAGATGACACCGAGGTCGGCTCCGCCGTTGGCCACGGTGGCGTGTTGGATGGAGGAGGGCGTGAAGCCGTAGACCTGCTTCACCTGGCTGCCCAGCGGCGGCACCGGGGTGGTGCCGGGAAGGGAGATGAACTCGTCGACCAGATTGACCAAACCCGCCGCCGGGAACAATTGGTTGGGGAAGGTCTTGACCTGGTCATTGGAGAAGGACGACACGTACGCCACCGTCTGATCGCTCCAGGGGTTGGCGGTATGGATGGCGGCGGCAACCTCGTTGTCGGTCCCGGTCCCCACCTTCAGGGCGTTGACATCCTTCACCGTCTGGGAACCGGGGTCGATCCACTGCAGCGGGTCGGTCTGCAACTGGATGTGGCTTTCCACCGCCAGCCCGCCGACGAGGATCACGATGGCGGCCACGGAAAACGGGATGGCGGCTTTGGCGGGCACGCTGCCCAGCCAGGCGGTGAGGCGGGCCAGCCGGCCATGGGAGAAGTCGACCCCCTTGGTCGGCGATTTGAATTCGCGAATGCCGAGGAACGCCAGCGGGCCGATGATGCTGCAGGCACAGACGGCGATGATGCCCACAATCAGCAGCCAACCGAACTGGCGGAGCATCGGCACTTTGGCCAGGAGGAGGGCGGCGAAGGCGAAGACGGCGTCAAAGGTCACGACGAGCAGGGCCGGGCCCAGGTGTCGGGCGGTGGCCTGGATCGGATGCGGGGCCCGGGCCAGGATCACCTCTTCCTCGACCCGGGAATGCATCTGGATGGCGTAGTCGATGCCCACCCCCAACAGCACCGGCAGACCGGCGATGCTGGCCAGGGTGAGCGGTATCCCGAAGAAACCGGCGAGCCCGAAACCCCAGACCAGACCGATGACCACGATGAGAAATGGCAGCAACCGCCACCTGACGTTGAACAGCAGCAGCAAGATGATGATCATCACCACCGCGGCGATGGCGCCGAGGGTGAGCATCCCTCCTTTGAGATAGTTGTTGATGGTGCGGAGCAGGGCGGGGACTCCGGTGGTCAGGGTGGTGGCGTTGGCGAAGTTCGCCGAACTCACGATGTTCTGGACGGAGAGGGCCGCCGCCGACTCCTGCTCGATGGTCAGGCCGCCCTTGAGGACCACCACCATCGCCGCGTGCCCGTTGTTGGGAAAGAAGGTGGAAGAGGCGGTGCGCAATGTACCGTCCGGGTTATGGGTCAGATAGTGGACCCAGGCGGGGTTGGTGATCACCTGCTGCTTGGCCGGTATGGCCGCCTCTCCGGCCGCCAGCGCCACGATGTTCTTCTGGCGGATGGCCTGGCTCGCCGCCGATGGGTCGCGGGCGAAGGCTGACAGCAGGAGTTTGCCAGCCGGACTGTCGGTGGGGTTTCCGTCGGGACTGGCGGCCAGCGCGTTCGACAGGTCGAGATCGTCGAGGGGGGTGATGGCGCTGAACACCGAGGGATCGCTCTTCAGCTTGGACTGGATGAGATTGAACTGGGTGACGTTGTCGGGGGTGAACAGGTTGTCGATCGACGTGCCCGGGCGCATGGTGAACATGGTCACGATCGGGTCTCCGCCGAAGAGCGACTCGTAGTGCACGTTGTCGATCTGGGCGGTGTCATTGGCGTTGAGGTAGCTGGCATTGCTGGTGGAGAATTTCAGCTGGGTGATCCCGAGACCGAGGCCGATGGTGACGACCAGGCCGATCACCGACACGGTGCCGGCCCGCTTGCCGAGGTTGAGACCCAACCAGCTCCAGACGTTCCTCATGGTGACGCTCCTACCCCCTCATGCCGTTCCATGGCCTTCTCCCCCGAACCCCCGGGGCCATAGTGAAATGGAAGCTAACAGTCGCCGGGCGGCCTGTCTTCCCCCAACCCGGGGAGGCTGCCCCGGGGGTTTCCTGGGCGGGCTGCCGGAGATACGCTGACCGGCGATCGAGGGCGGCGGGCGGTCCTCCTGGGCCATGAACAGGAAGGGGGAAGGTGAATATCCTAGACACCAGCCGGTTCGAGAAGTTGTGGCGATTTGTCCTGTCCCTGTCCGAGAAAGGGCTGCACCGTGGACCTGACCTTTGAGATAGCCGAGACGAGACTCGATGGTGTCTCCGTGCTCACCGTGACCGGCGAGATCGATATGGCCACCGCCCCGGATCTGAGGGAGCGCCTGGTTGCCCTGGAGGCCGACCGGATCTCGGCGATCGTCGTCGACCTCACCGGAGTGTCGTTCATCGACTCCACGGCTCTCGGCGTCCTGGTCGGCGCCTACCGCCGTCAGGAAGAAGCCGGGGGAACCCTCAAGTTGGTGGTGACCGAGCCGCGTGTGCGCAAGGTCCTGGAGATCACCGATCTGACCAGTGTGTTCCCGGTGTTCACCAGCGTCGATGAAGCGGTAGGCGGATGAGTGACACCGTCGAACTGACCATCCCGATCCGTTCCGACCTCCTGATCCTGGCCCGGCTGACGGCGGCGGCGATGGCCGCCCGGGCCGAATTCGGCATCGAAGACATCGAAGATCTGCGACTGGTCGTCGAGGAGCTCTGCATCTCGGTCATGGGAACGACGGCCACCGGATCCCTCCACCTCCGCTTCACCGAGAACGACGGCGCCATCACGGTCGGATGTTCATTGTCGGGGGCGGGCGATGACGACGGTCACGTCGGGACCGAGCCGGACGAGCTGTCCTTGCGCATCATCGAGGCGCTGGTGGACGAGTACGGAGAGGACACGGTTGGCGGCCGTCGGCAAGCATGGATCCGCAAGCACAGGAGCAAGGTTGCTCCCTGATGTTGGACGCCACGGAGAGTCCGCACACCCCCCACGAACTGTGGGTGGAATTCGCAGCCACCCGTGACTCCTCCTTACGCGATCGCCTGATCACCGAGAACCTCGGGCTGGCCCGGAGACTGGCCCATCGGTTTGCCCACCGCGGGCAGTCCTACGACGACCTGGCCCAGGTCGCTTCCATCGCGTTGATCAAGGCCGTGGACCGCTACGACCCTGAACGAAACGTGAAATTCTCCACGTTCGCCACCGGCACCATCATCGGGGAGCTGAAGCGCCACTTCCGCGACCGCGGCTGGGCGGTCCGGGCCCCCCGGCGGATCCAGGAGCTCTATCTCGAGCTCGGGGCCACCATCGAATCACTCGGTCACGAACTGGGCCGGTCGCCCACGGTGTCGGAATTGGCCCGGGCCACTGCGGCTTCGGAGGAGTCGATCGTGGAGGCCATCGAGGCGGGGCAGGGGTACCGGTCAGCATCACTCGATGCTCCGGCGGTCGGCGGTGCCACCCTCGGGGACATCCTCGCCACCGAGGATTCGGCCGTCGCGCTGGTGGAGGAACGGTCGGTCATCGAGCCGGCGTTGGCCCTGCTTCCTCCCCGGAACCGCGAGATCGTGAAGCTCCGGTTCATCGACGGCCTCACCCAGTCGGAGATCGCCTCTCGTATCGGCATCAGCCAGATGCATGTCTCCCGGCTGTTGGCCACCAGCCTCGCCCAACTCCGGGAGGCCTTCGCCGCCGAGCCCTGAGCGGAATCGGTGTTTGGGCCCACCAGCGGGCGGGTATCGGGTGGGCGAGGGAGCACCCCCCTGCTCCTCTCGATACGGAGGTGGCGCAGTGCTCGAACATCCGACACCGAATGGCTCGATCGTCGCGGAACGCCTGGGCGACCGGGGAAGCCCGCAGGTCTACGGGTCGAACCGGGTCTGTGCCCATGACGGCTGTGAGGTCCGGCTGTCGATATACAACAGCTCCGAATGCTGTGCCCTACACGATGTCTCGATGCTGTCCTCGTCCCCGGCCAAGGGATTTGCCCGCCGCCGCCGTCGCCGGCCGTCGGTCGCCAGCTCCGCCTGAGGATTCGTTCAGATCTTCAACTTGCACCACACGGTTTTGCCCCGACGCGCCTTCGCCCTCGTCGTCCCCCAGGTGTCGCCCACCGCCTCCACCAGCGCCATGCCTCGCCCGCCCTCGGCGGTCAACTCGCGATAGAGGCGCCGGGGGGACCGCAGTGCCGCGGTGTCGGAGACGGAAATCTGCAGGTGCCGGTTGTTGGCGGTGAGGGTCATCGATTCCGCGCCTCCCCCGTGTCGCAATCCGTTGGTCACCAACTCGGTGGCGACCAGACACGCATCGGGCTCCATGACCGTGAGGTTCCACTCGGACAACACTTCCCGAACGAAGGCGCGGGCCACCGAGGCGGTCGACGGGTCCGGGGGAAGGGAAATGGTCCGACGGACCGGTCGGACCCTTGCCATCGGCCCCCCCCAGAAGGTGAATGGGGCGCGACGGGCCCGTCCTTCCTGCCTCCCTCTGAACGGATTCTGCGGCATCCCCGTAGCTAGATTCATGTTGTGGCCCGGTCCCCTCTCTTGGGCGTGGGCCTTTCGGGTCCTGAGTCTTTCTCCTACCCACTTCACCGTCAGGTAACCGTCGAGAAACCGGAAGTCGTACACTTCGAGCCACACGAGGATCGGCGAGGTGGGTAATGTCTGACGAGGCTACGGACGCAATTTGTCGGCTCAAGCACAAGTATTTCCGACTGCTCGACACCAAGCGCTTCGTCGAACTGGGCGAACTCTTCGTTGAGGACGCAACCACCAACTACCAGTCGGCACCGGGACCACACACGGGCCGAGTGGAGATCGTGGAGTTTCTTGTCAATTCACTCAGCGACCCCGGCATCGTCCATCTTCACAACGGGCATCACCCGGAGATCGACATCCACGGGGATGGGACGGCGTCGGGCATGTGGTACCTCTTCGACAAGGTGATCGTCCCGGCGGCCGACTTCGTTCTCGAGGGTACCGGGATCTACGAGGACGACTACGTCCTCGTCGACAACCAGTGGATGTTCAGGCACTCCGGGTACCGGCGGATCTACGAAGAACACCGCAAGCATTCGACGGGAGAGCTCATCTCCTTCAGCAGTCGGTTCCAAACCGCTTCCTGATCGCTCTCGCTCGAACGTCGGGACGCGACCATGGCCGACCAACCGGCAGCCAGCCCGGAGTCCGGAGACGACCGCCAGGCGGTGGTGGTCCCGCCATCGTCACGCCACTATCCTGCCTCTTCTGTTCCTGTCCGGAGTGTTCATCCCCATCGGGGACCATGCCCGGCCTGGATCGTGTGGGTGGGAGGGATCTTCCCGATCCGGCATTTTGCCCACGGGCTCCAGGCCGGGTTCCTCCGGGCGACCTTTCATTGGAGCGACGTCCTGATCGTGGCCGCCTGGGGTGCGGCCGGGCTCCTGCTGGCCGCCCGGTTCTTCAGGTGGGAACCGAAACGGTGAGCAGTTGACCACGAGAGAAAAGGGAGAGTGATGACGGATCGGTTGATTGATACGGTCGCCCTGGTCACCGGGGCATCCAGTGGGATCGGTGAGGCCACCGCCTTGGCGTTGGCCGCCGAGGGCGCGACGGTGGCCATCGCCGCCCGGCGGATTGACCGGCTCGAGGCGTTGGCCGCCCGGATCGGTGACGACCAGCGGGTACTGGTCCTCGAGACCGATGTCACCGATCAGGATCAGGCTCGGTCCATGGTCGATCGCACGGTGGCCGAATTCGGTCGGCTGGACACCGTCATCAACAACGCCGGCGTCATGCTGCTGGGTCCCATCGTGGACGCCCCCCTGGAGGAGTGGGAGCGGATGGTGCATCTCAACCTGCTCGGGCTGCTGTACACCACCCACGCCGCCCTGCCCCACCTGCTGGCCGCAGCCGAGCGTGAACCCCGGCGGGTCGCCGACGTCGTCAACGTGAGCTCGGTCGCCGGCCGGGTGGCCCGGATGGGGAGCGGCGTCTACAACGCCACCAAATTCGGGGTGGGGGCGTTCTCCGAGTCGCTGCGCCAGGAGGTCACCAAGCGGCACGTGCGGGTCTCGGTCATCGAGCCGGGTGCGGTGCAGACGGAACTGGCCAGCCACAACCGCCCGGAGATCATCGGGAACATTCGCGCCACCTTCGGGGCCTTCGTGAGAATGCAGGCGGAGGACATCGCCGAGTCCATCGTGTTCACGGTGACCCGCCCGCGGCACGTGACCATCAACGAGGTCCTGATCCGTCCCACCGAGCAGGAGCGCTGAGCGACCCGGGGATCGGACCGCCCGCCAGCTCAGCCGGGTGCGTGGAGCGGGGGAGTTCCAACCGGGGCCGGTGATCCCTTCCGGGACCGGCGACCGATGGAGATGAACAGGGTCACCGCCACCGACACGTAGACAACCCAGGCGATGACCTGCAGCACGGTGGGATGGTCGGCATAGCCGAGGAAGCTGTGGAACACGTCGCCGAGGGAGCTGTCCTGGCTCAGCACGCCGCTCGAATTCCACACGCTGTGTCCGAGGAACGGGAGCCAGCCGAGCTCCTGCATGTTCTCGATGGCGTCGGCCAGCAGCCCGGCGGCGAACACCATCAGCACCACCCCGATCACGCGGAAGAACACCCCGAAGTTGAGGCGCCGCCCGAGCTTGTAGACGCAGTAGGCGACGGCCATGGCCAGCGCCAGCCCGGCGGCGGCCCCCGCCAGGAGGCCTGAGCCGCGGGCGTCGGTGGCGGCCTGGGTCGTCGAGGCGAAGACGATGGCCAGGGTGAACACCATCGTCTCCAGTCCCTCGCGACCGACCGCTTGGAAGGCGAGCAGGCCGATCCCGAAGCGTGCCTTTCCGTTGAGCGCCGCCTCCGACCTCCGGCTGAGCTCCGACGACATCGTCCGACTGTGAGACTGCATCCAGAAGGTCATATAGGTCAGGACGGCGGCGGCCAGCAGATAGGTGACGGTCTCGAAGACCTGTTGCACCCTTGACCCGTCGTACTGTTTGATCACCAGGTAGGCGGCCACCCCGCCGCCGGCGATGAGGATCACCGCGGCGGCCACTCCGAGCATCACGTCCCGAAAATGCCGGCGCTGGCCGATCTTGTCGAGGTAGGCCAGGAGAATGGCCACGATCATGCTCGCCTCGATCCCCTCGCGGAGGAAGATGACGAAAACCGGAATCATCGGGCGGGGGGGACCGGATCGGCCGGGAGCACGGTGCGTGGCTTCGGGAATCTCATCGCGCACTGCCTCCGATCTCGGCCGTTCCGCTCTCCCTGGTGGGAGCGGGGAACGGACCCAACCCACCTCTACTTCTCAGGTGCGTGTCACAAAAAATATTAGGTGCGCCGAACATTGGATGTCAACCCTGTTTTCGAGGTGGGTGCCGCCTACACTCCGGAGGTCAGACGGCCCTATCAGAGGACGGGTACCACCATGAGCGACGCCACCGAGCCGGCCACCAGATCCATGACCGGCAGGACCGTGATCGTGACCGGGGGCAACTCGGGCATCGGCCAGGCCACCGCGGTGGCGCTGGCCCGAGGCGGGGCCCGGGTCGTCATCACCGCCCGAGACCCGGCCCGGGGAAACCAGGCGGTCGAGGACATCCGCCAGGCCGGCGGGAGCCAGCTGGTCGAGCTGGTGGTCTTCGATCTCGGCGATCTGGCGTCGGTCCGGGCCGGCGCCGCCGAGCTCCTCGATCGTTGCCCGCGTATCGACGTGCTCATCAACAACGCCGGCCTGGTGCTCACCGACCGGGCCGAGACCGTCGACGGGTACGAGGCCACCTTTGCCATCAACCATCTGGGCCCCTTCCTGCTGACCGAATTGCTCACCGACCGGTTGGTGGCCTCGGCTCCGTCCCGGGTGGTGAACGTGGCCTCCACCGCCCACCGGTCGGCCCGCCGGGGTCTCGACTTCGACGACCTCCAGTCGCGCCAGGGCTACAAGGGCATGCAGGTCTACGGCAGTTCGAAGCTGGCCAACATCCTGTTCACCACCGAGCTGGCCAGTCGCCTGTCCGGCAAGGGGGTGACGGCCAACTCCGTCCACCCGGGGACGGTCGCCACCGGGTACGGACGCGACGGTGACACCCGCGGGTTCCTGGCCTTCGGGCTGAAGGTCATCAAGCCGTTCGTCCTCACCCCGGAGAAGGGGGCCAGGACCTCGGTCTACCTGGCCTCGTCGGAAGACGTCGCCGGGGTCACCGGCAAGTACTTCGTGAAGTGCAAGGCACGCAAGCCTTCCGCCGCCGCCCAGGACGAGGCGGCCGCCCGCCGACTCTGGACGGTCAGCGAAGAGCTGGTCGGGGCGGCGACGCCATGAGTGACCCGGGGCCGCCTGGCGGCGGCAACGACGACATCCGCAAGGTCATCGGGCGCTCGTGGGGATGGGTGCGGTTCTTCGGAGCCCTCACCATCTCCCGGGACTGACCACCCGGCGGCTCAACCGGCCCACGGCTGGGCGGCGGCGAAATCGGCGATGAAGGTGGTGACGGCGGGACCGACGATGGCCGGGTCGGTCACCGCCAGGCCGAGTTCGCGGTTGTCATCCAGGGAGGCCCGGGAGAAGTTCTCGGAGCCGACGAAGGCTTGTCTCCGGTCGGCCACGATCATCTTGGCGTGGATGTAGATCGGTGACTCGCCGTGGAAGACCCGGAGCTGGACCCCGGCCGCGGTCAAGGCCGAGAATTCTGCGCTCCACGACGTCTGGTCGGTCATGACCACCTTGACGACCACCCCGCGCCGGGCGGCCGCGGCCAGAGACGCGACCGTGGCGGGATCGCTCATCTCCTCGTTGTAGACGAGGAGCTCGGAGGTGGCCGATCCGATGAGGGAGGTCAGTCCGGCCGAGCTGCCGGGGCTCCAGATCAGATCGGTGCCGGCGGACGGGGCGGTCGGGGACCCGTCGAAGTCGGCCGTGAACGTGGCCTCCATCGAGGAGACATCGACGGGGTTCGAATCGGTGACGGCGAAGTCGCGGGTGTTGGCGTAGTAGCGGGACGTGAGGTTGAGGGTCATCACCAAGCAGCCCGAGTTGTCGATGCAGAGCATCTTGATGTGGAAGGCACGGAACGACGAGGGCGCCCACCGGACCTGGACGCCGTGCGTGGCGAGGTAGGTGTAGGCCGGTTGGTTTTGCGAGGCCTCCCGGCCGTGGTCGAGGATCACCCGCACCGTCACCCCGCGGCCGGCGTCGGTGGCCAGGATCGACTCGGCCCGGGTGTCCACCAACTCGTACATCGAGAGGTCGAGGTTGCGGGCGGGCGAACCCATCGCTGCATAGATGGGGTCCATCCCCTGGTCGGGTTCGATGATCAGGGCCGACGTCGGGCCGGCCGTGGGTTTCGGCGTCGCCGGCGCGGAAGTTGCGGTCGCAGAAGGCGTCGAGGTGGTGGCGATCGGAGCGGTGGTGGCGGTGGTGGCGATCGGAGCGGTGGTGGCGGTGGTGGTGGGCGTCGCCGGGCAAGCGGTCAGCCCGATCGCCAGCAGACCGGCGACGGCCGCCGAGACCGCCAGCCCGTGACCGCCCCAGCATGGCAACCGTCGGGGGTGGCGCACTACGTCTCCTTCTCACTCTCTGGACGGCAAACTAGGCGCCGGGTGTAACGCCCGGCGGCTCCGGCCGCTAGAGCGGTTCTCCCTCGCCGAGCTCGCTGGTGGTCTCGGCGACGGCCCGGTCGGCGGCTCCGGCGGCCAGCGGGTTGCCGCCCCCGGTGTCCCGCCACAGCTCGGGGACCCGCCACAACAGCAGGAGCGCCCCGACCACGCAGGCCACGCCCCCCGACCACACCGCGAACCGGGGACCGCCGATCTCCGCGGCCAGCCCGGTCTCCGCGTCTCCCAGCCGGGGACCGCCGGCCACCACCGCGAAGAAGGTCCCCGACAGCCGGCCCTGCAGGTGGTCGGGCACCGTCCGTTGCTGGACGGCCTGGCGGAACACCGCGGACACGACGTCGGCCGCACCGGCCAGGGCCAACAGCACCAGGCCGATCCACAGCACCGGGATGATACCGAAGAGGGCGATGGTGGTACCCCACACCACCACGCAGGCGGCGATGGCCCTCCCCTGATGGCGCACCCGCGGGCACCAACCGGTGAACAGGGAGCCGATCAGCGCCCCGGCCCCGGGGGCGGCATAGAGCAGGCCGACGACTCCGGCGCCCCCCCGGAACAGGCCCACCCCGAGGGCGGGGAACACCGCCCGGGGCATCCCGAAGATCATGGCGTTGAGGTCGATCCAGTAGGTGGCGGACAGCAACCGCTGCCCTTTGAGGTGCGAGAAGCCCTCGGCCATCGAACGGAACCCCATCGGGGTGCCCCCGCCGGTCGGCACCAGCGACGGCAGCAGGAGGGCGACGACCAGGGCCACGCCGAAGGTGGCGACGTCGATCCCGAACACCGCCCCCAGCCCGAGGCTGGCGATCAGCACCCCGGCCAGGGCCGGCCCCACCACCAGGGCCAGCTGCTGGATGGATGTCTGCAGCGCCACCGCGGTGACGACGTCTTCCTCGGGCACCACCATGGGCAGGGTGGCCCGGCGGGCCGGCCAGTCCACCCCCTGAAAGCCGGCCGCTGCCGCGGTACAGACGAACAACGGCCACACCCGGGGGTGGGGGAGGGTGGCGTTGATGACCAGCCCACCGCTGGCGGCGGCCATGGCCAACTGGGTCACGATCAAGACCTTCCGGCGGTCCACGGCGTCGGCCAGGGTTCCCCCGACCAGCGCGCCGCCCAGCAACGGGACCAGACCCACCAAACCGGTCAGACCGACGATCAGCGTCGAACGGGTCAACGCATAGGCCTGAAACGAGACGGCGACCAAGGTCAGTTGGGAACCCATGCCCGACACCACCTGGCCGGACCACAGACGGCGGAAGTCGCGGTGGCGGCGCAACGGCGAGATGTCGATGACGATGCGAGCCACCCGGCAACCGTAGTGTGGACCCCGTTGCCGCCGGCGATGCCGGAGCCGTCAGTCCACGGGTGACCGTGGGCGTCCTGCGATCTCCGGACGTGGCCGCCAGCCGGAGGACCCGGCGTGCCGGGAGCACGATGGCTCCCGGGCAGGAAGCGGCTCCTTGTTGTTTCCCCGGAAAACCGCTGGCGCCCTCCCCACCCGCGGGCAGCGGCCGGATCCGGCCACCATCGACTTCCTCGAAAGGAGGACAACCATGCATGACGAAGACCACACCCAGCAGTACCCGCCTGACCCGGCCACCACCCGGTTGGCCACCCAGCGGGCCCGGCGCGAGTGGGGAAGCCGTCTCTTCGACCCGGGCGACACCCACGACAAGGGCGAGCCGTCCCGGTGCGTGGGCGAGGCCGCCTGAGCCCCGCCGCGCCATAATCGAGGTTGACGGGCCCATCGGACGGGCAATCCGAACGCTCGACGGCGACAAGTGGACGGAGGCCGAAACCACCATGACGACCCTTCAGGACGTGATCGAGATCGGAGGCCAGGATTCGTTCCTGGCGGTGGTGTCGACCCGGCGTTCCGACGACACCCTCCAGTCGTCGGTGGTCAACGCCGGTGTCCTCGCCCATCCCGTCGACGGGACCGAGGTCGTCGGCTTCGTCACCTACGGCCGGGCGAAATTGGCCAACCTTCGCACCCGGCCGCAGCTGAGCGTCACCTTTCGGGCCGGGTGGCAGTGGGCCACCGTCGAGGGCCGGGCCGAGGTGATCGGTCCCGACGACCCGCACCCGGAGATCGACGCCGACGGTCTCCGGTTGCTCCTCCGGAGTGTCTTTGCCGCCGCCGGCGGGACCCACGACGATTGGGACGCCTACGACCGGACCATGGCCGAGCAACGACGGACCGCGGTGCTGGTCCGCCCCTCCCGCATCTACAGCAACTGAGGAGGGCCGGCCGCTAGGCCGGCTCCGGACGTTCCTGGCCCTGGAATTGGATGCGGTAGAGCTCGGCGTAGACCCCGTCGGCGTCGAGCAGCTCGTCGTGGCGGCCCCGCTCGACGATCCGGCCATGGTCCAGCACCAGGATCATGTCGGCTTCCCGCACCGTCGACAACCGGTGGGCGATGACCAGTGAGGTCCGCCCCTCGAGGGCGGTGGCCAGCGCCCGCTGCACGGCCACCTCGGACTCCGAGTCGAGGTGGGCGGTGGCCTCGTCGAGCACCACCACCTCGGGGGCCTTCAACAGGAGGCGGGCGATGGCCAGGCGTTGCTTCTCGCCTCCCGACAAGCGGTAGCCACGGTCGCCCACCACCGTGTCGACCCCGTCGGGGAGGGTGTCGACGAGGGAGGCGATCTGGGCGCCCCGCAACGCGGCGTTGAGCTCCGCGTCGGTGGCCCCTGGCTTGGCGTAGAGCAGGTTGTCCCGGATGGTCTCGTGGAACAGGTGGGCATCCTGGGTGACCAGGCCGACCGTGTCGGTCAGGGAGGCCAGGGTCACGTCCCGGACGTCGACGCCGTTGATCCGGACCGAGCCGGCCCGGACGTCGTAGAGCCGGGGAAGGAGGTGGCTGATGGTGGTCTTGCCTGCCCCCGACGGCCCGACCAGGGCCACCATCTGCCCGGGCTCGGCGGTGAAGCTGACGTCGAAGAGGACCTGCTGGGAGACGGAGGTGTCGAGCACCGCCACCGACTCCAGCGAGGCCAGCGACACCTCTTCGGCGGTCGGGTACCGGAAGTCGACGTGTTGGTACTCGATCCGGGCCGGCCCCGGGGGCACCGGCACCGCCTCGGGCTTGTCGGTGATCATCGGCGGGAGGTCGAGGATCTCGAAGACCCGGTCGAAGGACACCAGGGCGGTCATCACGTCGACCTGGACGTTGGACAGCGAGGTCAGCGGACCGTAGAGCCGGCCCAGGTAGGCGGCCAGCGCC
>DASZNG010000113.1:0-9378 GCA_035551535.1 Acidimicrobiales bacterium | reverse complement strand
GATGTGTCCGGGCGCCGACAGCGCGTCGGCCACCGCGCCGAACCCGATGGCCGCCGGGACGTTCTCGAACCCGGCCCGCCGGGCCCGTTCCTGCTCACCGCCGACCAGGAACGGTTCGACCCGCAGGCCCCGTCGAACGATCAGGGCCCCGATGCCCGCCGGCCCGCCCAGTTTGTGGGCGGACACCGAGACCAGATCGGCCTCGAGGTCACCGAGATCCAGGGGGAGATGGCCGGCCGCCGCCACCGCGTCGACGTGGGACATCACCCCGAGCTGGCGGCAGCGGGTGACGACCGCCCCGACCGGCTGGAGGGAGCCCACCTCGTGGTTGGCCCATTGGCAGTGGACCAGTGAGGGGCGCCGGCCGAACTCCGAGGCACACCGTTCGACGGCGTCATCGACCGCCTGGGGGTGGAGGACGCCGAACCCGTCGACCGGGGGCACCATCACCTCGGCCGAGCGGGCCGAGGAGTCACGGACGGCCGAGTGCTCGACCGCCGCACAGATCACCGGCCCCGGGTCGTGGCGGGTCGCGCCCCACACTGCGGCGTTGATGGACTCGGTGCCGCCGGAGGTGAAGATGACCTGGCGAGGTCGCACTCCGAAAAGCGCAGCCACCTGATCGCGGCCATCCTCCAGGGCGGCCCGGGCCATCCGCCCCTCGGTGTGGACCCGCCCGGGATCGGCGGTCACTCCGGTGGTCGCCCACTCCTCCATGGCCAGGCGGGCTTCAGGGCGAAGCGGCGCCGTCGACGCGTGGTCCAGGTAGTGGCGGGCCATGCGATGCCCTCCGGGTCAGACCAGGGCGGCGCACTGGTCGTCGCCCCGGGCCCGAGACGACGACAGAACCACCGGAACGCTTCCTTCTATGCTCTCGCCGCACAATCCGGCCAGCAGTCCCTTGACCATTCCCCGGTCCACCGCGCACAACACCGGGAACTGGGATGCGGTGCTCCCGAACGGGCAGTTGTCGGCCACCACCGCGGTGGACGACCCCTGGTCCTCGGCGTGGGCGGCGAAGCCGTGGGCGGTCAGGGTGTCGGCGATGGCATGCATGGCGGTCCGCAGCGACCGCTGCCCGTCGCCGGGCGACATCTGATTGGCCAGGGTGCGCCCGTACTCCTCGCCGACCCGCTCGGCCATGCCCTCGGCGGCCAGGGGCCCCAACAGCTGGAGGGCCTCTTGGAGCAGGAGCACCAGGAGGTCGTCCCGCCGGGTGAGGAGGTCGAGGGTCGGGTCATTGCCGATGGCCCGGAACCGCTTCGACGGTCGCCCGGCCCCGGTGCCCGAGGCCCGCTCCATGGTGACCTCGAGATAGCCGCCGGTGGCCAGACGCTCGAGATGGTGACGGGCGACGTTTGGATGGAGCGAGAACCGGGTCGCCACCTCCGACGACGTGGCCCCGGGGTTGGAGCGCACGAAGAGATAGATCTCGCGGCGGGTCGGGTCACCGAACGCCGAGGTCACCGCGGTGACCGCCGCGGAAAAGTGACTGTCCGACTCGTTGGAGCCGACCGACTCGCCCGGAGGCTCCACCCGTGCCGGCGGAATGCCGGCGACTACGGCGCTGTCTGGGGCCACGTGCACGTCCTCTAGTCTACGGTGAACCCGAATTTTCGCGAGGAGATTTTGCATGTCCACCGACGAGTCCCAGGTCAGAGCGGCTGTTGCCGCGGTGACCGACCCCGAGCTGCGACGCCCGCTGGGGGAATTGGGCATGGTCGGCGGGGTGCGGGTGAAGCGGAAGCGGGTGACCGTCGATCTCGCCCTGCCGGTCGGCCACTACCCGCAGGTCGACGAATTGACGGCCCGGATCCGCCTGGCGGCGGGGGTGCTGCCCGGGGTCGACGAAGTGGCGGTGGAACAAACGGTGATGGGAGAGGAGGACCGGGCCCGGCTCCGCCTGCTGCTCCGCGGCGAGCCGGTGGACGGTGAAGCCTCCGGGGCCGGCGAGGGTCACGGTCACGACCACGCCGGCCATGATCACCGCGCCCCGCTCGGCCACGAGGAGGGCCGGCCCAACCGGTTCATGCTCCCGAGATCGAAGACCCGGGTGATCGGGGTGGCGTCGGGCAAGGGCGGCGTCGGGAAGTCGTCGGTCACCGTCAATCTGGCCGTGGCCCTGGCCCGGATGGGCTACGACGTCGGCATCCTCGATGCCGACGTCTACGGGTTCTCGGTGCCGAAGATGCTCGGGGTCACCGAGGAGCCGCTGATCATCGGCGACCTGGTGGTGCCGGCGACCGCCAACGGGGTGCGCTGTCTTTCGATGGGTTTCTTCGTCCCTGATGACACGCCGGTCATCTGGCGGGGCCCGATGCTCCACAAGGCGTTGGAACAGTTCCTGGTCGACGCCTACTGGGGGGAGCCGGACTTCTTGGTGGTGGACATGCCCCCGGGAACCGGAGACGTCACCTTGTCACTCGGCCAGTACCTGACCAAGACCGAGATCTTCGTGGTGACCACACCGCAGCCGGCGGCCCAACGGGTGGCCCAGCGTTCGGCGTACGCCGCCCGGAAGTTGAAGTTGTCGGTGCGGGGGGTCATCGAGAACATGAGCTGGTTCACCGGTGACGATGAGGTTCGCTACGAGCTGTTCGGATCCGGTGGGGGAAAGGAGCTCGCCACCGAGCTCGGTGTCCCCCTGTTGGCCCAGGTGCCGTTGGTACCCGCCGTTCGGGAGGGTGGCGATGTCGGCATCCCGGTGGTGGTGGCCGATCCCGATGGCGAGGCGGCGGCGGCCTTCGCGGCGTTGGCGTCGACCATCGCCGAGATGGGTCCGACCCGCGTCTACCGCAAGGAGTTGACGGTTCGCTGACGGCTCGGGCCTGTGTGTGGGTCAGCGCGGCATGCGGGCCTCGATCAGGAACCGCTGGGCGTGGGCGACGAAAGGTCCCTCGGCCTGGATCCTCCGGTGGAGACGGGCGAGTTGGTGGCGATAGCCCCCCACCGTGAAGCCGGGGACGATCCAGATGACCTTGCGAAGGAACACGACCACCGCCCCGACGTCGTTGAACTCGGTCCGCAGTGCCTCCTGGCGCAGGTCGACCACCTCGAGGCCGGCGGCGGCGGCCGCGGCCGCCGCCCGCTCCGGGTTCCGAGCCGGGTTGACCGGCTGCGGCCCCATCATGAAGTCGGTGAGCTCCCGGACCGAACCGGCCCCGACCTGTTGCGAAAGATAGGTCCCGCCGGGCTGGAGCACCCGGGCGATCTCGTCCCACCGGGTGAGGGTGGGATGGCGGCTGACGACCAGGTCGAACGAGCTCGCCGAGAACGGCAGAGAATCGTCGTCCGCAGCCTCTCTCACCGTGGCCCCCAACCCGGCCAGGTTGGCCCGGGCGATCACCAGGTTCGGGGCCCACGACTCAGTGGCGGCCAGGACGGCCGGCGGATGGGGGATCTGAGCGAGCACTTCGCCACCCCCGGTCTGGATATCGAGGGCGGCGGTGGCGCCGGCCATCCGGTCGCCGAGCATCCGGGAATAGCCCCAGCTCGGACGCGCCTCGGTGGCCCGTCCCTCGAACCAGGAGAAGTCCCACCCCTCCACCGGCACCGACTCGGCTTCCGCGACCAGATCCTCGAACGTCGATGGCGAGGACACCGCGCCAGTCTCGATCTCCGCCGCCGCCGACTCAATCCGCGCCGGTCGACGCGACTCAGGGACGCCGAAAGGCGATCGCCGCCTGCTTGCGACCCTCGCCGGCCGGCGCGGTGAACCCGTAGGTGCCGTGGTCGAGCAATTCGCGTCCGGCGGCCGCCACCGCGGCCAGTGCCACCTGGCTGAACGCCCCACCGACGGAGATGCGGGCCACCCCGGCGTCGGCGAGCTCGGCAACCGGAGCGAGACCGGCCCGGGCCAGCACGTTGACCGGTCGATCGACCTCGGCGACGACCCGGCGGATGTCTCCGATGTCGGAAAGCCCCGGGGCGTAGAGCACGTCGGCCCCCGCCTCCTGGTAGGCCTGGAGCCGGGCAATGGTGTCGGCCAGGTCGGGCTTCCCGCGGATGAAGTTCTCGGCCCGCGCCGTCAACACCAGCCCAACGCCGCCGCGGGCGCCCTCGACCGCCGCTCGGACCCGCTCGACGGCGAGGCCGAGCTCGTAAATTGGGGCGTCCGACCTCGGGTTGGCGTCCTCGACCGAGCAGCCGGCCAGACCGACGCCCACTGCGCCCTGGACGGTGGCGAGCACCCCGGCAGGATCGTCGGCGAATCCGTTCTCCAGGTCGGCCGATACCGGCACATCGACGGCGGCGACGATGGCGGCGGCGTGGGCGAGGGAGGCGTCCCTGCCGATGGCGCCATCGAGCTGGCCGAGCGTGGCGGCATAGCCGCTGCTGGTGGTGGCCAACGCCAGGAAGCCCATCGAGGCCAGCAATTTGGCGCTCCCCGGATCCCACGGGTTGGGCATGAGAAGGGGACGGCCGGGGACGTGGAGGCCCCGGAAAGTGTGGGCACGGTCGGCCGGGGTCATGGGCCTCCGACCGTCACCGGTCATGCCCAGCCGGCCCGGGTGGCGGGCATGCCACTCTCGCCGTCCGGCTCGGAGACGACGCCGAGCACCTGATGGATGCCCAATCCGGCGTCGTCGAACCCGTTGGCCGACGCCGCCATGTAGAACCGCCAGATGTTGGCCCGGCGCTCGCCCACCAGGCCGACCGCTTCGTCCCAGTGGTCCTCGAGATTGGCGACCCACGCCCGCAGCGTCTTCGCGTAGTGCTCCCGCAACGACTCCACGTCCCGGACCTCGAACCCGGCCCGCTGCATGGCCAGGATGACCTCGCCCACGTCGAGGAGCTCACCGTCGGGGAACACGTAGCGGCCGATGAAGGTGCGTCGTCCCAGCACTGAGCCCCCGGGTGAGGAGATGGCGTGGTTGAGCAGCCGCCCGGTAGGCCCGAGGAGATTGCGCAAGGTGGCGAAGTAGCGGGCCATGGCCGAGGTGCCTACGTGTTCGAACATGCCGATCGAGGAGATGGCGTCGAACTGCTCGCCCTTCAGCTCCCGGTAGTCCTGGAGCCGGATCTCGATGCGGTCGTCGAGCCCGGCCGCCCTGACCCGCTGGCGGGCGTACTCGACCTGTTCCGAGCTGAGGGCCACCCCCACCACGTCGGCTTGGTGGTGCCGGGCCGCGTGGATCGCCATCGCCCCCCACCCGCAACCCACGTCGAGGAGGCGGGCGCCGGGGCGCTGGTCGAGCCCGAGCTTGAGGCAGATCAATTCGTGTTTGGCGTCCTGGGCGTCTTCGAGCGAGGAGGTGTCGGAGACAAACCGGGCGCACGAATAGGTCATCCGGGGCCCGAGGAACAACCGGTAGAAATCGTTACCGACGTCATAGTGATGGCTGATGACCTTGGCGTCCCGTCCCGGGGAGTGGAGGCGGCCCGACGGCCGGCACTCCTCGGCGGGCGGCGGAAGTGGAGGACCGAGGGCCCCCAGCCTCCGGGCCGCTTCGATGACCGGCGGCAATGCCCGCAGCCCCATCTTGCGAAGGTCACGAGGGGCGGCATCGTGGAGGACCCGCAACATGGCGAACAGGTCTCCGTCCAGCCACAGGTCGCCGGCCACGAACGCCCGGGCCAGTCCGAGCTCTCCGGGCGCCCAGAGCATCCGCCGCAAGGCGTCGGGCGAATTGACCCGGATCGTCCCCGGACCCCCCTCGGGCCCGACCCCGCTGCCATCCCAGAACTCGAACCGCACCGGGAGCTCGGTGCCCAAAAAGGCGCGCAGCAAGGGGGCCAGCGCGGTGGCGGCTTCGCCGCTTCCCCGGGATCCCCCTCCCGGGCCGGTGGCGGCCGGCACCGGGGCCGCAGATGGTACCGGCCGGCGGGTAGCTGGCGACGGCAACGATTCTCGGGTGACCATGGAAAGCTCCTTCACCGACCTGTCGGATCCACGCAAAACCGATCATATTGGCCGTCCCCCGGTGGCGTTCCTGGGGTCGGCCAACCGGCCCGGTCGGATGCCGACCGGTCAGAATTGGCGGTTGATCCCGACCCCGATCGGGAGTTTGTCCGGATCCCACCCGAGGACGGCCACCGCTTGACCGAAGGCGAACCGATCGGTCATACCGGCCACATAGCTGACCGCCGCGGTCATGGCCTCGGCGTCACCGCCCCGCAGGTCGATGGACTTCCCGTCGCCGTCGGGGATCAGATTGGGGCGATCCCCGTAGTGCTCGACCAACGCCCGGAGCACGCCGATGACGGCCCGGCCCTGGGCAACCGAGCTGGGACGAAGGTAGATGTGCTCGTAGTTGCAGGCCCGAAAGGCGGAGAGGGCCTCGGCGTAGGTGGCGGACATGCCGACCCGACCGGTGTCGAGCACGGTCGCCACCATGGCGTCGATGAAGGTCCCCAATTGCTGGCTGCGCCGCTCGCCGCAGCGTTCGCGCACCTGGGTCGGGAGCACGTGGGGGGTGACGATCCCACTTTTCACCGCGTCTTCGAAGTCATGGCAGACATAGGCGATGCGGTCGGCCCAGCTCACCACCTCCCCTTCGGGGGTGCTGGGGGCGGGCCGGGACCACGAGTGATTGCGGATGCCGTCGAGGGTCTCGTGACAGAGATTGAGCCCGGCCAGCGACACGTCGGCCCCCCAGGGGGCGTGGTCGAATCCGCCGACCACATACGGCGAGAGCGCGTCCTCGCTGGCGTGGCCGCCGGGACCGTGCCCGCAGTCGTGGCCGAGGGCGATCGCCTCGGTGAGGGGGACGTTGAGCCGGCACGCCCGGGCAATGCCGGTGGCCACCTGGGCGACCTCCAGCGCATGGGTGAGCCGGGTCCGCTGATGGTCGTCGGGGAAGACGAACACCTGGGTCTTTCCGGCCAGGCGCCGGAAGGCCGGGGCATGGAGGATCCGGTCGCGGTCCCGTTCGAAGCAGGTTCGCCAGGGATCGGGCTCCTCCGGGCGGTGCCGGGTGCCCCCTCCCCGGGCGTGGGTGGCCCCCACCGCCAGCTGGGCGCCCTCGTCCGCCTCCCGGGGGAACCGGTCGAGACCGGGGATGGCGCCGCCCAGGTCTGCCGCCGCCGAGCTGTCGGCATGGGCGAATTTGGTGTCCTGGTCGCCGTGGGCGTACATGGTGGACGCCCACTGCCGGCTCCGCTCGCTCTCACCTTCCATCATCCCAGTGTGCCTCACGGCTGTATCACCGGGAACCACCGGGACGCCCCGCCGCGCGGACCTTGTATCGTCAGGGGAGCCGTCGGGTCCGTCGGCCGAGCGTTGAGAGGAGCGTGCCAGGTGGATGTGCGTATCGGGATCGTGCAGTCGATAAAGGAGCTCGATGTCGAGCTGCCCGACGACGCTGACCGCGACAAGGTCCTGGCCGACATCGAAGGGGCGCTGACCAAGGAAGGCTCGATGCTCTGGTTGACCGACCGCAAGGGCCGCCGGGTGGGAGTTCCCTCCGGCAAGGTCGCCTATATCGAGGTGGACGGGACGCCCTCCGATCGTCGGGTCGGCTTCGGGGTTTCCTGATCCCACCGGTTGCACCATCTCCTCAGGCCGCCCGGTGACGCCTCGTCGTAGGCGGGGGGCGAGGTGACAGCCCTCCTCGACCTGAACCTCGTCTTCGTCACCGGCAAGGGTGGCGTCGGGAAAACCACCGTGGCTTCGGCCCTGGCCCTGTTCGCCTCGCAGCAGGGGAAGCGGGTACTGGTGTGCGAGGTGGATGCCAAGGGGGACGTCTCCGGGTTCTACGAAGCGCCCCCCACCGGCTTTGCTGAAAAAGAACTGCTCCCCGGGCTCTTCGTCATGACCATGGACACCGAGGCGTCGTTGCGGGAGTACCTGAAGCTGCAGTTGCGGATCCCGGTGATCGGTCGGATCGGGCCGTTGGCCAAGGCCTTCGACTTCGTGGCCACGGCCGCTCCCGGGGTGCGGGAGATCCTCACCGTCGGCAAGCTCTGCTTCGAGGTCCGTGAGCGCAACTACGACCTGGTGGTCGTCGACGCGCCGGCCTCGGGCCACATCGTCGGGCAGCTGACCGCCCCCCAGGCCATCAACGACCTGGTGAAGGTCGGGTTGATCCGCTCCCAGACCGACTGGATGCTCGACATCCTTTCCGACCCGGCCCAGACCGGCCTGGTTGCCGTATGCACACCCGAAGAGATGCCGGTCAACGAGACCATCGAACTGGCCGTGCGAGTCAAGAAGGAGACCACCGTGAAGCTGTCGGCGGTGGTGGTCAACCGGGTGCTTCCGGAGCTGTTCGGTCGGCAGGAGGAGCTGGTGTTCGACGGGTTGGCGACCGCCGGACCCCTGGAGGAGTTGGCGGAGTTGGTCGGGGGGGACCCGAAGCCGGTGGTCGAGGCGGCCCGATTGGCGGTGACCATGAGACGCACCCGCTCCACCCATCTGGAGCGCCTGCGGGAAGGCATCGACCCCCGCGTCCCCCTGCTCTACCTGCCCTATCTGTTCACCCGTTCCCACGGGCTCCGGACCACCCGCCAGGTGGCGGCGTCCCTGGGCGAGGAACTCGGCTACTGATGGCTCCTGACCGCCCCAATCTCCGGTCCGGCCAACGTGGCAAGTCCCCGCCGGAATCGCCGAGTGCCGGTTCCGGGTCGCTCGACGGTTTGCTGGCCGCCAAGGAGATCGTCATCGCCTGCGGCCCCGGCGGGGTGGGGAAGACCACGACGGCGGCGGCGGCCGGAGTCATGGCGACGCTCCGCCACGGCGGAAAGGTGCTGGTGCTCACCGTTGACCCGGCGAAACGGTTGGCCAACGCCCTCGGGCTCGAGGGGATCGGAAATGCCGAGAGCCGGGTGCCCGACGAGGCCTTCCGGTCCGCCGGCCTGAAGCCCCGAGGCGAGTTGTGGGCGGCCATGCTCGATACCAAGGAGTCGTGGGATTCGCTCATTCGCATGCATGCCCCTGACCCCCAGACCCGAGACGAGATCCTCGCCAACCCGTTGTACAAGAACATCTCCGGGCGCTTCGTCCAGAGCCACGACTACATCGCCATGGAACGTCTCTTCGAGATCCACTCGGAGGGTGAGTACGACCTGATCGTGGTCGACACCCCTCCGACCCGCAATGCGCTCGACTTCCTGGACGCCCCGCAGCGCTTGGCCGACTTCTTCTCATCCCGCCTGCTGCGCTGGTTGATCGTGCCCTACCGATCACGCCTGGTCAACGTGGCCACCAAGCCCTTCTACCAAATCGCCGACCGCATCCTCGGGACCCAGTTCCTGGCCGACATCTCCGAGTTCTTCATTCTCTTCCAGTCGATGTACGACGGCTTCGTGGAGCGGGCCGGCGCGGTCCAGCGGCTGCTGTCGGATCGCCGGACCACCTTCATGGTGGTGTCCACCCTCGAGGGGGTGCCGCTCCGGGAAGCGGAGTTCTTTGCCCAGGAGCTCACCGCCCGGCATCTC
>DASZNG010000112.1:0-13314 GCA_035551535.1 Acidimicrobiales bacterium | reverse complement strand
GACGAGGTCGCCGCCGTGCTGGGACGAAGGCCCGGAGCGGTCCGGATGGCTCAGAGCCGGGCGCTTTCCCGCCTCCGATGGCTCCTTGGCGAAGAAACAGAACAACGTGGGGGGAGTGCAAGTGCCTGATGATGACCGATTACTCGAACGACTCGGACGGGCGTTCGCCCCGCCGCCGGCCGAGCCCAGCGTCGCCGAGCGCCGGACACTGCATCGGGCGGTGACCCGCCTCCGTAGTCGTCCGACCCGTGCACCCGCGACCGAGGAGGTGGCGCCCGTCTCCCCGGAGCCGGTGATCTATCTGCCGCCGGTCATCCTGCGGCCGGCGCGCACCGCCATCGGGGTCGCCCTGCCTCGGCCGACGGGGCGTTGACTCGCCGAGGTGATGCTCGAGGAGCGTCGTCGGCGCTGGTCGTGCAGAAAGTTTGCGCCGATGTGTGACACACGTCTTCCTCGACCGACATACCTACCAAGAAGTTGCGAACTGGCGAGAAGTTGCGGACTGGCGAGAGATCCTCCACGTGGGGTGGTTACAGCTTGCTCTGATGACTACCTGCCGATACCGACTGACCACATGCCCGCCGATACCGACTACTGAGGTAGCCCATGCCAGCCGATCTCATCGGCGCCCGTTACCAGCTTGAGCGAGAGCTTGTTCGCACTCCATCGCTCGCCGTCTATGAAGCCGAGGACCGGCGAGCCGGAACCTCGGCGGGCATCGCCCTGGAGCTGGGTGGGGGCCGCGAGCCGCGTCGTGAACGAAAGCTGCTCGGCCGGCGCCTGGCCAGGACCGTCCATCCCCATCTGGTTTCGACCTTCGACCGCGGCAAGGACGGCACCCGGACCTATATGGCCTTCCGGCCCCCGCCCCGCACGCTGGCCACCGAGTTGGAGGCGGCGCCGTATCCGCCCAACCGGGTGGCGCAGATGGCCGTCGACCTCAGTGCCGCGCTGGGGGTCTTGCACCGGGCCGGCATCCGGCTCGGAACCCTGCACCCCGGTCACGTGGGGATCGATGCGGACGGCGAGGTTCGCCTGTCGCCGTGGCCCCTGTCGGCTCCGCCCGGCGGTTGGGGAGGACAGCGGGCGTGGTCACCGCCCGAGATCGTGGCCGGCGCGTCGCCATCGATGGCCGGCGACGTCTGGTCCCTCGGCGCCGTGCTGTTGAGCTCGCTGGTCGGGACCGGCCCCGGTCAACTCTCGGAGGCGGCCACCCAGCAGCTCGCCGATCGACTCCGACACGATGCCGACCCCGTATTGGTCGATGCCATCGGACGCAGCATGGTCGGCGACCCGTCGAGGCGATTCGCCTCTGCCGGCGTGATGGCCGCGGCGCTCCGAGGAACGACGGTCAGCCGTCGGCAGTTGATTGCCGCCGGAAGACCCCGACTGACGGCGGGGTCGCGGAGGGTCGCCTTGGCGTCCGCCGCCGCCGCCGGTGTCCTGTCGGCCACCACGGTGGGCATCGGCCTGAGTTCGATGGGCGGAACCGGCGTCGCCAGCAGCGGGGGAGTGGACCGCCGCCCCGCCGCCACCGCGGCACCGCCTGCCGCCGCCGGTCACCCGCAGTCGCCTCCCGCGGCCGCCCCGGCGACCGCGTCGTCCCCGCACGGCGTCGTCGCCCTGACCGCCCCACCCTCCTCGCCGGCCACCACCACTCGGGTCACCGGCGCGACCCAGCACCTCATCTCCATCACCGAGGCGACAACCCTCCCGTCGGTGACCGAACCGAGCCCATCATCGACACCCACGACACCGACGACGTCGGCAGCCGGCAGCCCGGCGGCATCGACGCCCGGGACACCCACCACCGGGACGGGAGATCCGGCGACGTCGGCGAACCCGGGATCGACGAGTACCACCACGACGAGTACCACATCGACGACGACGCCGACGACGACGACATCGACGACGACGACATCGACGACAATCGCGAACGGCTCCGGCTCGAACCCGGTTACCGGGACCCCCGGCACTCCGTACTCGGCCGACCCGACCACCGTGAACCACGGTCACGGCGGGCCCAGCGACTGACGGGAAGGATCACGGCCCCCGGCCCACCAAACCGGGGACCGAAGTGCTTCACCCAGAAGGAACCCGAGCAGGGCGTGGTGGCACGCACCCGAAACCAGCAGGACCGATGAAGGAGGTGAAGGACAGCATGCGACTCGACATTGTGATTCCGGCGTTCAACGAGGAGGAGCGAATCGACAGGACGCTCCGGGCTTACCGCTCGGTGGTCACCGAGCCGCGTGCTCGCTTTCTGGTCGCCCTCGATTCCTGCACCGACGGCACCGCCGCGGTGGTGCGCAGCCATGCCGATGTCGACCCCCGGGTGGAACTCATCGAGTATCCCAAGCTGGGCAAGGGTGGGGTGATCATGGAGTCGTTCCGCCGCTGCGACGCCGAGGTGATCGGTTTCGTGGACGCCGACTGCGCGACTCCGCCGGCCGAGTTCCTCCGGTTGGTGGAGATGACCGCCGTGGCCGACGGCGCCATCGCCAGCCGCCACCACCCGGCCTCCGTCCTCCCGGCGCCCCGGCCCCGGGTCCGCCGGATCACCAGTTGGGCGTTTGCCCGCCTGACCCGGATGTTGTTCGGCCTTCCCTACCGCGACACCCAGTGCGGGGCCAAGGCCGTCCGCCGCCAGGTGATCGACCAGGTGTTACCCCTGCTGTCGTCGCGCGACTTCCTGTTCGACGTGGACCTCCTGCTCACCGCCGGCCGACTCGGCTTCGACATCGTCGAGGTCCCCACCGTCTGGCTCGATCAGGAGGGGTCGCACGTTCGGGCCGGTGCTGACGCCCGGCGCATGGCCATGTCCTCGCTCCGGCTGTGGCTCCATCATCGGGTGCTCCCGATCTCGGAAGCCCCGGTGGTGGCGGCGGAACCGTTGGAGCTGGCGGAAACCAGCGCAGCATGATCGTCGACGATCTCACCATGGTGGCCCCGTATCCCGGGCTCCAGCCGCGGGCCCAGCTGCCGAGCGGGGTAGCCGCCTACACCGAGCGGTTGACGACCGCCCTCGCCGGTCAAGGCGTGGCCGTGAAGGTCATCGCTCCCGAAGTCGACGGCGAGCCTGACCGGGCCCGGGTGGGCGGGGTGACCGTCGAGCGCAGCTTCCGCCGCGGTGCCAAAGCCCTCCCGGCGGCGGCCACCGCCGCCCGGCGCACCGGCGCACCCATTGTGCACCTCCAGTTCGAGACCTTCCTCTACGGCGGCCCGGCCTCGGTTCCCGGGGTGGCGCCGGCGCTGGCCAACCTGCGGAGCGGGGGACAGCTGCCGGTGGTCACCATGCACCAGGTCGTCGATCCGAGCCAGGTGGACAAGGAGTTCACCGAGGTCCATCGGGTGAAGGTCCCGCCCCCGGTGGCGCGCTGGGGGCTTTCGGCGCTCCAGCGGATGGTGCAGAAACTGTCGATGAGCACCGTGGTCCACGAGCCGTCCTTCGAGGAGCTGGTGCCGGGCTCGGTGGTGGTGCCGATGGGCCTGGACGTGGCCGACCCGGTGTCGCCGGCCGCGGCCGCCGAGATCAAGTTGTCACTCGGCCTCCGCCCCGACCGCCTCACCGCGCTCTGTTTCGGGTTCCTGTCGCCCTACAAGGGTCTCGAACGGGCCCTGGAGGCTGCCGCTCTCGCCGGCGACGCCGTCGAACTGGTGGTGGCCGGTGGCAGCCACCCGCGCCTGGCCGGGCGGGACCCCTATGCCGATGACCTCCGCCGACGGTTCGGTGATGTGGCCCGCTTCGTCGGCTACGTCCCCGACCACGAGGTGGCCGCCTGGTTCGGCGCCGCCGACGTGCTCCTCCTGCCCTATCCGCGCCCCTTCGCCAGCAGCGGGCCCTTCGCCCAGGCCCTCGGGTTCGGCACCCCGGTGCTGTGTTCGGAGTCCCTGGCCCGCTGCGTGGGGGCCCCCGAGGCGTTGATGACCCCGATCGATCCGCCGGGGTTCGCCCGGCGCCTGACCGAGCTGGCTGCCGACCCCGACCAGCTCCGGGCGCTGGCCGTGGCCACCCGGGCCCTGGCCCGGGGCCGCACCTGGGACGACGTGGCCCGCCGCCACATCCTGCTCTACGAGGAGGTGATCGATGCCCATCGCACTGCTGGCCGGCGCGTTCGGCCAGGGCAACCTGGGGGATGACGCCCTGCTCCAAGCCTTCGTCCGCGCCCTTCCGGAGTGGCAGCTGCGCGTGACGACGGCTGACCCGGCCGCCGCCGAACAGGTGGATTGCGAGCCGGTGCCCGCCCGGCGGCCGGCGGCGGTCGCCGCCGCCGCCGGCGCGGCCGACGCCATCCTGGTCGGCGGGGGCACGGTGTTCAAGACCCTGCACCCCTCGTCCGGGCGACGCCCCCATGCGCTGTTGGCCAACACCTCGGCACTGGTGGCGGTGTCGTCGGCCCTGCACCGGCCGGTGGCCATGGTCGGGGTGGGGGCCGGTCGCCTGGACGGCCGCCGGGCCCGCGCCCTCTCCCGCTTCATCGTCAAACATGCCGATCTGCTGGTGCTCCGCGACGAGGAGTCGGCCGCCGAGATGTTCTGTTCCGATATCCCCGGACCCTTCCGCATCGGTGCCGATCCGGCCTGGACGCTGGTGGCACCGCCCGACCGGGCGCCGGCCGCCCACGACGGGGCGGTCCGGGTGGTTCCCTCCCACCTGGCCAACGGGGCCGGTGGGTGGGCGGCCATGGTCGACCGGCTCGCCGACACCCTGGACCGGTTGCTGTCGATGGGCCTGGCCGTCGAGCTTCAGTCCTGGCAGCACGCCGACGGCTCGACCGAATGGGACGACGGCGCCATCGTGGGGGCGCTGGTCGACCGGCTCGGCCCGTCGGTCGAGGTGGTGCCCACCCCCACCTCGATGGAGGCCGCGGTCGAGTCGATGATCGGGACCGGGACCGTCCTCTCCTTCCGCTTCCACGCGCTGATCGCCGCCGCCGCCGCCGGGGTGCCCACCGTGGCCGTCACCCACGAGGCCAAGCTCGGCGCCCTGGCCCGCCGGCTCGAGCAGCGGGCGGCGCCGGTCGATTTCGAGCCCGCCCTTCTGGCCGCCCAGGTGGCCACGGCCATCGAGGCGCCGGGACCGCCCCCGGCCGCCATCAAGGAGCAGATCGCCCGGGCCGAGGAGGGCTTCGCGCTGCTGCGGGTCCTGCTGGGCGGTGGCCGCTCGGAGGAGTCCGATTCGCTGGGGGCACTGCCGCTGGCCCCGATCCCCCGATCCTCGGCCTCGCCGACGCGGGTGCGATGACCGCGCTCGTCGAGCGCCCGCGGGCGCAGGTCCCGAGAGCCGGCGCGGTCCGCGATCAGGCGACGGTCGCCTCCGGGCAGATCGCCGCCGGGTTGGGGAACATGGCGTTCTCCCTCATCATGGCCCGGATCCTGGCGCCGGGAACCTTCGCCCAGTTCGCCTCGTTCCTGGCGCTGTACCTGTTGCTCAGCATGCCGGGATCGGCGGTGAGCGCGGTGGCCGCCCTGGAGCCGGCCCGGGTGGCCCGGTACCGGTCGGCGTTGCTGTACGGGGGAGCGGTGGTCGGCCTCGGCCTGGCCGTCTCCTCACCCTGGGTGGGGCCCGCGCTCCGGCTGCCGGTGGCCATGGTGGTGGTCCTGGGCCTGTCCGGGCCTGTCCTCGGCACCCTCGCCCTCGACCGCGGCCGTCTCTACGGCTGGAACCGTCACGCCCGCCTGGTCGCCAGCCTGGCGGTGGAACCGGCAGTCCGGCTGCTCCTCGGCCTCGGGCTGGCCACCGTCGGGGGAGCCGTGGGTGGCGCCCTCGGCGTCACCGTGGCCGGGTACGCGGCGCTGGAGATCGCCCGTCGCCACTGGAGCGGGGGGCGAGTGACCGGGGCCGACCGCACCGATGCCGCCGACCCCCGACCGACGGCCACCGAGTCGGCACGCCGGGCGGGGTCCCAGCCGGCGACCTGGACCGTCCTCGCCTTCCTGGCCCTGGTCGTCGTGCAGAACCAGGACCTCCTGATCGCCAACCGGGTGCTGTCGCCGTTGCAGGCGGGTCAGTTCGCGGTGCTCTCCACCCTTGGCGGCCTCTCGGTGTTCGCCACCATGACCGTGCCGCTGGTCCTCCTGCCCCGCAGCCGGGCCGGTGACGGCGGGCTGTTGCCCGCCCTCGGCATCACCGCCCTCATCGGGGGCGCCGCCGTCGGGGTGGTGGCCCTGGCCCCGGCCGCGCTGGTCACCGCCCTCTTCGGCGCCCGCTACCACCAGGTGGCCGGGGTGCTGGTCCTCTACGTGGGGGCGATGTCGTTGCTCGGCATCGCCCGGGTGGTGGTCGCCCACCGGTGTGCCACCGGGGCCGGGCGGTCATCCCTGGTGCTGGTGGCCATGGCGGTGGCCGCCCAGGCCACGTTGATCCTCCACTTCGGTCACGACCCCCGGTCGGTCGCCTTCTCCACCGCCGCCTCGGTGTCCGGTCTCACCGTCTCCCTCGGCGTGGCCGAGGCGCTCCGGTTGGAACGCCTGCGCCGACGTTGGGCGGCCATCTCGATGGCCCTGACCCGACCGGTGACCCTGGCCGTGATCGGCCTCTCGGCGTCCGGCCTGGTCGTGCGGCTCATCGTGCCCCGGGGGTTGTGGCTCGACGAGGCGACCAGCGTCGACCAGGCTCGCATGTCGTTCGCGGGGATGATCGCCAACCTGCGAACCACCGACGTCCACCCGCCGCTCTACTTCTCCGTCCTATGGGTCTCGGTGCGGTGGCTCGGCTCCGGGGAACTGGCGGTCCGGCTCCCGTCGATCATCGCCGGCGCCCTGGTCGTCCCCATGCTCTACGCACTGGGCAAGGAGGCCTACGACAAGCGCACCGGCGTGGTGGCGGCCGCCGTCGGTTCGGTGGCCCCGATCATGGTGTGGTACTCCCAGGAAGCCAGGATGTACGCGTTCCTGATGCTGTTCGGGGTGATCGCCCTGTGGGCGCAGGCGCGCATCCTCAACCGTGGCGGCCGTCTCGTCTGGGTCGTCTACGCGGCGGCCAGCATCGCCCTGGTCTGGACCCAGTACTTCGGGGCCCTGCAGGTGGTGGTCCAGCAACTCGCCTTCGTCTACTTCATCTGGGCCCGGCACCGGCGCGGGGAGCCGGTGCGCGGACTGGTGATCGGATGGGCGGTGACCCTGATCGCCATCATCATCTGGCTGGCCCCGCTGGCCCCGTTCGCCTACCAGCAGTTCCACGTCAACCAGACGGCGGGCAAGGGGTTCGGCGGGCCCCAGCAGGTGGGCAACGCCACGGCCTTGAGCGGCAACCATCTCAGCATCTACGCGGCCATCGCCAACCTCATCTGGGCGGTGTGGGGGTACCATTCGAACGCGGCCATGGCCCTGCTGGCGGCGCTGTGGCCGCTCGGGATGCTGTTCGCCCTGGTGCTGCTCGGTCGCCGCCACCAGCGGATGACCACCCTGTTGGTGGCGGCGGTGGTGATCCCCGGCGTGGTGATGTTCGCCCTCGGAACCGTGAAGCGGAACCTCTTCGATATCCGCTACCTGTCCACCGCCGTCCCTATCCTCTTCGTGCTCATCGCCCGGATGGTGACCGGCATCTCGAGGCGGACAGCCACCCTGGTGGCCGGCACTTCCCTGGTGATCGCCACCATGCTCGTCGGGCTGATCGATCAGCAGTACAACGGCACCAACCCGCGCACCTACGACTTCCGCCAGGCGCTGCTCCCGGTCCAGGCGAAGGCCCACCCCGGCGATGTCATCATCTACGACCCCGCCGACCTGCGGGAGGTGGTGCAGTACTACGCACCCACCCCGGTGCTCGAACCGGTCGCCGCCCAGCCCAACCTGCCGACCGGCGGCCACGCCGTCTATGTGCTGGCCAGCCCATCGCTCATGAACGGCTCCCGCGACACCACTGCGCTGTCCAGGGCGCTGACGTCGCTGCGGGCCCATGACCGGCTGGTGATGCACCGGAACCTGGCCAACGTGGAGGTATGGGAGTTCAAATGACCACGACAATCGACCGGTCGGAAACGACCCCCGACCCGCGCCTGGGCCCGCCGAAATGGCGGACGCCCGACGATTGGCGCGCCGCCGATGCCAAGCTGCGGCTGCTGCTGCCGTTGAGCGTGGTGTTGGCCGGCTGGTACTTCGAGTGGCTGCTCCGGGCCGGGCGGGTCGGGAATCCCGTCCTCTTCGGGTTGCTGGTCTCCGCCGAGCTGTTCAATCTGGTCCAGGCGGCCGGGTTCTGGTGGACCTGCCGGCACGGGCGGGACCGGGAGCCGGCGCCGCGGTGGTCGGGCCCGCTCCCCGCCGTCGATGTCCTGATCCCGGTGTACAACGAGCCGGTCGACGTGGTCGCCCCCACCGTGGCCGCCGCCGTCGGGTTGGGGGGCGCGGAGGTGACCGTCTACCTGCTGGACGATGCCGGCCGGCCGGAGCTCGCCGACCTGGCCCGGGAGGCCGGGGCCCATTATGTGTGGCGTGAGCGGCACACCGGCGCCAAGGCCGGCAACCTCAACCACGCCCTCGGCCTCACCCGGGCCCCGTTCGTGGTGGTGTTCGACTGCGACCACGTCCCCGACGCCCGATTCCTCGAAGCCACCCTCGGATGGATGCAGGACCCCAGGGTCGGGTTCGTCCAGACCCCCCAGTACTACGCCAACGCCCGGAGCGGCCGGCTGGCGGCGGCGGCCTGGTCCCAGCAGGCCCTGTTCTTCGGTGGGATCGCCCGGGGGAAGGACGGCCTCGGCGCGATGTTCTGCTGTGGCACCAACGTCGTCTTCCGCCGCCAAGCCCTCGAGGAGGCCGGCGGGTTCCCCGAGCGATCGCTGACCGAGGACTTCGAGCTCTCGATCATGCTCCACGAGCGGGGCTGGCGATCGGTCTACGTGAACGAGGTGCTGGCCCAGGGGCTGGGCCCGGAGGACATGGCCTCGTACGTGAGCCAGCAGCGGCGGTGGGCCCGGGGCTGCCTGGCCGCGCTGCCGGTGGCCATCAAGGCGGTGCTGCCGTGGCGGATCCGCCAGCAGTACCTGCTGTCGTCGATGTTCTTCCTCTCCGGGTGGACGGTGGCCCTCTACATGGCCCTCCCGGTCGTCCGGATCTTCACCGGCGCCCAGCCGCTGGCCGGGGCCACCGCCGACCAGTTCCTGCTGCACTTCGCCCCGTATTTCTGCGTGAGCCTGCTGGCGGTGGCGGTCGCCGGGGCCGGGGAGTACACCTTCGACGCCTTCGCCCTGTTGATCTCCACCTTCTTCGTCCAGGTGCTGTCGACCCTGTTGGTGATCCTCCACCTGCGGGGGCGGTTCGTGGTCACCCCCAAACACGGCCTCGACGGGCCGCAGCCCGGCGCCGTCCTGCCGGCGCTGCTGACCATGGGCGGCCTGCTGGCGGCCATGGCCTATGCGCTCGACCGGAGCTTGACCGCCGCCACCCTCAACAATGTGGGCTTCGCCCTCCTCCACCTGTCGGTGCTGGTGGTCGGATCGTGGTCGGCCATCGTCGGCCGGCGCCGATCGGCCCCGACTCCGTCCCCCGCACCGGTCTCCGAACCGCAGGTCCGAGCGGACCGGGACTTCGAGCGGATGCCGGCATGACGGTTCGCTCGACGAACCACGACCGGGCCCTGGCCTGGAGCGCCAAAGACGGCATCGTGGCGCCGGGGAAGCGGGTGGAGCGCAAAGGTGCCGCCCGCCGGATGCTGGTGGCCATCCTCGCGGTGATTGCCGTCGGGGTCGGTATCGCCTCACTGTCGATCGGGGGGAGCCGGGCCAATGCCCAGCGCGCCGCGCTGGCGGCGGCCAACCCGCAGACGCTGGCCCGGACCGACTCCATGACCTTCCTCCAGCGGTATCTGGCCCCCGACGGGCGGGTGGTGCGCCACGACCAGGGCGGTGACACGGTGAGCGAGGGACAGGCCTACGCCATGCTGCTGGCCGTGGCCACCGGCCAGGCCGGCCCGTTCGCCGAAGCCTGGCGTTGGACCCAGGCCAATCTGCAACATCCCGATGGGCTGTTCTCCTTCCACTGGAGCAACGGGGCGGTGGTTGACCCGCAGCCGGCCTCGGACGCCGACCTGGACACCGCCTGGGCGCTGATCCTGGCCGGCCAGCGGTTCGCCAATCCCACCTACGTGACCGACGGCAAGGCGGTGGCGGCGGCCATCCTCGCCAACGAGACAATCAACGTGGCCGGGAACCTCGAGCTGGCCGCCGGCCCCTGGGCGGTGACCGGGCCGGTGGTGGCGAACCCCAGCTATCTCGCCCCCGAGGCGATGGCCGCCCTGGCCACCGCCACCGGCGATCCCCGGTGGTCGGCCCTGGCCACCAGCACCACCGCCCTGATGACCGGACTCACCGGCACCAGCCCGGTCCGACTGCTGCCCGACTGGGTGGAGCTGTTGCCCGACGGGACGGCCCAGCCGGTCGGCGGGCCCACCGGGGCCGGCACTCCGGCCTACGCCTTGAATGCGGAACGGGCGCCGGTGTGGCTGGCCGCCAGTTGCCGCGCCGCCGACCGGTCGGTGGCCGCCCGTGACTGGACGGTGCTCCAGCCTGCGGCTCATCACGGCGCGGACATCGCCTACACGCTGTCCGGCCAACCCGACTCCGGGGTGGTGAATCCGGTCGGATTGGTGGCCGCGGCGGCATCGGCCCAGGCGGCCGGGCATGTCCAGGATGCAACCTCGCTCCTCGGCCAGGCCGACCAGCAATCCCAGCAGTCCCCCACCTACTACGGCGATGCCTGGGTGGCACTAGGCCGGGTCCTCCTGGACACCAACTGGGTATCGCCGTGCCCTTGAACGAGACATCCCGTTCTCGAATCAGGGAAATTCGACTGTCTGGAACGTGACTCTCTCGGCGGGAAGGACATCGCCAGCTGACTGATCCGCGTGCGATTCACCGGGAGGTGGCGCCTGGGAGTCCCTCCAGGTAGCGCCGGGCGGCCTCGGATGCCTGCTCCGGGGAGTTCCCGGCTTGGCGCGCCATCATGTAGGCGGCATACCAGTCCCACCAGTCGTGCTTCGGAGCCGTCTTCTCGTAGTGATCGTGATGCTCGGATGTCTCTCGGAGCAGGTCTGCCAGCACGGCTATCTCCATGGGTCCAGCCTCCTTGGTGTTCTCGTGTCCTCTCGGGGTCCTCTGGCGCCGTCACCGTCCGGGAAGCGGCGTTTCGCCCTCGCGAAAACCCTGGACGTTACTTCAGTGGCTGCACGCGGAGCTGACCGTCCGGCGAGCCACGGGCATCGACTCGGCCTTCCGAATGGGCGATCGACGTCCCGGGGCGCGAGAGTGGGAAGCCGGCTGGTCCGCGGGGATCCGGAAGGCAAATGCCGGCCCCGATAGGAGGCAAGGGTGGAGTTCCTGGTGACCATGACGACGGACGTTCCCGAGGGCACCCCGCCGGAAACCGTCGATGACGTCCGTAGCCGCGAGGCCGCACGCTCGCGGGAGCTCGCAGCCCAAGGACATCTGCTCCGCCTGTGGCGACCCCCACTCCATCCGGGCGAATGGCGAAGTCTCGGACTCTTCTCCGCTGACGATTCCCGGCAACTCGACGAAGTCCTCGCCTCGATGCCGCTGCACCTATGGCGCACCGACGAAGTGACACCGCTCTCGCCTCACCCAAATGACCCGGCGCTGGCCCGTTGAGCCGCCGATGGGACCCCGGTGCCGCGTGATCGGGTTCGGCCCGACCGACTCACAGAAGGCCGGCGGACTGGGCCGCTGCATCCCGATCGTCGAAGCGATCGATCCGGGTGATGAGGCCGTCCTGGACCCGGTAGACGTGGAAGACGCTCCGCTCGTCGCGCCCTTGGGTCTCGTCAGGCCAGTGGACCGTCAGGCCGCAGAGGAGTCCGGTCGGGCCCTGGATCAACTCGGTGATCTCGCCATCGACCCCGTCCGACATCAACCGGGAGTAGGTGGCCAGGACGTCGGACCGGTTCCGACAACCCCTGGCGGTGCCGGGGTCGCCCCAGGTGACATCCGCGGCCAACAGCGGGGCCAGGCCGTCGAGGTTGCGGGCATCGTACGCCTGGCGAATCTGCTTGGCGATCGAGTCGGCGTCGGTGGTCGGCGGGGTCATGCCCGAGTCTCTCATCGCCCGGTCCCGGGGGCCAGCGGTTCGACCGGCCACCGACCCGACGCCAAAATAATCCAGGAACCACCGATGAGTTTCGGGCCTCCCGGGTATCTACCTGGTTGACAGCCTTCGAGCGACTCCAAGGAGAACCCCCAATGACACAGCGAGACACTTCCAGTCCGGGTGCCCCATGTTGGGCCGACCTCTTGACTTCGGATCCGGACAAGAGCCAGGCGTTCTACGGCCAGCTGTTCGGGTGGACGGCGGCGGACCCGAGTGACGAACACGGAGGCTATGTCAACCTCTCGAAAGACGGGAAGCTGGTGGCCGGGTGCATGAAGAACGACGGCCAGTCGGGTGCCCCGGATGCCTGGACCGTGTACCTGGCCACCCCGGACGCCAAAGCCACCACCGAGGCCGCGGCCGCCCACGGCGGACAGGTGGTGCTCCCGGCCATGGAGGTCGGGAACTTGGGCAGCTTCGCGGTGATGACCGACCCGGGGAACGCCGCCATCGGAGCCTGGCGGGGTGGCGAGCATCAGGGCTTCGGCATCGCCAATGAGCCTGGCGCGCCGGCGTGGTTCGAGCTCCAGACCCGCGACTATGACGCCTCGGTCGCCTTCTACCGGGACGTCTTCCAGTGGGACATCCATGTCGAAGCCGACAGCCCGGAGTTCCGCTACACCACCTTCCGCGAGGGGGACGCCGCGCTAGCCGGCATCATGGACGCCAGCGGGTTTCTGCCCGACGGAGCTCCGGCCAGCTGGAACATCTACTTCAGCGTCGAGGACGCCGACAAAGCCTTGGGCCAAGTCGAGCAGCTGGGCGGTGGTGTCGTGATCCCGGCCGAGGACACCCCCTACGGCCGTCTGGCCACCGCCACCGACCCGACCGGCGCGGTGTTCAGGATCGTCGCGGAGATCTGATCGATCGGCCTTACTGGCCGCCCAGTCTTGCGGCCACGTGCTCGGCGAAGTAGTCGACCTGCTCGTCGCCGGGATCGAAGAGGGAAACATAAGAAATGCCGATCTCCTGGCGCCAGCGCTGGAGGCGTTCGCAGACCTCGCGGCGGTTGCCGCAGAGGTACAGGGTCGAGTCATTCATATGCGCGGGAGAGGTCCCGGTTTCGGCCGCCTGCTGGGCAATCCGCGGTCCGGGGTCCGAGCCGACGATAACTTTCGCCACCATGGTGTTCAGCTCCACCTGGCCGGGATCTCGCCCGCGTCCCGCGCCCCCTGAGTGACTCGTACCGCCTGACCCGCTCCCGCCAATCCACCA
>DASZNG010000111.1:0-32789 GCA_035551535.1 Acidimicrobiales bacterium | reverse complement strand
ATCTCCCTTCCCACGGGCTGAAGCCATTTCTCGACGACGTGACGGTTGTTGCCGGTTACGGCCGCGGGCCCCGGCGCCGGTGCGCGATGCTGGTCGGGACGAACCCTTCGAGGGCGGCCGACAAGGTCGCTCAGGTCCATGAGGAGCTCCAGATGCCCGATACCGTTTTCCTGCCCGACCGGATCGAGGTGACCCGGCCAATCCCGGCGCCGCCCGCCGCCATCTTCGACGTCTTGCGCAGCCCGGCCGGTCATGTCGCCATCGACGCCTCGGGAATGTTGCAGGACTTCACGGGGGAGCCGGCGGAAACGGTGGGCGATACCTTCGTCATCCACATGGATCGCGAGTCGCTCAATGACGTCCCCCTCGGCAAGTACGACGTGACCGTGACCATCATCAACTTTGAGCGCAACAAGGAGATTGCGTGGGATCTCGGGCCCGATATTCCGGTTCCGCATTTCTATGGGTATCGGCTGGATGCCGGCGAGGACGGGGTCACCAATGTGACGTCCTACTACGACTGGTCGAAGGTGAGCGGTGACCTCAAGGAACGCTTTCCGATCGTGCCCGAGTCGGCCCTGCGCGCCACGCTGGGAATCCTGGAGCGGACGGTCAGAAAGGGACTCTGAACTCGCGTCCAGGGCGCCAAGGCAGAATCCCCGACGCCGGTTGCCCCCGCTGAGCCGGCGATAAGGGCCGTCGCCGGCAGAAAGATCCGGGCACGGAGGCCTGCTGGTTCCCAGCCGAGTCCCGTTGACAGGTCAGACTGGCGCGCAATCCATCGTGCGATGAATGGCACTCGATCACGAACAAGGAGGTACGAGAAATGCCCGTGACGCTTGTCACTGGTGCCAACAAGGGGCTCGGCTACGAGACCGCCCGCCAACTGATCGAGCGGGGGCACACCGTGTACATCGGGGCGCGCAGTGTCGAGCGGGGCCAGTCGGCTGCAACCGAGCTGAGCGCCCGGTTTGTGCTGCTTGACGTGACTGATGACGCATCAGTCGCGTCCGCCATGAATGTCATCGCTAGCAGCGAGGGTCACCTAGATGTCGTCGTCAACAACGCGGGTATTAGCCCGACCGCGGACGTCAACGGCCAGGTCGCGCAGGAGGTATTCGATACCAATGTGGTCGGTATCATCCGTGTCACCCAGGCCGCACTTCCCTTGTTGGAAAAGTCCGAGAACCCGGTCGTGGTCAACGTCTCCAGCGCCCTTGGCTCGTTCTGGGCGGTGACCAATCCGGACCGACGGCAGTTTCACTTCCCCGCCATCATCTACGGCTCGAGCAAGGCCGCCGTATCCATGCTCACCGTTCAGTACGCCAAAGCAATACCCGACGTTAGGTTCAACGCGGTCGAGCCGGGCTTTACCGCCACCGATCTGACTCCCTTTAGCGGGGCAGGGCAGCCGGTCGAAAAGGGCGCAGAGGTCATCGTTCGCATGGCCACCATCGGCAAGGACGGCCCCACCGGCACCTTTCAGGAAGGCGAAGGTCAACTCGGCTGGTGACGCCGAATTGTCATTAGATCACCGAGAACTCGACTGTCCACAACCGGTTTCTGGGGCAGCGCGTAGATGCACCGATGATTTGTTTCACCTTGCCTCGTCGCTACTGGTGATGAGATCGGAAGTGTCACACGGGAGAGGCTCAGTATATGTCTAGATCGGTGCTCTACATGTCTATGTCGGTTGACGGGTACATCGCTGGCCCCAATGACGAACCGGGGAACCCTGGCGACGACGACTTCATGCGGCTCCACGATTGGTATGGGTTTGCTTCGGAGGCCGCACCGACAGCGGGGACCACTGATGCGTCGGGAATTGGGAGTCAATTTCTCAGCGAAATCAAAGAGACCGGCGCCGTCCTCTCCGGTCGCAATACTGTGGAACAGACCGATCACTGGGGTGGTGACCACCATGACCGCGTCCCAATCTTCGTGCCTAGTCACCGCCCGCCCGGACCGTCGGTCGCCAAGTATCCATTGGTGACCTATGTGACGGATGGGATCGCCAGCGCAATGTCACAGGCGAAGACTGCTGCAGGTGACCGCAATGTGCTGGTCCATGGTGGATATACGGCACAGACGGCGCTTGAGGCAGACCTGCTTGATGAACTGCAGATTCACCAAGTCCCAGTGCTGTTCGGTAGCGGCCGCCGACTATTCGACGTGTTGCCGGCGAGGGTTGAGTTGGAGATCGTTCGAGTGGTCGACACCCCCGAAGCCACACACATCCGCTACCGCGTAGTGAGGTAGCTACGATCGGATGAACGCCTCACCGACGGAGTTGTCGCCAACGAACACCACGGCACCCGTCACCAGGCCGCCCAGCTGCCGTCCGTATGTCCAGGTGGATATCCCAGCGTCCTGCGTTTGCTCTTGCACCTCAGTTTGGGGCCCACAGTAGTCCGGCGAAACCCTGAGATAAATCCGGCATCACTCGTCGAACCGGCGACAGGACCAATAGTTTCCCCCGAAGTGCATACGGCCACACGGACCCGGCGGTACGCGATACGTTCGAGACGGGCTGGGTACGGCTGCCCTTGTCACTGTGCGGACGAACCGATGTCCAAGGTTTCGGGGTAGAACCAGTGCGTTAACCAAATCGGGAGTGGTTTCGGCGTTCCGTGTGGGAACCGCTAGAGCGAAGGTGGTGCCGTGGTCTATCGCCGAATGTCCAAAGCCGCGGTCGGAGCATCGATTCTTGGCTGGCTCGGTATGGCGATCATCGCCGGAAATCCTCCCGACGCTGGTTCCGTCACGACCAGTCCCTCGTACAGCGCCACTGGCGTGTGCGTGGCGGGTTCTCCCGAGTTCGCCTTTTCATTTATTGGCTTCCCTATCGGGCAAAGCACCAACGTGAACCTCTTCCTCTATGACGGCCCCGACGCCACGGGCACCCAGGTGGCGACCGTCGGACCGAGTGGTGCGGCCACGGTGCTATGGAACACCTCCTCGCCCCTGTTTGGACCCGGGCCACATACGATTGCGGCCCACATTGGTTCCTCCGGGATCACTGCGCAGAACCTGAATCCGGTATCACCGTGGCCGATTGCAAATTCGTACACCGTCACACTGCCGCCTTGTGGAGAGGGAATCTCGCCATTCGTCGGGCTTGCAAGCACACCGGATCGTCAGGGTTACTGGCAGGCCACCTCCGATGGCCAGGTCCTCGGCTTCGGCGATGCACGATGGTTCGGTTCGATGAGTGGCAGCCCTCTCAATCACCCCATTGTCGGGATCGCATCGACCCCGACCGGCAACGGATACTGGCTCGTCGCTTCGGATGGTGGCGTCTTCAGTTTCGGAGATGCCCAGTTTTACGGATCGACGGGCGGCATTGCTCTGAACGAGCCGGTTGTCGGCATCGGCGCCACGCCAGACGGAATGGGTTATTACCTGGTTGCATCCGACGGCGGAGTGTTCGGCTTCGGCGACGCACGGTTCCTGGGGTCGATGGGCGGCACTCATATCAACCAGGCGGTTGTGGGAATGGCGGTCGATTCGAGTACCGGCGGTTACTGGCTCGTCGCCGGTGATGGCGGGGTTTTCTCGTTCGATGCTCCGTTCCTAGGGTCGACGGGAGCCATCCGCCTGAACCGGCCGATCGTGGGTATGGAGGCGGGAACAAGCACGGGTTACCGGTTCGTGGCCAATGACGGTGGAGTCTTTACATTCGGTGCAAGCGGTTTCTTCGGGTCTCTCGGAAGTGCACCTCCACCCCACCTCGTCCTGGGCATCGCTCCCGCTCTAGCTGATCAGGGGTACACGATCCTCGATTCAGCCGGAGGCATTTATCCGTTCGGGAATGCCAGGGACTTTGGATCGGTCGCTGGGGCGGTAAGCCTGCCCTGACGAGCAGCCAGCCTGGCGCCAGAGAAGCTGTGGCCAGGCTATCGGTGCCTCGGGATCTAGCCGATGCAGAACTCGTTTCCCTCAGGGTCCAGCATCACGGTCCTGGGGGTACCCCGTGGCAGCTCGACGTATCGTGTAACTATGGCGACCCGGAAGTTCGAGATCATTTGCGAGATCGAGCCGGCCACCCGGCCAGATGTGATGCAGGTCCGACACCAGATCGGTGTGCTGAGCCGCGTCGCCAGTGCGTTTCTGATTCCCGACAACCATATTGGTCGGGCGACGGTGTCGAGTATCGCCGTGGCCCACGAAGTCAATCTCATGGGAGGGCGATCGATCGCGTGTATCAACGCACGGGATCGCAACGTCTTGGGCTTCAGGCGCGATCTGCTGACCGCGTCCGCATACGGGGTCAGTGAGTTCTTGTTCGTCTACGGTGACCGCCCCGAGACAGGCTCTCGTTCAGATGACCTCACCGTGCGGTCGATGATTGCTGAGGCTCGGCAATTCGCCCACCGGACCGACGTCGGCGGTCCGTTCCGACTCGGAGTCGCATCAGGGCTTCGACCGATCCCTACATGGAAGCAAGAAGCCGACTTTCTCTTGGCCCAAGTCTGCTTTTCGGCAGAGGCCCTGTTGGAGTGGCGAGCCTCCATTACCTTCTCTGGCCCAGTGTTCGCTGGAGTGATGGTCGTTCCCAGTGCATCAATGGCAGCCAAACTGTCAGCTGATGTACCCCAACTGGCCGTTCCCAACGCGATCATCGAACAGCTCGAGGGCGATCGCAACGCTGGAGTGGAAATCGCCTGTGATCTCATCAGAGTGATCCGGGAGTCGAACGCCTTCGACGGCATCCACCTGATTCCGGTGGCACGCTACCGAGAGATCGCGGCAAGGTTGGAGCCTCTGCTTTAGCGGCATCCGAGAGAGAACCAACGAAACCCTCCGCCGCCAATCTGACGGGTGGTGGAGGCTTCGGTCCCAAAAAAGGCCCCGATGGCGGTTCGAACCTCCCACCGTTCCGGCAGGAGCCGGATCCGGCGACCGGGGGCGCATTCGCCCACAAAACCTGGCGACGGCCCCACGGACGCGGGATCCTGAGCCCGAACCCGGGCAAGCCGCCGATTGGGGGTGATGCCGGCCAGTTCTTCGAGCCGGGTCGACCTGGCGCGTACGAAAAAGGACTACTCGCCGACGAAAGATCTAGAGGAGCCCCGACACCTCGTGCACATCCCCGCACGGAACATCCAGAGCCGCGTGGTGACGGCGGACAGCTTCGACATCGGGCGCCTCGAGCAGGCAGTACACCTTCCCGTCGGAGTTGTGGAACAGCTCGACCTGTCGGACTCCGAACTCGTCAGTCTTGGCGTCTTTGGTGTCCTGGGTGATCTGCTGAATTGCCTCGCTCGGCAGCTTCAGGTCGTCATGGAAGTCCATGAACGTGGGCATCGGTAACTCCTTGCTTTAGGCCTGGACGGCGAAAACCCCCCCGGCGATGGCCTGCCAGCCGCCACCTTAGGCCTCGGCAAGCGCCCCGGCCCCGCCCTTCGGGGAGGCGCACGAACGGTTCTAAGCTGCACAGATCATGTCCGCGGGCCAGACTGCCATTCTTGTCGCCTCCATCGCCTGCATCCTGGCGGCGGCAGGCCTCCTCGCCGTCATGATCTCGCTGCGCCGGCAGGTCCGCGAGCTGTCGACGGTCGCGGACGACCTCCGCCGCCAACTGATGCCGATGGTTGCCGATGCGCATCGGGTGGTGGATCAGGCGGCCACCGAGATGGAGCGGGTTGGTGCGGTCCTCGACTCGACGGAATCCGTGCACTCGACGGTCGATTCCGCATCCCGGCTGGCCTACCGCGCCTTTGCCAATCCCGTCGTAAAGGTGCTCGCCGTCAAGGCCGGGGCGGCGGGCGGGATGCGTCGGCTGGCCTCGGGGTCAAACGGGGCTCCGGGGATGCCTGCATCCGCGGGATCGCCCGAAAAACAGAGTAGGAAAGCCCGTAGACATGATTCCTAAACGCCCATTCTGGTTGGCGGTAGGGGCCGCACTCGGCGCCGGGTCATCGCTGTGGGTCGAGCGCCGGATACGCCGCGCCGTCCAAGATGCGGCCAGTCGCCTGCAGCCCGATGCGCTGGCCCTCGAAATTGGCAGGTCGGCGCGCCAGATGGCGGAATCAACCGGCGGGCGGGTCCGGAGCGCGGTCTCGTTCGGCCGGGACGAGATGCGCATTCACGAAGAACAGCTGTGGCAGGAGCTTTCCAAACGGCGAGACGTTCCGATGCGGGCGTCGCATCCTTCGACCAGTGAAATGCGTGGCTACGGGGAGTCGTCGGCGGAGACGGCAGACGAGACGCCAGATGGGATGGCAGGCATCGGGAAGACCGAAGAACCGAAGACGCCGCCGCAACCCGACGCCACGAGCCGGGCCCGTCGCGCTCGCCGCTCGCGTCGGAGTCGCCGGGTCGTTCAGAAGGTCGCCGCGACGAAATCAGCCTCTCACCTGGGCAAGTAAGCTTTCTGGTCGTGACCCCTGGCACGGTGATGACCGCCGACCAACTTCGCGCCGCCTTTACCGGGTTCTTTTCGGAACGCGGGCATGTCGTGGTGCCCTCGGCCAGTTTGATCCCCCATGACCCGTCGGTGCTGTTCACCATTGCCGGGATGGTGCCGTTCAAGCCCTTCTTCGTCGGGGACGAGAGCGCTCCCTGGCCCCGGGCCACGGGGATCCAGAAGTGCTTCCGGACCGTCGACATCGACGTGGTCGGGACCACCCGCCGGCACAACACCTTCTTCGAGATGTTGGGCAACTTCAGCTTCGGGGACTACTTCAAGGACCTGGCTATTCCCTACGCCTGGGAGCTGGTCACCGACGTGCTGGGGATGGACGCCGACCGGCTCTGGATCACCGTCTACGACGACGACGACGAGGCCGAGCTGATCTGGCGCGACGGGGTCGGGGTTCCGGCCGACCGTATCCAGCGGCTGGGCGACGACAACTTCTGGAAGATGGGGGAGACCGGGCCCTGCGGCCCCAGCTCGGAGATCTTCTTCGACATGGGCGCCGAGTACGGCGAGCCCGGGGGGCCGGCCCACGGCGGCAGCGAACGGTTCGTCGAGATCTGGAATCTGGTCTTCATGCAGTACAACCGAGTAGACGAGAGCACCCTCGAGCCGCTTCCCCGGCCCAGCATCGACACCGGTGCCGGGCTCGAGCGGATCCTCCCGATCCTGCAGGGGGTCGATTCGATCTTCGCCACCGATCTGTTCCTGCCGATGCTCGAGGAGGCGCAGTCGATCACCGGACACACCTACGGCCGAGATGAGCCCACCGATGTGGGGCTCCGGATCCTGGCCGACCACGGCCGGGCCATGTCCATGCTGGTGGCTGACGGGGTCCTCCCCGCCAACGAAGGCCGGGGCTACGTGCTCCGCCGGATCATCCGCCGGGCCGTGCGACGGGGACGGCAGCTCGGGGTCGACGAGACGTTCACCCCCCGACTGGTGGATGCCGCCATCGGCACCCTGGGCGGCGCCTATCCGGAGCTGGCCGAGAACCATCGCCTCATCACCGACGTGGTCTCCCGGGAGGAGGAGGGGTTCCTGCGCACCCTGGCCACCGGGTCGGCGATCCTCGAGGAGCAGCTGGCCTCCGGCGCCGTGACCCTCCCCGGGGATGTCGCCTTCAAGCTTCACGACACCTACGGCTTTCCGGTCGAGCTCACGGTGGAGATCGCCGAGGAGGCCGGCGTGGCTGTCGATCTCGCCGGGTTCGAGGCGGCCATGGATGCCCAACGCAGCCAGGCCCGGGCGGCGGCCCGCAGCGGCAAGGCGGCGGCCGGGCAGAACGCCTACCGCTCGATTCTCGACAGTGACGGTCAGACCCAGTTCATCGGGCAGTACCCGGACAGCTACTCGGCCCCGTCCCGGATCATCGCCGTGCTCACCGACCCCGAGCCTGACCGCCCCGGACAGGCGGAGATCTTCCTCGACCGGACGCCGTTCTACGCCGAGAGCGGGGGTCAGGTCGGCGACACCGGGACCATCGTCACCGAAACCGGCACCGCCCTGGTCTACGACACCGTCTATGCCCTCCCCGGGCTGACCGCCCACCGGGCGCGTATCGACGGCGAGGTGTTCGCCGGCCAGGACGCGCTGGCCACCATCGACGCCCCCCGCCGGGACGCCCTTCGCCGCAACCACACCGGCACCCACCTGCTGCACGCCGCCTTGCGCAATGTCCTGGGAGACCATGTCCATCAGCAAGGATCGTTGGTCGCCCCCGACCGCCTGCGATTCGATTTCAGCCATCCCGGGAGCGTCGCCCCCGAAGAGTTGGGCGCGGTGGCCTCCATGGCCAACGCCGACGTCCTCACCGATGCCGACGTCGAGGTGATCGAGACCACCAAGGAGGAGGCGGAGTCGATGGGCGCCCTCGCCTTTTTCAAGGACAAGTACGGCGACCGGGTACGGGTGGTGCGGGCCGGAGCCCATTCGATCGAATTGTGTGGCGGGACCCATGTCGGGGCACTGGGGATGATCGGCCCGATCACCGTGGTGTCGGAGTCGTCGATCGGCAGCAACACCCGTCGGATCGAGGCGGTAACCGGCAGTGGCGCCTTCGATCGGATCGTGGCCCGGGAAGGACTGTTGACCGAGGCCGCCGGTCTCCTTCGCACCGAGCCCGAGAACGTCCCGGAGACCATCGAGCGGCTGCTCGAGCGACAGCGCACCGCCGAAAAGGCCCTCGAACAGTTGAAGAGCCGGCAGATGCAAAGCGAAGCCGCCTCGTTGGCAGCGGATGCCACCGACGGGGTGGTGGTGGCCCGGCGGGACGGCCTGACCCCCGACGAGCTCCGTGACCTGGCCCAGAGCGCCCGCAAGTTGGGTGGTCTGCGGGCGGTGGTGTTGGGAGGCAGCCCGGACGGAGCCAAGGCGGCGGTGGCCGTCGCCGTCGACGGAGACGGAACCAAAGGCGGAGCGAGCCCGGGGCCGGAGACCCACGCCGGGAACCTGGTCAAGCGCATCGGCCCCTTCCTGGGCGGAGGCGGGGGCGGATCCGCCCAGGTGGCCGTGGCCGGCGGCAAGGATCCTTCCGGCATCGACAACGCCCTGGACGAGGCCCGAAAGGCACTGGCGGGTGGCTGATGGTGCGCCGGATCGGGCGGACGACCCGGCGCGCTCGGCGGCCACCTCGATGACCCAGGGTCGGGCCGTCGGCATCGACCTCGGGAGCCGGCGGATCGGGGTGGCGGTGAGCAACTCGGGCCGGACATTGGCTTCACCCCGGTCGACGGTGGAGCGGACCGGAGACCGAGAACGGGACCGCCGGGCGTTGATCGACCTGGTGATGGAGGTGGAAGCCCGTGTGGTGGTGGTGGGGCTGCCCCTCTCACTCGACGGGTCCCGAGGGACGGCGGCCGTCGAAGCCGAAGCCGAGGCCGACGCCCTGCGGAGCCGGTTGCAGCCGCAAGGGGTTGCGGTCGAGCTCTTCGACGAGCGGCTGACCACGGTGACCGCCCATCAATCCCTGGCCGCCGGAGGCAGGCGGAGCAAGGCGCGCCGCAAGGTCATCGACCGATCGGCGGCGACGGTGCTGCTGCAGGCATGGCTGGAAGCCCAAAGGGACTCCCGATGACCCCCGAAGATCCGGACCACCCGGACCGTCCCGACCACCCCGACCAACCCGACCCTCACGACCACCCCGACCGTCAGCCCGCCGGGGGAGACGACCTACCGCCGGGTTCGATCCCCATCCCCGAAAGCTTCGGCCAACGTCGGGATCCCCTCACCGTCCCGACCTCCCGTTTCATCGCCGACGTGGACCCACCCGACCCGGGAGGGGAGCAAACCGGCTCCGACCCGGAGGGTCACCCCGGACCCGCCGGCCCGGGGAGTCGGGGCGGCCAGCACGGTCGAGGCCGGACCACGGTGTTCGCCCACCATCCGTATCGGATCGCGGCGATGGTGTTCGTGCTCCTCGTGTTGGTCGTGGTGGTGGGTGGCTACCTGTGGTTGGACCACGAGGCCAACCCGTCAGGCCCGAAGGGGGCCCAGGTGATCGTGGCGGTGCCCAAGGGAGCGGGGGTCAGTTCGTTTGCCGGCACCCTGCAAAAGGACGGTGTCATCGGCAGCTCCCTGGCCTTCCGGATCTGGATCAGCCTCCACGGCGATCCGGGGGTCCTTGTCGGGTCCTACGCCTTCAACAAGAACGACAGCTTCAGCACCGTCAAAAGCGTGTTGGGCAATGGTCCCAACGTGTTCGATCTCAGCGTCGAGCCAGGATTCACGGTCTCCGAAGTGGCCAGCCGGGTCGGCCAGTTCCCCGGCCACGATGGATCGGCCTTCAAGCAGCTGGCCGACGGGGGATCGCTTCACTCGCAGTGGCAACCGGCCGGCGTGACCAATCTCGACGGGCTGCTCGGTACCGGGAGCTACCGGATACTGCCGGGCGAATCCGACACCCAGCTGTTGACCCAGATGATCGATCGGTTCGACAGCCAGGCGGCGGCCATGAACCTCACGGCCCGGTCGGCGGCTCTCGGGCTGACCCCGTACCAGGCGATCACCATGGCCTCCATCGTGGAGAAGGAAGGGGTGATCCAGAAGAACCTGGGCCCGGTGGCCCGGGTCATCCTCAACCGTCTGGCCAAGAACACGCCGTTGCAGATGGATTCCACCGTGCTCTATTCCGAGGGTCGGGACGGGGGCCCGGTGACCAGCACCGATCTCCAGCTGCCGTCGCCGTACAACACCTACCTCCACACCGGGCTCACGCCCACCCCGATCTGTTTCCCCGCGCCCGCCGCCCTCCAGGCGGCCCTGAATCCCCCCGCCGGGTCGTGGCTGTTCTTCGTGGTGGTCGAGCCCGACGGCACCGAGGCGTTCTCCGACACCTACGCAGAACAGTTGGCCAACCAGGCCATCGCCCACCAGCGCGGGGTCGGCTAGTGACGATGGCGAGCTCCTCGACGCTCTCGGCGGCCACCACCGTGGTCGGCGTCATCGGGGACCCGGTGGCCCACTCGCTGTCCCCGCGTCTGCACAACGTGGCCTTTGCCCACCTCGGGCTGGACTGGGTGTCGGTGGGCTTCCGGGTGGCGAAGGGCAACACCGGGACCGCGCTGGACGGCGTTCGCGTCCTCGGAATCAGGGGGCTGTCGGTGACCATGCCCCACAAGGACGACGCCGCCACCCACGTCGACCGCCTGACCCCGATGGCCGAGCGCCTGGGGGCGGTCAACTGTGTCACCAACGACGACGGAGTCCTGATCGGCGACAACACCGACGGCAGGGGTCTGGTGGCCGCCCTTCGCCGGGGCGGGCATTTCGATCCGGACGGGCACCGGTGTCTGGTGGTCGGCGCCGGGGGGGCGGCCCGGTCGATCATCGCCGCGCTCGCCGACTCGGGGGCCGCGGAGGTCGTGGTGGTCAACCGGACCCGCACCCGGGCCGAGGCGGCCGCCGCCCTGGCCGGTTCGGTCGGCAGGGTCGGGGTCGCCGCCGATGTCGCCACGTGCGACCTGGTCGTCAACGCCACGCCGACCGGCATGCCGGGATCGCCGGGGCGGCCCGGCCCCGAAGGCCCCGACCGATGGCCTCTCGACCCCGAACTGCTCGGCCCTCGCCAGCTGGCAGTGGATCTGGTGTACCACCCCGCTGTCACCCCCTGGCTGGAAGCGGCCCGGAACCGGGGGGCCGAGGTTCTCAACGGGTTGGGCATGCTCGTCCACCAGGCGGCCCTCCAGCTGGAACTATGGACTGGCCAGGAGCCTCCGCTGGACGCCATGTGGCGAGCGAGTGGGGAGTTCGCCTCCGAGTAGCCTTGTGCCCCGAGCGCCATGGTGAACTACGCCCCTGCACACGTTGGCCGCCGGCCTCGAGACCTCACTGCGCGGTTCGACGTGGTCCTGGTGGGGACCTCGTTGTTGCTGGCGGTCACCGGGGTGGTGATGATCTACTCGGCCACCCGGGGGAAATTGGCGCTGGCCGGCGACGATCCCCACTTCTACCTGAAGCGCCAGGCCATTTTCATGATCATCGGGGTGGTGGTGATGGTGTCCCTCGCGGTGTTCGACTACCGGCGACTCGAACAGGTGAGCACGATCCTCTATATCGGGACGCTGTTTGCCCTGCTGGGTGTCTACGTGCTGGGCAAGAGCGCGCTCGGGTCCCAGCGCTGGTTCCCGCTCGGGCCCTTCCAGGTCCAACCTTCCGAATTCGCCACGCTGACGGTGATCGTGGCCATCGCCACCTACTGCGCCCGGCGGCGCGAGGGCTTGGAGTTCCGCGACCTGATCCGGCTCCTCATCCTCGCGGTGGTGCCGATCGTGGTCATCATCAAACAGCCGGACCTCGGCACCGGGATCGTCCTCAGCGTGATCCTGGTGGTGATGCTGGCGGTGGCCGGCATGCCCGGGCGCTATCTGGTGATGGTCGTGGTCGGAGCGGTGTTGATCGTGGTGGTGGCGCTCAAACTGGGCCTCCTCCAGCACTATCAGATCGCCCGGCTCACCAGCTTCATCAACCCCAACGGCGCCAGCTCGGCGGCGACCTACAACGTGACCCAGGCCAAGGATGCCATCGGGGCCGGGGGCCTGTTCGGGAAAGGCTTGTTCCGCGGCGCCCAGACCAACCTCTCCTATGTGCCGTTCCAGCAGACCGACTTCATCTTCTCGGCCGTCGGTGAACAGGTGGGCTTCATCGGCTCGAGCCTGCTGCTGTTCCTCTACGGGGTGGTGGCCTGGCGGATCCTCCGGACCGCCCAGCTGGCCCGGGACGAGTTCGGCCGACTGCTCTGCGCCGGCGTGTTCGCCCTGCTGGTGTTCTCGGTGTTCGAGAATGTCGGCATGAACATGGGGATCATGCCGGTCGCCGGCATCCCGCTGCCCTTCCTGTCCTACGGCGGATCCGCCTCGGTGGTGTTCTTCGCCGCCGTGGGGATAACCGCCAGCGTGCACGCCCGGAGTGCGCGATGACCGAGACCTCCAGCCACCCGGCCAGCCATCCGCCGGGCTCGCCCGACGATCCACTCGATACGCCACCCGGGGAGGCGCCGGCCCCGGGGGTGCCGGTCCAAGCGATCCCGGTTCCGCAAGGCGAACCGGTGGCCGAAGCCGACCTGGTTCCCGAAGCTGATCCGGTGGCCGAAGCCGATCCGGTGGCATCGGTCGCCGAGGATTCCGGTTCGGAGCCGCCGGTGGGCACCGCCGATGCCGAAGCCGGCGCCACCGCCGATGCCGAAGCCGGCGCCGAAGACCCCACGGTGCTGGCCGCCTCCGCCAACGGGTTCCGGATGGCCATCGTCACCTCGGTGACCGTCGACCTTCCCGTCCAACATCCCACCGTCGTGCTGCGGGAAACCGAATCGCCGCGCCGGCAGCTCTCGTTCTCGGTCGGCCTCCAGGACGGGATCGCCATCTCCCACGGGTTGCGCCGGATCCCCACCCCCCGGCCGCTCACCCACGAACTGGTGGCCGACGTCCTCCAGGCCTTCGACATCGATGTCGTCGCCGTCCGATTGGTGGGCCGGCAGGGCACGACCTACTTCGCCGAGTTGGACCTGCGGGGTCCGAACGGGCGGTCGGTGCACTCCTGTCGACCGTCGGATGCCGTCGCCATCGCCCTCCGCCAGTCGGTACCGGTGCCGATCCTCATCGACTCGAGGCTGTTCGAGGTGCTGGGGGACGTTTCCCCGCCCTGACGCGGCTCAGCCCCGAGGTCCGGCCAACAGCGCCCGGCGGGCCTCCTCGGTTTTCTCGAACTGCTCGCGCTCGGCGGTATCGACGTTGGTGGCGCCCTCGTCGGAGATGCGCATGAGCAGGGCGATCAGGATGTAGTTGGCGATGAGGGCCGAGCCGCCGTAGGAGACGAACGGGAGGGTGATCCCGGTGAGGGGGAGCAGCCGGACCACCCCGCCGATGATGAAGAACGCCTGAAAACCGATGATGACGGTCAACCCGGTGGCGGTCAGTTTGGAGAACTCCGACTTGGCCGACTGGGCGGCGCGCAGTCCGGCCCCGACGATGAGCAAGAAGGCCACCACCACCATGGTGGAGCCGAGCAGGCCCATCTCCTCGCCGATGCCGGCGAAGATGAAGTCGGTGTTGGCGTTGGGGATGGTCCCCGGTGCCCCCAGCCCGAGCCCGCTCCCGCCGATGCCGCCGCTGCCCAGCGAGAACCACGCCTGCCGGAGCTGGTACCCGGGGTCGTTGGGGAGGATCTTCCAGGGGTCGAGCCAAGTCTCGATCCGGATGTGGGTCTGGGAGAAGTAGCGACCGGAGATGTAGGCGCCGATGCCGAACAGCACCACCCCGAGCAGGAGGTAACCGGTTCTTCCCGTCGTCACCCACAGCAGGGCGATGAACAGGGTGAAGAGCAGGGCCGAGAAGCCGATGTCGTGCTCGAGACTCATCACCCCGATGGCGAACACCCAGGCCAGGCCGATGGGGACCAGGGGTCGGGGATCGACGACCAGCCGGTTGCCGAACCGGGCGGTGGGGATGGTGAGCAACTCGCGTTTCTCGGCAAAGTAGGAGGCGAAGAAGATGCACAGCACGATCTTGGCCAGCTCCACCGGTTGGAACTCCAGCGAGCCGAGGTGGATCCAGAGCCGGGCCCCGTTGATGTTGGCGCCGAGGTGGGGGACCAGGGGCAGCAACAGGAGGCCCACGCCACCGATCAGCAGCAGGTAGCGGTAGCGGTCGAGATCTCGGGACCGGCGGACCACGAACAGGGTCAGGACGTAGGCGCCCACCCCGACCGCCGTCCAGGTCGCCTGCAGCGGGGCGTAGTGGGTCTGGGGCGTCGGGTAGAGGTCGAGGCGCACGATCATCGTGTAGCCGATGCCGTTCAGCAGAAAGGCGATCGGCAGGATGGCGGCGTTGGCGTTCGGGGCCAGCACCCGGTTGGCCATATGGGCCACCGCCGCCAGTACCAGCATCAGGATGAGCAGCGGCACCGAATCGGACGGCAGCTTCTTGGTGTTCCCGAGGACCATCAGGGTGTAGGTGGCCACGATGATCAGCGAGGCGAACGCCAGCAGGCCGAGCTCGGTCCGGCGCCGCGCCTTCACCCCCCGAATCCGCGGTTTCGCCTGAGGGTTTCGCAACGACATCCGCAGCACGGGTGGATCCTACTGGGGCAGTCGGCGAGGTCGCGGACACCCGCCGCCCAACTGGGCCGGTGCTGGCCGCCCCGCCGGCGAGCCGCCAGACCGACGCCGGGTCGCCAGATTGCCGACCTGACCTGGGTCGAGCCCGGCCCGCCCCGCTAGTAGTTCCCCGGCTCCCCATCGACGGGGAACGAGCCCTGGACCGGATCGGGATCGCCGGACGGCCGCGTCTCCGCCGCCTCCGGAGCCCGACCCTCCGGAGCCCGACCCTGGGGATCCCCCCCGCTCCCGGAGGTGCCGTTGCTGGACGACGGCGGCGAAGCAGACGAAGACGCAGGAGGAGCCACTCGACCATTCGCCGCCGGCGACGCGCCCTCGTCGGCCGGATCCGTTGGCCGCCGGAGTTGGTAGCGATGCAGGAAGAAAAGGTGCAGCCGGCGGTAGAGGGTGCCCCGCTCGAACTCGAGCGAGGCGTAGGCCAGGCCCCCGAAGGGGATCGGGAGCCAGAAGTTCACCGCCCGGTAGGCCAGCACCGCCGACAGGGCCTGATCGGCGGTGGGACCGAAGCTGGTGATCATCGAGACCAGGACGAACTCGACGATGCCGAGGCCGCCGGGGGTGATCGGGATGGCGGCCAGGACGTTGGCCAGCCCGTAGGCCACCATCAGGTCCACCGGGGAGATGAAATGGGAGAAGGCGCCCACGAAGACCCAGAGCGAGGCGGCATCGAGCAACCAGTTGGCGGTGGCCCAGACCAGGGCCCGGTAGAGCAACGGCTTGTTCTCCACCAGCAGGGCGAACCGGTTGGCGATCCCCTCCACCGACTCGGCGATCCGGTCGGGATGCCGGAAGCGGAGCCGGACGGCGATCCGCCGGACCAGCGCCTTGGCCCGGTCCTGCCCCCGGGTGAGCAGATAGAAGATGCCCCCGAAGGCGGTCATCACGATGACGCCGAGCGCCGCCGCCACCGTGACCAGGATCGACACCGAGACGCTGGCACCGCCGGTGTGGCCGGTCGGCGGGTGGAAGCCGTGGATGACCAGGAAGACGACCAGGCTCAACCAGAACAGGGCGTTGAGGACGACCGCCGAGCCGATGCCCTGGGTGGCGAGGGCGAAGCCGGAATCGCCGCTGCTGACGCCGGACTGGGTGGCCAGCCGGTACCACAACGCCGCCCCCGGGGCGCCGCCGCCGGGGGAGACGTGATTGAGGGCGAGGGTCGACAGGTTGATCCGGAACACCCGGAACCGGCTGAGCTGGCCCGCAGGGAGGACGGTGCGGGTGAGCTCGGTATAGGCAGCCAGCGCCCCGACCTGGAGGAGGAGCCCGAGGATGACGAACTGGAAGCGGATGTGGCCGAGCGACTCGACTTCGCTCCGGTGACTGGCCAGCAGCGGGAGGGCGATGTAGAAGGCGAACAGGAAGACGATCACCACACCGACGCTGATGCGTACCTCTCGGCGGACGAACGGGCCGCGGTGCCACCAGCGCCGCCGATGCCTCGGCGCCGGCGGCTGCGAGGGTGCGTCCGGCCCGTCTTTCAGGCCTGGTTCCTGCCCCATGCCGACAGCCATCCCCTTCATGTTGGCACGCCTCCGGCAGGGTGACCTGCCATGCTGGTGCCATGACCGACCCGGGAGCCGGCGGCGAGGACGGCGAGGAAACGGCGACTGCGCACCGGGGATCCCGCTGGCAGCGGCTGCTGACGTCGGCCCAGGACAAGGGGGTTCCGCTCCGCACCATCCTGACCATCGACGCGGTGGTCATTATCACCTGGGTGGCCTACCGCCTGCTCGGACGGCTCCGGGAGATCATTCTCTGGATCCTGATCGCCGGCTTCATCGCCCTCGTCCTCAACCCGGCGGTGGTCTTCCTCCAGCGTCACCGGCGGAGCCGGGGCCAGGCGGTGGGCATCGTGTTCCTGGTGGCGTTGCTGGCGTTCATCGGTCTCTTGGGCCTGTTCGGCTACCCACTGGTCAATGCCCTATCCCATTTCGCCACGAAACTACCCTCCATGGTCAGCCAGCTCGAAAAGGGCCACGGCCAGCTGGCCAAAACCCTCCAGCACTTCCACCTGCTCACCTGGGTCCAGACCAATGCCCCCAAACTCCAGACCGCGGCCCAGAAGCTCGGCAAGCCGGCGCTCAGCGTGGGCGCCAACCTGGGCAAGGCCGTCCTCTCCACCATGCTGGCCCTGTTCACCATCGCCTTCCTGTCGCTGTTCATGCTCCTCTATGCGCCGAACATGCGGACCGCCCTTCTCCGGACGCTGCCACCCCGGCGGCGTCAGGCCGTCGCCGAAGTCGGAACCCGGGTGTCCCGGGCCGTCACCTCCTACGTGTTGGGCACGGTGGCGCTGTCCCTGGCCTTCGGGGTGGTGGTGTTCGTGACCCTCGCCATCCTCGGGGTGCCCTTCTCCCTCCTCATCGGCCTGTGGGTGGCGCTGGTGGCGATGATCCCGCTGGTCGGCGGGTTGATCGCCGCCATCCCCAGCGTCCTCATCGCCCTGCTGCACTCGCCGACCGCCGCGCTGGTGATGCTCATCGTGTTCATCGGGTTCCAGCTGGTCGAGAACCACTTTCTCTATCCGATCGTCATGGCCCGGACCGTTCGCATGAACCCCCTCCTGGTGCTCCTTTCCGTCTTGATCGGGGCCAACCTCGGCGGCGTCTTCGGATCGGCCCTCGGGGCGCTGGCCGGCGCCCTGGCCGCCATCCCGGTGGGGGCGGCCATCCAGGTGATCGTCAAGGAGGTGTGGCTCGAGACCCGGACCTCCGATGCGCCCGGCGACGAAGCCCCGACGCTCGGGCCCGGCCTGGCCCCCGCCTCCACCCGGCCGGAGACCCCGGAGGCCAACGGCCGCGACCACGCCGAGGACCCCGCTCCCGTTGACGGCAGAGCCGTCCCCTAAACTGCCGAAGTGCAGGTTTTGGTCGTCATCCCCACCTACAACGAATCCGAGAACATCGAGGGAGTCCTCCACAAGGTCCGTGGTGCGCTTCCCGAGGCCACGGTGCTGGTGGTCGACGACGGGAGCCCGGATGGCACCGGGGACCTGGCCGAGGCGGTGGGAGCCCAGATCGGCAACATCGAGGTCCTCCGGAGGACCGAGAAGGCCGGCCTCGGGAGTGCCTACCGGGCCGGGTTCCGATGGGGGTTGGATCGGGGGTTCGATGTCTGCGTGGAGATGGACGCCGACCTCTCCCATGACCCCGACGCGCTGCCGGATCTGGTGGCCCCGCTGGTCGGCGCCGACGCCGGCACCGGGGACGACGGGAACGGTGAGGTCGAGCTGGTCATCGGTTCGAGGTACATCCCCGGGGGTTCGATCCCCAAGTGGGCCTGGCACCGGCGGCTCCTGTCCCGGGGGGGCAACGTGTACGCCTCCGCCCTGCTGGGCCTGGGGGTCACCGACTCCACCGCCGGATTCCGCGCCTACGCCGCCACCGTGCTGCGGCGGATCGCCCTCGACGACATCCGGGCCGAGGGCTACGGGTTCCAGATCGAGATGACTTACCAGGCCAAACGGGCCGGGGCGTCGATCGCCGAGGTCCCGATCCGCTTCGTCGACCGGACCCGGGGCGAGTCCAAGATGTCGACGTTCATCGTGGTCGAGGCGTTCGGGCTGGTGACCTGGTGGGGCCTGCAGCGGATCTTCCGAATCTCCGGCGGCCGGCGTCAGACCGCCCGGGTGTGAACTGGGACGCCGTGAGTGACCCGGCCACCGATCACCGCTCCGGTCGGATCCTCATCGTCGATGACGAGCCGTACATCACCGACGTCCTGGCCGCGGCGCTCGAGTTCGAGGGGTTCGAAACCGAGGTCGCCAGCACCGGCGCCCAGGCCGTCGCCATGGCCGGGGCGGGTCTGCAAGACCTGATCGTGCTCGACGTGATGCTCCCCGACATCGAAGGCACCGAGGTGTGCCGGGTCCTTCGGTCGTCCGGGGTGGTGACTCCGGTGCTGTTCCTCACCGCTCGGGACACGGTGGGCGACAAGGTGGCCGGATTGGAGGTCGGTGACGATTACGTCACCAAGCCGTTCAGCATCGACGAGTTGGTGGCCCGGATCCGGGCCGTGCTCCGGAGGGCACGGTCGGATTCGACCGAAACCGACGGCCGCCGCCGATTCGCCGACCTGGTCATGGACGACGAGACCCGCGAGGTGTGGCGGGCCGGAGAGCCGATCGTCCTCACCGCCACCGAGTTCAATCTCCTCTGGTACCTGCTGGTCAACTCCCGGCGGGTGATGTCGAAGTCCGACATCCTCAACGCGGTCTGGGACTACGACTTCGACGGCGACCCCAATATCGTCGAGACCTACATCTCCTACCTGCGCAAGAAGGTCGATTGTTACGACCCGCCGTTGGTGCACACCATCCGGCGGGTGGGCTACAGCCTGCGGGAGCCACGGAAGTGACCGGGCGGCCGGTCGATGGCCTCGGACCGGTGGTGGAAGCAGTGGCACGACCGTGACCCTCCGGCGTCGACTGGTTGCCTCCATGATCATCCTGGTGGCGCTGGGCCTCGCCGCCATGGACCTCATCACCCTCAATTCGCTGCACTCCTATTTGTTTGGCCGGACCGATGACCAGTTGAATGCCGCCCACGCCCTGGTCCAGAACTTTGTCGTCCGGGCCGACGCCCGGGGCCTGAAGATCTCATCGGAAGAGATCGACTCCCGGGTCAGCCCCGAGATCTACGTGGAGATCTTCGACGCCACCGGAAAACTCGTCGTGACCCGGCCGTCCGGGTCCACCACCGCCTCCGACCCCGCCCCTCGCCTCCCGACCCGGTTGCCGGTGCAGCCGACCCTGTCGGTCCAGCAGCAGTTGAAGTCCCACGGGAGCTATCACCCGGACAACAATTCGGTCAACGTCACCTCCCAGTCGAAGGGCGGGCCCGAGTACCGGTTGCAGGCATCCGCCCTCCCGGGCGGGACGCTGGTGGTGGCCACCCGGCTCGACTCGGTGAACGCCACCCTGGCCTCCCTCCGGAATATCGAGCTGGCGGTGTCCGGCGCGGTGGTGGTGGCCCTGTTCGTGCTCATGATGCTGTTGATCCGCCGGGGCCTGCTGCCGCTCGAGTCGATGACCCGGGAAGCCGATGCCATTTCCGCCGGGGACCTGACCCGGCGGGTCGAACCCGCGGATCCCGAGACGGAGATCGGCAGATTGGGCCGCGCCCTGAACGCCATGCTCTCCCAGATCGAGGCGGCCTTCGCCCAGCGCACCTTGTCCGAGGACCGGCTGCGACGATTCCTGGCCGACGCCTCCCACGAGCTCCGGACGCCGTTGACCTCGATTCGCGGCTACGCCGAGCTGTTGCGCAAGGACGCCCTCCACGGGGAGGAGGACCGGGAGCGGGCGCTGGCCCGTATCGAGAGCGAGTCGGCTCGGATGGGCGTGCTGGTCGAGGACCTCCTCACCCTGGCCCGGTTGGGCGAGGGCCCGGAACCCGAGCGGGTCCGGATCGACATGGTCCCCCTGGTCGCCGACGCCGCCAACGACGCTCGGGCCATGGACCCGAGCCGCCCGATCACGGTGTTCGCCCCGGTTCCGGTTGCGGTGGCCGCCGACGAACAGAGTCTCCAGCAACTGATCCACAATCTGTTCGCCAACGCGCTGGTCCACACCCCGGCCGGCACCCCGGTGGAGGTGCGGGTGGCCAAGGAGGGTGCCCGGGCCCGGCTGCGGGTCCAGGACCAGGGCCCGGGGATGGACGCCGAGCAGGCCAAGCGGGTCTTCGACCGTTTCTACCGGGCCAATGGCGGCGGATCCGACGGCGGATCGGGCCTCGGGCTGTTCATCGTGGCCTCGGTGGCCCGGACCCTCGGGGGGTACGTGACCGTCGACACCGCCCCCGGCCAGGGAGCCGCCTTCGAAGTCGTGCTCCCGGCCTACGGATCGGGACCGATCGCACCGCCCACTGACCCTCCGGGCGCACCGCCGGCTGACCCGGCCACCGCCGAGCCGTCCGAGCCGTCCGCCGCCCCCGGCACCGCCCCGCAGGCCGAGCCGCAGACCGGGGGCGCCCGTGCTGGCAACGGTTGACACCGGGTCCGGCCCCCCGGTGCTCCTGTTGCACGGGCAGCCGGGCAGCAAGGCGTCATGGGCACCGCTGATCGGGCTCCTGGCCCGGCGGTTTCGGGTACTGGCTCCCGACCGTCCCGGCTACGGCGACACCGGGGCCGAGGCCATGGGCATGGCGGAGAATGCCGATGCCGTGGCCGGGTTCCTTCGGGCCCGGGATGCCGCTCCGGCCACCGTGGTCGGCCACAGCTGGTCGGGGGGCGTGGCCGTCTTGTTGGCCCATCGCCACCCGGACACCGTCCGCAGCCTGGTCCTGGTGGGATCGGTGGGGACCCGGGACAGCGTGAACGGGCTGGACCGGCTCATGGTGGTGCCCGGGATCGGTGATCTGCTCACTGTCGGCGCCCTCACCGGCATCGGGATGGTCCTCCCCGGGGTCCGGAAGGAATTGCAGCGGGTGAGCCGGAAACGGAAGGGCGGAGGGCCGGCGTCCGGCCCGGGCCGGGAGTCGCCGACCGACGGGTCCCGTTCGCCGGGGAGACTCACCTCCAGGCTGCGCGCCTATGTGGCGGTGACCCTGCCGAACGAGACGACGCCGGGCGGCTGGCGGGCATCGTGGGGCCGGGAACGACGGACGTTCATGAGCGAACAGCGAGCCCTGCTCGCCGAGCTGCCCGCCGTCACCGCCTCCTTGTCCGAGATCCGGTTCCCCACCTCGGTGGTCGCCGGGAGCTGGGACGTGGTGGTGCCCCCGAGTGCCGCCCGGAGCCTCACCGCCGCCATCCCCGACGCCGAGCTGGTGATCATCCCGGACGTCGGCCATTTCGTCGCCCGGGACGCGCCCGCCATCCTGGCCGAGGTCATCGCCGCCACCGATCAACGGGCAGGATCGCGGCGGCCGGAATGACCGCGGAGCCAGCCGCGCCGCCGAGGCGCGGGAATCGGCGGGCTCGACTTACGGGAGGGCGGGAAGCTCGAGCGGTCGAGCCGCGGTGGTGAAGGGCACGCCGGGCGCCAGCGCATCGAACACCGCGGTGAACTTGAGCGACGTCTCCGCCAGTTCGGCGGCCGGTTCCGAGCCGCGGACGATCCCGACTCCGGCCGCCAGTCTCGCCGTCGACCCTCGGAGGGTGGCCGCCCGGATGCCCACCACCCACCGGCCGTCGCCGTCGCCGTCCACGAACCCGACGGGTCCGGCGTAGGTTCCCCGGAGGTCGGGCTCGAGCTTGCCGATGGTGTCCACCGCCCGATCGGTCGGGACCCCGCCCACCGCCGGGGTGGGGTGGAGGGCGGACACCAGATCGAGGGCGGTCGGTACTTCGCCGTCGGGATGGTCGGCGGTCGGGCGTCGGAGAAGGGTCCCGTGGATGGCGGTACCGAGATGCATGACCGTATGCAGGCGGACGAGGGTCGGCTCCGTCGGGAGCTCCAGGAACGAACACAGGGGAGCCAGCGCGGCGCCGATCGCCTCGGCCACCAGACGATGCTCGAGGGTTTCCTTGGAGGAGGAACGGAAGTCGGCGGCATCCTGATCGGACATCTGCCCGGTGGTCCCGGCCAGCGGCCGACAGTGCACCTGGTCGCCGTGGCGTTCGACCAGCAGTTCCGGGCTGGCCCCGACGAACTGTCCTTCGGGGGTGGGCACCGAGAAGATGGTGCAGTTGGGCTCCATCGCCCGCCACCGACCGAGGAGCTCCGGAATGTCGACGGGCCGTCGGAAGCCGACCTCGACCTGTCGGGCCAGGACCACCTTGGTCAGTTCCTCCCGCTCGATGGCGGTCACCGCCTCACCCACGATGCTCAGGAATTCATCATCCGACGACAACGGCCGCACCACGGCCCCGGCCGTTCGATCGTCGGGATCCGGGAACCCCTCGGCACCCGGCGTCGGACGGGCACGACGGCCGGCCGCCAACTCGTCCCGAGGATCACCGGAGAAGGCCCTTCCCACCACGGTCACCCACTCGTCGCCGTTGGCGCGCCGTTCGTAGATGACTTCGGGGACGACCAGGGACGCCGGCTCGGAACGATCGAAGGGGAGGGCCCCGAACGCCAGGATCGCCGAGCCCGATCCCTCGGCCTCGTCGTCGCAGGGGATGGCGGCCAGGACGTTGCGGACCCCCCCGAGGTCGGAGTCGGAGTCGAGCCCGGCGTCGAGCCGGAGGGTGAGGGCCGAGCCGACGCCGACCAGGAGTCGGTCGCCGGAGTCGTAGACGATCCCGGTGGCGCCGGCCAGGGCGTAGGGGTCGATCGGCCGGCCGGGCGGAACCCGCCGGCGGGTGGCGGAGACCGGCGGCGCGGTCGTCATCGTCGGCCCCGTCGGGTGGCGGTCAACAGTTGGCTGAGCCCTCCGGAAAGGGCCCGCCGGTTGACCGACGAGAAGCCGGCGTCGTTGAGCATCGAGCGCAGCTGATCGGTAGGTGGGAGGTAGGCGGTCGAGCGAGGGAGGTAGCGGTAGGCGTCGCGATCGGAAAGGACGCCACCGATGACCGGAACCACTCGCCGGAACCACACCCGATCGCCGGCCCGCAACCAGCCACGGTCGGGCTCGGCCACCTCGAGGATGCTGAGGCGCCCCCCGGGCCGGATGACCCGGCTGAACTCCGCGAACGCCGGGGCCAGATCGGTGAAGTTCCGGAGGGCGTAGCCACAGGTGATGCCGTCGAGCTTTCCGGTGGCCACCGGCAGCCATGCCGCATTGGCCTGGGCCAACGGGGCGCCGGTTCGATTGGCGGCGAGCATCCCCCAGGAGAGATCCAGGCCGAACGGTCGGAGCCCGGCCCGGGCGAGGATCTTCAGAAAGTCCCCGGTCCCGCAGGCCAGGTCGAGCACCACCGATCCGGCGGGAAGCCCGAGGGCGCGCACCGACTGCTTGCGCCAAACGACGTCGAGGCCGAAGGTCATGAGCCGGTTCACCAGGTCGTAGCGGGGGGCGATGGTGTCGAACATGGTGCGCACCAACGCCGTCTTCGCGTCGCCGGCGGGGAGGTCCTCGTCGGCGGCCACCTCGAAGGTGGCCGGGCTGGGGTCGAGGCCCGGGGCCGTCGTCATCGTGGCGACTCCGTCCCGGCCGACGCCAGGGTGTCGGGGGGTGGTGGGGTCGGGTTGACCTGCTCCCACACCGCCTGCCGTTCAATGTCCGAGCCCACCTGCTCGATGTGATCGAAGGCCGCCTTCAAGAGGGTGCGGGCGAAGTGATGCTCCACCAAGGTGGTGACCGCCGGCAGCAGCTCCATGAAGGCTTCGACCAGACGGGAGCTGTCGTCTGCCTCCGCGCTGCCCGCCGCGGCGCGGAGCTTTCCCCGCACGTGGGTGGAGAACAGTTCGACCGCGGTGCGGGCCACCTCGACGGTGGCGGCATGGTGCCGGCGCGAGAGGTCGAGGAGCTCGGAGAGCGGCAGGCCCCATTCGAGCAGGAGCAGTCCGGCCTGGGCCGATTCGACGTCCTCGGGGGTATAGCGCTCGACCGATCCCACCCGGCGGGGGATGAGCAGCTCCTCGGCCTCGAACGCCTTCAGCAGGGCGAGGGGCACCCCGGTCCTTTCCGCCAGTTCCGGCAGGGTGAACAGCTCGGGCGGGGGAGCACCCAACCCGGAAACCGGGGCCGCGGTCTCCGCCGACGGATCGGTGGACGTCGCGCTCAGCTTCCCGACCAGCGCCTCGTCGGCCGCATCCAGGTCGCCGTTGACGAACCGGACGATGGTGGCCAGGGTGAAGCCGCGGTCCTGGAGCGAACGAATGCGGGCGATGCGCTCCAGGTGGTCGGGGCCGTACCAGGCCACCCGGCCTTGGCGCCGGGGCGGGTCGAGCAGGCCCTTGCTCTGGTAGTAGCGGATGGTGTCCACCGAGACTCCGGACCGGGCCGACAATTGTTCGACGCGCAACTCCACCGTCCCATCCTACGAGTAATCGCTCCAATGGTGGGAGCGCGGCTCCGAAGGATCGTTCAGCTGGGCCTTTGCCCGAGCTGGGCCGGCCCGGTCAGTGGAAGTAGCGGTAGACCACCTCGGCCACGCAGCTGGGCTTGGTCGAACCCTCGGTCTCGAAGGTCATGCCGAAGACCACCTGGACGCCGCCCTTGACGTCCTCCACCGACTCCACCCCGACGCCCATCCGGAGATTGCTGCCGACCGGGACGGGGGAGGGGAACCTGACCTTGTTGCACCCGTAGTTGACCCCGAAGGTCATGCCCTCGACGGTCAGGATCTCGTTCAACAGGACGGGAGCCAGTGACAGGGTCAGATAACCGTGGGCGATGGCCCCGCCGAAGGGACCCGCCTTGGCCCGCTCCGGGTCGACGTGGATCCACTGATGGTCACCGGTCGCATCGGCAAACAGGTTGACCTGGTCCTGGTCGATCCGGTGCCACTCGCTGTGGCCGAGCTGCTGTCCGACCAGTTCGTGAAAGGTGTCGATGCCGTGCACGGTGGTTGCCATGGACGGAGTGTATGGGATCGCGGGGACGCCGCACCACCGGATCAGCAGGCACTCCTACGCCCCAAGATCAGTTGATCCTCACGGCCCGGCGGTCGCTACGCTGCCGTCAGTGGACCAGGGACATCATCACCGGAATTTGCAGGGCGGCGGCGCCCGAGCCGCCGTCTTCGGCATGAGCGACGGGTTGGTCTCCAACGTCGCGCTCATCCTCGGGATGGCCGGTGCCAATTCCTCCCCCGGGGCCGTCAGGCTGGCCGGTCTGGCCGGTCTGGTGGGGGGCGCCTTCTCGATGGCGGCGGGGGAGTACGTGTCGATGCGGGCCCAGTCCGAGCTGCTGGAGCGGGAGCTCGACGTGGAACGGGAGGCCATCCGCCACGAGCCGGAGGACGAGCGCCGTGAACTCGCGGCCATCTACAAACGGCGCGGCCTGGATTCGGGGATGGCGGAGGAGCTGTCCCAGAAGATGATGAGCAACCCCGAGGTCGCCCTGGAGACCCACGCCCGGGAGGAACTCGGCATCAACCCGGAGGAGACCGGGAACCCCTTCCAGGCGGCCGGCTCGTCGTTCGTCACCTTCGCGGTCGGAGCCTTCATCCCCCTGCTGCCGTGGCTCATCACCCATGGCGCGCTGGCGATGTGGTGGTCGGTCATCCTCGGCGGGATCAGTGCGGTGGCCGTCGGCACCGCGCTGTCCTTCTTCACCGGACGGTTCTGGCTGTGGTCGGCCAGCCGGCAGCTGTTGATCTCGGGTGCCGCCGCCGCCGTCACCTACACCATCGGCTATCTGATCGGCAGTGGCGGCCGCTGAGGCGCAGGCGTCTCCGCCTCGATGGGTCGGCGCAATCACCGGTCTTCCGAGCCGGATGAGTGGGCCGGCCTCGAAGGTCCCACCGTGCCGGTGTAGGCGCGGTCGATGTGGTCCTCGACGAAGCCCATCGACCGATAGAGGGAGCGCGCCGGGTTGTCGCCGTCCACATAGAGCATCCCGACCCGGAGACCGGTGCCGGCCAGGCTGTCGAGCCCGGCGACGGTGAGGGCCCGGCCGAGTCCTTGCCCCTGGAAATCCGGGTCGACGGAGATGACGTAGATCTCGCCCATCGGTGGCGACGTGTTGGCGTGGACCTTGGTCCAGCACGACGCGGCCAAGCGTCCGTCTTGTTCGTAGAGCCGAAACCCGCCCGGGTCGAACCAGGGTTCCGCCTCCCGTTCGAGCAAGGTGTCGAGGGTCCAGTTGCCCTGTTCGGGATGGGTGGCGAAGGCCCGGTTGTTCACCTCCAGCCAGGCGTCCTCGTCCCGGCCGGGCACGAAGGCCCGGGTCACGACCTTGGGCCGGGGATCCTCGATCGGAATCGGTCGGCGCATCTGGATGAGATCTCGCTCCGGTCGCAGCCCGTGGGCGGCCGCCCGCGAGTCGTGCTGCGGGGTGACGTGGCTGGCCCAGTAGCGCAGCGTCCGGGGTCCGTGGTTGCCCGACAGGCGGCCGGCTTCCTCCACCGCCGCGCCGAGCAGGGCGTCGGCGACGCCGGCTTCCGGGTCCCGGAACTCCGGGTCGACCACCAGTTCCAGACCCAGGGCGCCGTCGGTCCCGGCCGGGTTCAGCTGGGCGTACCCCACCGGTTCGGCCCGATCATCGACGCGGGCGAACACCGCAGCGAACTCGCTCCCGCCCGCCCCACCACTCCCGCCCGCCCCTGCCGCGGCGCGATGCCGCTGGTGGGTGAGCTCCAGCCGCTTGTGTTCACTGAGGGCGTCGAATCCATCGGAGGCCGCGGCCGCGTCGAGCAGGCGGGAAATGTCGGCGAACGCGTCGGCGTCGAGGTGGTGCGTCGTCGTGAGTCGGACCCCGGTCATGAAGGTGACGCTACCGGTAGTCTCCTCGGGTGGCCCGACCTCGTACGCCCGCCGGCCGCGCCGGAGAGACCAGTCGGCGCCTGGCCACCGAGTACCCGGGGACGGCGGCCGAGTTGTGCGCGCTCGACCACTCCGGCCCGTTTCAGCTCCTGGTGGCGACCATCCTCTCGGCCCAGACCACCGATGAGCGGGTCAACATGGTGACGCCGGGGCTGTTCGCCCGCTACCCCGATGCCCCCGCCCTCGCCCGAGCCGACCCCGCCGAGCTCGAGGACATCATCCACTCCACCGGGTTCTTCCGGGCCAAGGCCCGGAACCTGATCGGGATGGCCCAGGGGTTGGTGGCCCGGTTCGGCGGTGAGGTCCCGAGTCGCCGGGAGGACCTGGTCACCCTGGCCGGGGTCGGTCGAAAGACCGCCAACGTGGTGCGGAGCGTGGATTTCGGGCTCCCCGGACTCCCGGTCGACACCCACGTGACCCGGCTGGCCCACCGGTTGGGCCTGACGACGGAGACCGATCCGGTGAAGATCGAATTGGTGCTGAACAAGATGATCCCCGAGCCGGACCAGGGATCGTTCAGCCTGCGGTTGATCCTCCACGGCCGGCGCATCTGCACCGCCCGATCGCCACGGTGCGCCGACTGCCGGCTGGCGGATTTCTGCCCCAGCGCATTCCAGACGGAAGGCGCTGACCAGGTGGTTCGATCGGCCAAAGGCAAACCTGGGGCCAAGGCCGAGAAGAAATCCGTCCCCTCATAAGAGTTGGATGAAATTTGGGGTGGTGACTGGAACAAAGGCCCCGCGATGATGTTGAATTGGTTACTCGGAACCGGTTCCCGCCACCTGGTTCCGTGGAGCGGAGTTCGGGCCCCGCCGCCCGACCCGCTCGCGCAAAGGCGCCCTCTGGGGCGCCTTTGCTGCTGTTCGGGGTGAGTTGTGCCCAGGTCCCGGAAACGGAAGTCAGGCGCCCGGGTCCGGGAGGTGCGACCCCTCGATGGCGGCGATGCCCACCGTGGCGATCGCCAATCCCGCCAGCAACGTCCAGCCCACCCCGATGTGCTCGAGGACGGATCCGAGCACGGCTCCACCGAAGAGCAGCACGATGGTGGCGACCCGGCGTCCGGCCCGCACCGGCCGGCCACGAACTTCGACGGCGTCGGCGACCAGCCCCCCCAGCGCGGTGGTGAGCACGGTGGTGTTCACATCCGGGAGCCCCATTCGTCGCACCACCGCGTTCTGGATCCCCATCGACAACGCCAACAAGGCGAGGACGCTGTCCGTTCGCCCGATGGACCCGGCGTCCACCGCGAACAGGACCACAGTGGCGGCGGCCAACAGGATCCACTCGACGGCGAAGCCCCGGCGGTAGTGCGGCACCTGGTGGCGGCCGCCGACCAGGAAACTGCCACCAATCGCGCCGGCGGCGAAGGCAACCAGCGCGATCAGGCTCCCGGCGAAGGAAAGGTGGGCAGAGCGGTCGGTGGCAAATCCCAGCAGTAGCACGTTGCCGGTCATGTTGGCGGTGAATACCTGCCCGAGTCCGAGGTAACTGGCGGCGTCGGCCATCCCGGTCACCACGGTGAGCAAGAAGAGCCCGGTCAACAGCCACCGGTCGTCGCCCCGCTGGATGGACGTTTCCGATGTCCCGGTCACCGGTTCAGTATCGTCGCAACCGGCTGCGGTCTTCCGGATCACCGCCAAACGCCAACCGGCGCCGCCAAACGGCAACCGCCAAACGCCAACCGGCACGGTCCAACCGGCATGGCACGGTCCGGTCTACGTTGCTAGACGTTCCGGCGGTAGGTGCCCCCGACCTCGAAGAGTGTCTGGGTGATCTCCCCGAGCGACGCGCTCCGCACCGTTCGCATCAGGGCTTCGAAGATGTTGTCGCCCCGCAGCGCTGCCTCCCGTAACTCGGCCAGGGCGGCGGGGGCGTCGTCGGCATGCCGGGTGTGGAACTCGGCCAACCGCCGGATCTGACCCTCTTTCTCCTCCGGGGTTGCCCGGGCCAGCTCCAGGGTGTGCGGGGTCTCCGGGGCGGAGTCGGCGACGAAGGTGTTGACACCGACCAGGGGGAGCGAGCCGTCGTGCTTGCGATGCTCGTAGACCATCGAGTCATCCTGGATGCGACCCCGTTGGTAGCCGGTCTCCATGGCTCCGAGGACGCCGCCCCGCTCCGACAGGCTGTCGAGCTCGGCCAACACCGCCGCCTCCAACAGATCGGTCAGCTCCTCGACGATGAAGCTGCCTTGCAGCGGGTTCTCGTTGGCGGCCAATCCCCACTCCCGGGTGATGATCAGCTGGATGGCCAGGGCCCGGCGGACCGATTCCGGTGACGGAGTGGTCACTGCCTCGTCGTAGGCGTTGGTGTGGAGGCTGTTGGCGTTGTCGTAGATGGCGCAGAGGGCCTGGAGGGTGGTCCGGATGTCGTTGAAGGCCATCTCCTGGGCGTGAAGCGAGCGTCCCGACGTCTGCACGTGGTACTTCAGCTTCTGTGACCGCTCGTTGGCGCCGTAGCGGTCTCGCATGGCGACGGCCCAGATTCGTCGGGCCACCCGACCGATCACCGTGTACTCCGGGTCCATCCCGTTGGAGAAGAAGAACGACAGGTTGGGAGCGAAATCGTCGATGGCCAGCCCCCGGGCCAGATACGACTCCACATAGGTGAACCCGTTGGCGAGGGTGAAGGCCAACTGGGTGATGGGGTTGGCCCCGGCTTCGGCGATGTGATAGCCGGAAATGGACACCGAGTAGAAATTTCGCACGTCGTTGTCGACGAAGAACTCCTGGATGTCGGCCATCACCCCGAGCGAGAACTCGGTGGAGAAGATGCAGGTGTTCTGGCCCTGGTCCTCCTTGAGGATGTCGGCCTGGACGGTGCCGCGCACGGTACGGAACACCCGCTGGCGGACTTCCTCGGACTCGGCCCCGGTGGGCGGGCGGCCCCGGTCGGCTTCCAACCGCTCCAGCTGCTGGTCGATGGCCGTGTTCAGGTACATGGCCAGGATGGTGGGCGCCGGTCCGTTGATGGTCATCGACACCGAGGTGGTGGGGTCGCAGAGGTCGAACCCGGCATACAGCGCCTTCATGTCGTCGAGGGTGGCGATCGACACCCCCGAGGTCCCGACCTTGCCGTAGACGTCGGGCTGGGTGTTCGGATCCCGTCCATAGAGGGTCACCGAGTCGAAGGCGGTGGACAGCCGGGTAGCCGGTTGGCCGGCGGCCAGCAGGTGGAATCGGCGATTGGTGCGGAATGCATCGCCTTCCCCGGCGAACATGCGGGCCGGGTCCTCGTTCTCCCGCTTCAGCGGGAACACCCCGGCGGTGAACGGGAAGTGGCCGGGGAGGTGCTCGGAACGCAGCCAGCGGAGGAGGTCCCCGCGGTCGGTGCCGCGGGGGAGCGCCACCCGGGGAATGCGGGTGCCCGAGAGGGACGTGGTCGACAGCGGCGCCGACCACCCGCCATCGGCGGAGTCGACGGTCAACTCGTCGCCGGCGAAGGTTTCCCGGAGGCTGGCGAGCTCGGTGAGCAGGGCCCGGTTGGCCGGGTCGAGGGCCTCGTTGCCCTCGACCGCCATCGCCTCGAGCGCCCGGGACACCCCGGCGCGGTCGCCGGGCGGCGAACCATCGGGCATCCCATCCCGCGAGGCGACCATCCCGGCGACGTCCTCCAACTGCTGGATCCGTCGGGCGATCTCCGCTTGTCGCCCGGTGGTGGCGTGGTAGCTGCGGATCGTCTCGGCGATCTCGGAGAGGTAGCGGGTTCGCTCCGGCGGGACGATCGCCGATCCGGCCACCGACGCCTGCACGTCGACCCCGGCCAGTTGGCCTCCGAACACCGGGAGCCGGTGCTCGGCCAGGGCGTCCCGCAGGTGCTGGTAGAGGGCGGTGGTCCCGAGATCGTTGAAGCGCGCGGCGATGGTGCCGAACACCGGAGGCGGCTGGCCCTCGGCGGGCGAGGCGGTGCTGGCGGCCGGGCTCCCAGGTCTCCCGGGCCCCTCGGGCCCCTCGGGCCCGGGACCTCCGGGGCGGCCGGTGGACTGGGTGTCCGAATGGTTGCGGGTCCACTGACGGGTGACCGCCCGCAGCGCATCGTCGGCTCCCCGCCGGTCGAACTTGTTGATGGCCACCACGTCGGCGAGGTCCAACATGTCGATCTTTTCCAACTGGGACGGGGCGCCGTACTCCGGGGTCATCACGTAGAGCGAGACGTCGGCGATGTCCACGATGGCGGCATCGCCCTGCCCGATCCCCGGGGTCTCGACGATGATGAGGTCGAAGCCGGCGGCCCGGCAGGCGTCGATGATGGATGGAATCGGCAGCGGGACCTCGGACTGGCTGCCCCGGGTGGCCACCGACCGGAAGAAGACCTGGGGGGTGTCGATGGCGTTCATCCGGATGCGGTCGCCGAGCAGCGCGCCGCCGCTCCGCCGACGAGTGGGGTCGACGGCCAGGACGGCGATCCGCAGCTTGTCCCCCTGGTCCAGCCGGAACCGCCGGATCAGCTCATCGGTCAGCGAGGACTTCCCCGATCCACCGGTCCCGGTGATGCCGAGCACCGGGACGGAGCGGCCGCCGGCGGCCCGGGCCAGGCCCTCGGCCATCTCGGAGGGCAGGGAGCCGGCTTCGATCCCGGTGATCACCCGGGCCAGGTCGGCGACATTGCCGAGCAGCAACTCGTCGAGGTTGGCCGGCTGTCGGGCGGCCAGATCGATGTCGCACTCGAGGATGAGCTGATTGATCATCCGCTCCAGCCCGAGGCGCTGGCCGTCCTCGGGGGAGAAGATGCGACGGACCCCGTAGGCCTCGAGCTCGGCGATCTCCGATGGGATGATGACGCCTCCGCCACCGCCGTAGATCTGGATGTCGCCGCGCCCTTCTTGACGGAGCCGGTCCACCACATAACGGAAGTACTCGAGATGCCCGCCCTGATAGGAGCTGATGGCGATGCCCTGCACGTCTTCGGCCACCGCCGCTGCCACCACCTCGTCTACCGAGCGGTTGTGGCCGAGATGCACGACTTCCGCCCCCTGGCTCTGGAGGAGGCGGCGCATGATGTTGATGGCAGCGTCATGGCCGTCGAACAGGCTGGCTGCGCTGATGAATCGCACCGGGTGCCGGGGTCGGTGCAGGTGCGCCCCGGGCTCGGGCTCGGGCTCGGGCGACGATGACTCCCCACTATTCATATGACTTACAATAGTCGGAAGTCATAGTAAAAAGCCAGGGGTCGAGCACCAACCGGTTCACCACCGCGGAGGCACCGCCGGGTCCGGGGTGTCACGGTCGGCGGAGGGCGGTGGTCAATCGGGTGAGCCGGCGGCTGGCACCCATCAGGGCCCGTTCGATGGCGAAGAGCTCCTTGGCCATGTCTTCGTCCTTGGCCGCACTGGCGGCATCGGCGTGGACGGTGATCCGACGGGTCAGATCCTCGAGGGCGGTGGCGAGGGAGGAGAGTTCTGCGGCGCTGGCTGCCATTCGGCGATCATCGCACTTTGCGCACCG
>DASZNG010000110.1:0-4036 GCA_035551535.1 Acidimicrobiales bacterium | reverse complement strand
CTCCCTGTCGCTGACCGTTGCCATCGGCATCGCCCCGGAAGCCGCTCAGTACGGCATCACCATCGGGGGGCGAACCCATGTCGGCTGCGGGATCGCCGTCGCCCTCCCGCTGAACGACCACGGCACCATCGGCGACCCGTTTCCCAACTGCCCGACCTGGCCCACCTGGTGGAGCCAGGACGTATCGCAGTTGCATCCCCAGGTCGTCGCCCTGGTGATGGGCTGGTGGGAGACCATGGACCGGATGTACCAGGGTCGCTGGCAGCATCTCGGCGACCCGGCCTTCGACGCCTATGAGACCGCCCAGCTCGAGAGGGCGGTGTCGATCCTCACCGCCACCGGCGCCCGGGTGGCGTTGATGACCTCGCCGTACTTCGAGAGCGGCGAGCAACCGAGTGGGCTGCCCTGGGACGAGGACTCCCCGGCCCGGGTCGACCGGCTCAACAGCATCATCGAATCGGTGGCCGCCCACCACAAGAACTCGGTGTCGGTGATCCCCCTGAACCAGTACCTCGACCCCGATGGCCACTTCACCTGGACGATCGACGGCAAGGTGGTTCGCCAGCCCGACGGGATCCACACCACGGTGGACGGTGGCGCGTACCTGGCCCCGAAGATCCTTCCGGCGCTGGCGGCCATCGGTAGCGCCCCCCGTTGAGCGAGCCACCGACCCGATCCGTGGGCGGAGGCCCGGTTCCGGCCCGGGCTGCCGTTCTCCCGGTCGACGGGGTGGGGGAGTCCACCCCGCCAGGTTCCGACGGGTCGGCGGAGGCCGACACCGGGCCGGCCTACCAGTTCCGGCTGGGCAACCGGCCTCCGCTCACCGGCCTCCGGTTCCTGGTGCTGATCGGCGTCCTCGTCTATCACTCGAATTTCCGGTCATTGCCGGGCGCCTGGTCGGGCCTCCAGGTCTTCTTCGTGCTGAGCGGGTTCCTCATCACCGCCATGCTGGCCAGCGAAGGCCGAAGGAACGGGCGCATCAGCCTGGGCAACTTCTACGCCCGGCGGGTGGCCCGGCTGGTCCCCCCGCTGGTGCTGACCGTGGCCCTGCTGGGCGTGTATGCCGGGTTCGTCCACGTCGCCGAGGCCTCCCAGCGCCTCTGGGGCGACGGGCTGGCGGCGATGTTCTACTACGCCGATTACCGCCAAGCCCTCGGCCACGCCCCCTTCTTCGGCTACCTGGCCCAGACCTGGTCCCTGTCGGTGGAGGAGCAGTTCTACATCATCTGGTCGGTGCTGATGGTGGTGGCGGTGGCCACCCAACGCCGGCGGCTGGCTTACGGGTTCGCCATCGCCGGGATCGCCCTCTCCATCGCCGACCGTCTGTGGATCGTCCTTCGGGAGCCGCACTTCACGGCCGTGGCCTTCACCCGGGCGTACTACGCATTCGACAGCCGGGCCGATGCCCTCTTTATCGGGTGCCTGCTCGGGCTCCTGGCCGTCGACGGTCATCTGCACGGTTGGAAACCCTGGTCGACCCGCCTGCTGGCGGTCTCCGCCGGTGCCTCCGCCGCCCTCCTGGGGTGGATCCTGGTCAGCACCCACCTGTTCACCGAGAGTGTGGCGGCGTGGTGGCTGCCGGTCAGCGCGGTGGCGGCCGCGGTGGTCATCGCCTATTTCGTGATCAGTCCCGAGGGCATCGGCTCACGCGTCGCCGGGATCGGCTTCTTCGTGTTCATGGGCAATCTTTCCTACACCGTCTACCTGGTGCATTTCCCGGTCTATCTGGCCATCAGCCCCGATGGCACCCATTGGTCGTACTGGCCGACCGAGGCCGCCCGCCTGGCCGTCACCTTTTCGATCGCCGTCGCCAGTTGGTACTGCATCGAGAAGCCGTTGGCCGGCTGGCGCCGCCGCCTGGCCGCCGAACGATCCGCCGACTGATCCAGCAACTGACCGGCCACCCGACCCCTCATCGATGGAGGTACGACGGTACAATCCGCCGGTGGGAGATCCTGTGGAGACGGATCCCGCGGCCACGCTGGTGAGCGGGGGACCTGAACCGTCGGTCAGCCGCATCCCCGCCCTCGACGGCGTGCGGGCCCTGGCCATCGCGTTGGTTCTGGTCTTCCACGGGGGTTTCAGCTGGGGCGGTGGGGGCTTCTTCGGCGTCGACGTCTTCTTCGTGCTGTCCGGATTCCTCATCACCGGGCTGCTGGTCGGTGAGTTTCGCCAGCGCTCGCACATCGGGCTGCGGCGGTTCTGGGGGCACCGGGTCCGGCGGCTGGTCCCGGCGCTGTTGGTGATGCTGGCCGGGGTGGCATGCTACGCGGAGTTCTTCGCCCCTCCCGACACGCTCAGCCAGCTACGAGGTGACGCGGTCGCCACCTTGCTGTACGGGAACAACTGGCATCTGGTCACCGGCACCCAAGGGTATTTCGCCGCCCTCGACACCCCGCGACCGCTGCTCCACACCTGGTCGCTGTCCATCGAGGAGCAGTTCTATCTGGTCTGGCCCCTGGTGGTGCTGGCCATCATGCAATGGACCCGATCGCTCCGGGTACTCCTGACGGTGACCATCGCCGGGGCGGTGGCCAGCGCGGTGGAGATGGCCTACCTCTACCACGGGGGAACCGGCATCAACCGGGTCTACTACGGGACCGATACCCGGGCCCAGGCCCTGTTGATCGGTGCGGCCCTGGCCATCGTGCTGGCCCGACCATGGGCGGGTGGACGGTCCGAAGGCGCGGGGGCGCCGGCCCGAACGCTGTCGCTGGTCCGGTCGGCCACGCTGACACCGGCGGCCAGAGGGACGTTGATGGCCCTCGGGGGCGCCGGGTTGGTGGTGATCGTCGTGATGACCGTCGCCGTCAACAGTGGGACCGGCTGGCTGTACCAAGGCGGGTTCGGTCTGGTCGCCCTGGCTTCGGCCGGGGTGGTGACCTCGGTGGCCCTGGTACCCGACAGCCTCTGGGCGCGCAGCCTGTCCCTCCGCCCGATCCGCTACCTGGGTGCCATCTCCTACGGGCTGTATCTGTGGCACTGGCCGGTCTTCGTGGTACTGGACAATGCCCGAACCGGCCTGGCCGGCTGGCCGCTGTTCGCCGTCCGGGTGGCGGTATCGGTGGCGGTGGCCGCGCTGTCGTTCCATCTGGTCGAGATGCCGATCCGTCGCGGCATCCTCCGGGGATGGAGGGCGTGGGCGGCCACGCCGGTGGCGGTGGGCGGGGCGGCCGCCCTGCTGGTGGCATCCACCGCCGGCGCCGCCCCGGCGCTCAGCGCCCAGTCCGTCAGCAAGGTGAGCCCGGCGGCGTCCGCCCTCGCCCACGACCCGGGCACCGGTGCCAACACCCCGGTGGTGCCCGCCGGCAGCGCCGGACCCTACCGCGCCCTGCTGTTGGGGGACTCCGAGGCCAGCTTCCTCGGGTTCGGGTTGGGCCCGCCGTCGGGGAATTACAACGTGGCCTACGCCGGGGACGGAGTCCTCGGATGTGGGCTCCTGCTGGGTCAGACGACCCTCCATGACACGTTGGACCCCGGCACCCTCGGCACCCGGGGCGGGCAGATCGAAGTGCCGTGTGCCACCCAGTCGATCCGATGGGAGGCGGATGTGAACGCCTTCCATCCCGATGTGGTCCTGCTCGCCGACGGTGAGTACGACGTGCGGAACCGGCTGCTCGATGGACGCTGGACCCACATCGGCGAGCCGGACTTCGACGCCGCCGAGCTCCAGGCCATGCGGAGCGCCATCGACGTCTTCCGCTCGACCGGTGCCGCGGTGGTCCTGTTGACCGCGGTGTACTACCAGCAGCCGGAACAGGCCGACGGATCAACCTGGCCCGAGGACGACCCCCAACGGGTGGATCGCTACAACGCCCTGCTTCGCCGGGCGGCGGCCGAGGCGGGGAGCGGGGTGACGGTGGAGGATTTGAATGCCCACCTCGATCCCGGCGGCCACTACGCGCAATTCGTCAACGGCGTCAACGTGCGCTACGCCGACGGTATCCACGTCGACGCCGCCGGCGCCAAGTTGGTGGCCCCCTGGCTGCTGACCGAGGTGGCCCGCATCGCCGCCGAGAACCGGGCGGCGGCCCCT
>DASZNG010000109.1:0-9406 GCA_035551535.1 Acidimicrobiales bacterium | reverse complement strand
CACGGTGTGCACCTTCACGTGGTCGGGGTGGCCGTACCCGCCGTGCTCGTCGTAGATCACCAGCGCGTCGGCGCGCTCCTCGTCGAGGATCTTGGCCAGTCGGCCGGCGGCCTCATCGACATCGGCGGCGGCGAAGGCGTCCGGGCGCTGGTTGGACTCCTCGCCGGCCATCCCCGAGTCGTGATAGCCGAGGAACGCCTGGCGGGCGACCCCCAGGATCCGACCGGCCTCGGCCAGCTCGACGGCCCGACGGTCGGCCAGCGACTCGCCGTCCCTGAGCATGCCCTCGGGGATCTCCCCGAGTTCGCCGATGGTGGCAGTGACCAGCACCACCCGGTGCCCGTCGGCGGCCAGTCCGGCCATGGTGCCGCCGGTGGCGATGGCCTCATCGTCGGGGTGGGCATGGACGAACACAACGGTGGACATGGGTTCGACGTTATCCGGCGCCGTCGGTCGGCCCGGTCGATCGGCCCGGCCGTCCCCGGCGCGGACTCAGCCGAAGGGCAGCTGCGGGGCGTCGGCCAGCGAGAGCCGATCGGCGAACTTCTTCTCCGATCCGGCCGGGCCGGTCCCCCTGCCGGAGGCGGCGAAGATCCGGCTCGGGTCGAACGATCGCAGCTTCCGGTCGCCGGGGCGTCCACCCACCACCTCCACCGACTCGGTGCCGTTCCGCTGGTTGAGGATATGGGCCCGGAACTCCCAGGTGGCGCCCCGCAGCTTCATCCCGGAGACCATCACCGGATCGCCGGCGTGCAACCCCTGCCAGGTCGTCGACCGGAGGAGATGGCTGGCGGCATCAGCCGCCACCCGCTTGGCCGAGGGGCGTCTGGGCATGTGACCGGCTACTCGGAAATCGCCAGGAATTCGACCACCCTGCGAAGCTACCCGAAGGCAGCGACGGAGAGGCCCATGCCGCCGGCGGGCTCAGCGCCGACGGTGTGCCGGGACCCCCCGCTCGCCGCGCACCACGCTGATCCGGTGGGCGAACATCCCGACGATGAGGATCACCACCACGACGGCGGCCACGTAGCCGGCGTAGCTGAAGTCCTTCACGACATGTTTGTAGGTGGTCCCCAGGTTGTAACCCAGGCTGCACAACGCCGTCGACCAGATGGCGCAGGCGGCCACGGTGAACACCGTGAATTTCCCGATGGTCATCTCGCCCAACCCCGCGGCCACCGACACGAAGGACCGCACCAGGGGGATCAGGCGGCCGAAGAAGACAAACACGTCCCCGCGACGATCGAGCCATGCCTCGGCCCGGTCGAGGTCCTTGTGGGTCAGCAGCACGTACTTGCCCAGCCGGTCCACCAGCGGTCGGCCCCCGAAGAAACCGATGGAGTAGCCGAGGAAGGAGCCGACCAGCTCACCGCCGAGGGCGGCCAGGATCACCAGCGCCAGTTGCAGATGGTGGGGCTCGTTGGGAACCTGGCCGCTGGCCAACACGCCGCCGTAGATCATGGCCAGCTCCGATCCGACCGGGATGAGCATGGTGGACAGCAGCGTCAGGGCGAAGATGGCCAGGTAGCCCCAGGTCTGCAGAAAGTGCTCCATGAGCGGGTCAATCTAACCGACCTCGTCCTTACCGGGGCCGACGGCGCATTCCGTCCCGGGTCCCTCCGGTAACGTCACCCCCGTGGACACCAGGATTGACCAGCGGGAGCCAATTCGTGGCCACTGCACGACGCCGGACGGACTCGAGATCGCCACCTACGATTTCGGCGGGCACGGGCCGGATCTGCTGTTGGTTCATGCCACCGGCTTCTGTGCCGGGGTCCTGGCCCCGATGGCCCGCCATCTGACCGGGAATTACCACTGCTGGGGGATCGATCTGCGCGCCCACGGCCGGTCCGACTCCCCGAGCGACGGGAACTTCAGCTGGTCGGGGTTCGCCGTCGACGTGCTGACCGCCATCGACCATCTCGGGCTCGACCGTCCCTATGGGTTCGGGCATTCCTGCGGCGGGGCCTCGGTGCTGCTGGCCGAGGAGCGGCGGCCGGGGACCTTCCGCGCCCTCTACTGCTACGAGCCGGTCGTCTTCCCCGGCACCCCCGTCGAACTCGAACTCGAACTCGAGGACAATGGCATGTCCGGTGCCGCCCGCCGGCGCCGGGAGACCTTTCCCTCGGCCACCGATGCCTTCCTCAATTTCTCGTCCAAGCCGCCGTTCGACGACCTCGATCCGGACGCGCTGCAGGCCTACATCGACTACGGCTTCGAGACGGTGCCGCCGGAGGAGGGAGGGGACGGAGTGACGATACGGCTGCTGTGTCGCCGGGAGGACGAAGCCGAGGTCTACGCCCACGCCGCCTCCCATGATGCGTACTCGCAGCTCGGCGAGATCGGGTGCCCGGTCCGGCTCACGGCCGGCGATCACACCGGGAGCCCCAGCAGCGCCTTTCTCCAGGCCAATGCCGAGCAGATCCCGGCCAGCACCATCGAGGTCATGGCCGGAATCGGCCATTTCGGCCCGCTGCAGCGACCCGACCGGGTGGCGGAATCGATCACGGGGGCGTTCGGTCACCGTTGATGAGACACCCGGGTCGTAGTCTGTCCCCGATGTCCTTCCAACTCCCCCGGTCGCTGTCTCCGTCGAAAGTGACGACGTTTCGCCAGTGCGCGCTGGCCTTTCGATTCTCGGCCGTCGAGCGGCTTCCCGAGCCCCCGACGGTGTGGACGGTCAAAGGGACCCTCGTCCACTCGGCGTTGGAGCGCCTGTTCTGGCGCCACCCCCGGGGCGAACGGAGCCAGGCCGCGGCCCTGGCCGAACTCGAGTCGGCCTGGGACGACCTCCAGTTCGACCCGGAGTGGATCGAGCTGGCGCTGGTTCCCGGTGACGTCGACGGCTTCCGGGGCGACGCCGAGGAACTGGTCAAGAACTACTTCCGTCTCGAGGACCCGAACGACGTCAACCCGATCGGCGTCGAGGTGACCCTCGAAGCGCGGCTGGGCGACCTCCGGCTCCGGGGCATCATCGACCGGCTCGACCTCACCCCCGATGGCGAGCTGGTGGTGGTCGACTACAAGACCGGGCGAGCGCCCTCCCTGGCCTTCGAGCAGTCGAAGCTGGTCGGCGTGCACATCTACGCCCTGCTGTGTGCCGAGGTGCTCGGCCGGCGTCCGGCCGAGGTTCGCCTCCTCCACCTCAAGGAGCCGACCGCCATCATCGCCCGGCCCACCGAACAGGGCATCTCCGGCCAGCGGCAGAAAGCCCTGGCCGTATGGTCGGCCGTCGAACGGGCGTGCAGGTCGGAGGACTTCCGACCCCAGACCGGGCCGTTGTGCAAGTTCTGCCGATTCCAGGAATTCTGTCCCGCCTTCGGAGGGAATCCGGCCGACGCGGCTCCCGCCCTGGCCGCGCTCGCCGTCCAGGGGGCGGCCTGATGTCCCAGGACCGGACCCTGCACCGTGAGCTCGGCGGAGGTGGCACCGAGCCGGTGGATCCCAGCTCCCTCTCCTTCGGCGACATGGTGCGGATACTCGATGACCGCGTCGACGCCTGGTTCGAACCCTGGCGGGGCAAGCCGGTCCCCGACACCGTGGCCCGGATCGTTTCCGGGCTCGGCGACCACGGGCTGCTGTGGGCCGCCTCCACCGCCTGGCGGGCCCGCCGCCCCGGGTCGCGCCGCAACCGGGCGGTGCGGGCCCTGGCCGTGGCCGGCGCCGAGTCGAGCGTGGTCAACGCCCTCCTCAAGGCCGTGATCGGACGCCCGCGGCCCGACGGCTCCGATCTGCGGCTCGGGGACAACATCGTGCCGCTTCGCGAGCCGACCACCAGCAGTTTCCCCAGCGGCCACACCCTGGCCGCCTTCTGTGCCGCCACCGTGCTCTCCGAGCAGGGTGACCCCGCCGGCAACGCCCTGCTGTTCGGGTGCGCCGGGCTCATCGGGGCGAGCCGGATCCACCTGGGGGCCCACCACGGCTCGGACGTCCTCGGGGGGATGGCCATCGGGGTGGCGCTCGGCGTGATCGGCCGGCGGCTGGTCTGACCGGGATCCACCGGGACCGGCCCCGGCTGGAATGGACTTCCTCCCGCCGGGGTTGCACGAGCATGGCCCTTCCAACTCAATTTGCCGTGACCTGGGACTACCGTTGCCCGTTCGCCCGGAACGCCCACGAGCACCTGCTCGACGGGCTCGCTGCCGGGGCGGAGTGGGACATCACCTTCGTTCCCTTCTTCCTCAACCAGACCCATGTCGAGGAGGGCGGGACCCCGGCCTGGGAGGACCCGGCCCACACGCCCGACCTGTTGTCGCTGGAGGCCGGGGTGGTGGTGCGCGACCGGTTCCCCGAGCATTTCCTCGCCGTCCACCGTTCGCTGTTCGCGGCTCGCCATGACGACGGCGGCGATCTTCGTGACCCCGAGGTGGTCCGCAATGCACTGGCCCGGGCGGGCGCCGACCCCGATGCCGTGCTCGCCGAGGTCGCCGCCGGTTGGCCCCGGAAGGTGGCCCGGAGCGAACACGAGCGGGTGGTCGACGACTTGGAAGTGTTCGGGGTGCCGACCTTCATCCTCGGCGACCGGGCCGTCTTCGCCCGGCTGATGACCCGTCCGCAAGGAGACGGCGACGCCGCCCGCGCCACCATCGACGGGGTTCTCCAGCTGGTCGACGGCCATCCCGAGCTCAACGAGTTCAAGCACACCCGGATCGCCCGGTAGGCCCGCGAGGCCGGGCCGACCGCCGGTTCAGCCGCTCACCAGACCGGCGAGCACGTCGATGGTGGCCTCGATCTCCCTGCCCGAGCCGAAGGGCGCCCCGGCGAAGTCGGTGGCGCCGATGTCGGCGAAGCGGAGGATCTGGCTGACGACTTCCGCGCGGGTGCCCACGATGGCCACGTTGGCGGGCCCGGCCGCCCCCTCCCGGTCGAGCATCGCCCGGTAGGAGGGCAGTGTCCCGTAGATGGCGAACAGCTCCGCGGCCTTGGCCCGGGCGGCGTCGGCGTCATCGGTGACGCACACCGGCAGCCCGACGGCCACCCGGGGCTCGGGCCGACCGGCCTTGGTGGCGGCGGCCCGGATGGTGGGCACCGTGTGGGTTTCGACGGTGGCGGGCCCGGTCATCCAGGTGATGGTCCCCGCCGCCATCCGGCCGGCGATGGCCAACATGGTGTCCCCCAGGGCCGCCACCAGCACCGGGGCCGGCGGGGCGGTGATCCCCAGCGGCCCGAAGGTGGAGGCCCGCAGGGTCTCGCCGGTGAAGGAGACCTGCTCGCCCTCGAGGATCGGGATCAGGATGGACAGGTACTCCCGCATGTGGCGGGCCGGCTTGTCGAACGACTGGCCGAAGACGTTCTCGATGACCACCTGGTGCGAGAGCCCGATCCCCAGGGTGAGCCGGCCGGCGGTCACCGCCTGGACGGTCAGCGCCTGGGCGGCCAGCATCACCGGGTTCCGGGGGTAGGTGGGGACCACCGCGGTCCCGAGGCCGATGCCGGGGACCTCCCGACCCACCACCGCCAACACCGTCAGCGCGTCGTAGCCGAAGATCTGCGATGTCCACGCCGTCTCGATGCCCGCCGCTGCCATCGACGCCACCTGGGCGACCACGTTGTCGATGGGCTGGTCAATGTCGAACATCGCTCCAATGCGCACGCTGACTCTCCTTCTGGGTCCGTCCCTCGTTTCCGGCTCTCGGGAACCGGACGGTGGCGATGGCCACGGCCGCCACCGTATCGGCCCGACCCTGCCCGTGCGCTGAGGACCCGGTTCCCGTCAATGTGTGCATCACCCGGGGTTACGGCAGAATGCTCCTATGTCAGTTGCCATCGTCATGGGGAGTGCATCCGACGCATCGGTCATGGATGACGCGGTGCAGATCCTCCGGTCCTTCGGGGTGAAGGTGGAGGTCCGGGTCATCTCCGCCCACCGGACGCCCGACGACGCCATCGAGTTCGCCCGCAACGCCTCGGCCAACGGCATCAAGGTGATCATCGCCGCCGCCGGGGGCGCCGCCCACCTGGCCGGCGTCCTGGCCGCCGCCACCCCGGTGCCGGTGATCGGGGTGCCGGTGGCGTTGGCCAATCTCGGCGGGCTCGACTCATTGCTGGCCATGGTCCAGATGCCGAAGGGCGTCCCGGTGGCGGTGGTCGCCGTCAACGGGGCCCGGAACGCCGGGCTGCTGGCCGTGCGGATCATGGCGCTCTCCGATGAACGGCTCTCCGTCGAGCAGGACCGGTTCATCAAGGAACTCGCTGAGCAGGTCCGGGACCAGGATGCGGAGATCGTCGCCCGCTACAACAGCTAGGGCCGGCTGAACTCAGCCGGCGTCCCAGGGAGGCGCCAGGCCCCGAATCGCCTTGTCGAGGTCGATGCCGATCGGCATCACCGCCATCACCGGGATGTCGATCCCGTTGGCCACGTAACGGCCCACGTGGGCCCGGCACTCGTCGAACGAGCCGTGGACGACCAGCGAATCCACCACCTCGTCGGGGATGACCTCCAGCGCCCGCTTGCGGTCGCCCGCCTGCCACGACTCCCACATCGGCTCGAGCACCGGTCCCCGTCCCAGCCACCGGTGGAACTCGGCGTAGACCCCGACGTTGAGATAGGCGGCGATCATCCGGCGGCCGACCTTGCGCACCATCTCGGTGTCCTCCGACGGGCACACGAAAATCCGGGCGGCCATCGGGATGTCCGCGCCGACCTCCGGCTTCACCGTGGCCACGTCCTCGGCCGACAGCCAGTTGACGATGACCCCGTCCGCCTCCCGGCCGGCCAGGCGGAGCATGCCCGAACGCAGGGCGGCCAGGAAGATCGGGGGCGGGTGCTCGACCGGGCGAGCCAGCCGGAAGCCGCGGACGGTGAAGGTGTCGTACTCCCGGTCGACCTTCTCCCCCGCCAGCGCCGAACGCAGGAACCTGATGGTGTCCCGCACCCGCTTGTAGGGCTCGACGAACTCGGCGGCGTTCCAGCGGCCGACGATCACGTCGGACGACGTCCCGAGACCGAAGGCGAACCGCCCCGGCGCGGCTTCGGCCATGGCCGCCGCGCTCTGGGCCATCAGCGCCGGTCCGCGGGTATAGGCGGGGATGATGGCCACCCCGAGCCGGAGCTCCGGTTCCCAGGCCGCGGCCAGGGCCAGCGGGGTGAGCCCGTCGGTGCCGTCGGTCTCCGCCGACCACACGTCGGTATAGCCCAGTTCGACCAATTGCCGGTACCACCTGCGGTGTTCGGCCAGGGTCACCCCGTCGAAGGGGACGGTGACCCCGTAGCGTCGGGCAGGGGTGGGATCGGCCGCGGTCGTACTCATGGACCCATTGATACACCTACTCGTCATGCTGTCATCATGAGCAGCAACCGACCGAGCCGGCCCCCGGCCCACCAACCCGAACTCCCCCTGACCGGGACCGAACCCCGCGAATCCGGCCCACCGACAGCCGAGCCGCGGCCACCGGAGTGGCGTCTCGACGAGCGCACCCGCCGGATCGGGCGCCAGGGGATCGCCGCCGCCCGGGCGTTGCTGGCCGCCCACGATCCGACCCGCCACCAGCCGGGCGGGACCGGACCCGGCCGCTACACCGGGCGCGCCGCCTGACCGGCGCGCACGCTACGGTCGGGTCCATGCCAACAGTCGCGGAGCGTCTGGGCTACCCGGCCGACGCAAAACTGCTGCTTCTCCACTGCACCGAGTTGGGGTTCTGCCACGCATCCAACGACGGGGTGTTCGAGTCGCTGGGCGAAGGGATCGGCACCTCGGCGTCGTTGATGGTGCCGGCGCCATGGGCCCGGGAGGCCGCCTCCCGCTACCGGGGGGAGGATGTCGGCGTCCGTCTCACCCTCAACGCCGAGCACGACCTGTTCCGGTGGGGGCCCATCACCCAGGCTCCGTCCCTCCTCGACGGCGACGGAGGGTTTCCCCGCACCATCACCGACATGTGGGACCACGCCGACATCGACGAGGTCCGCCGAGAGTGCCGGGCCCAGGTCGAGCGGGCGGTGCTCTGGGGATTCGACGTCAGCCATCTCGACGCCCATCTCGACGCTCTCATCCTCCGGCCCGAGTTCTTCGACGTCTACCTCGAGTTGGCCCTGGACTTCGGGCTGCCCCTCCGGCTACTGGGGGCGGACGCCGAGCCGAACATCGGGTTCCCCTTCCGGAAACTGGCCGCCGACGAGGGGGTGCTGTTCGCCGACCAGCGGGCCCGCCTGGCGACGACGGTCCATCCCCCCCGGCAGGCCCTGATCGAGTTGCTCCCCACCCTGGGTCCGGGGATCACCGAAGTCTGCCTCCGGCCGGCGGTCGACACCCCCGAACTCCGGGCCATCACCCTCGACTGGAAGTCCCGGGTCTCCGACCACATCGTGCTGGTCGACGAGCGGGGCATCGGCGACCTCATCGCCGGCGCCGGGCTGACCCTCATCGGCTACCGGCCGCTGCGCGACGCCATGCGGCGGAGCTGATCTCCGGCCCACCGCCGTACCCCGGTCTCCCTGCCCCGTCGCCGGTGGAAACTAACGTGACCCATCGTCAATGGGAGCAGCCATGGTCGGAGACGGCGAGTCGAGAGTCACCATGACACCGGAGACCTCCGGGGGGGTGGCCGCGCCGTCCGGGCCGGAGCCCTTTGCCCTCGATGGTCTGGTTCTGCTGACCGGCGAGGGCAACGCCCCCTCGCCGGTCGACGGGATCCGGCTCACCTTCGACGACCGGGGTGTCGGGGTGGTGCACGACCCCGACGAGCCGCCCCGGCTGCTTCCCTGGTCATCCCTCATCGCCCACTCGGTCGAACCCTGGACCGGAGGGGTCACCCCGGAATGGTGGGTCGATCCGGAGTTCAACCGCACCGGCGAAGGCGTCGGCGGTGACCCGGAGGTCATCGATCCCGCCGCCACCGAGCGCTCGTCCTCGCTGACCCGGGACGGGGCGCTGATCAGCCTCCGGACCCCGCTGGCCACCTACCGGTTCTTGCTCCCCGGCGGGGATGTCGACGCCCTCCGGCCCCGGATCGGGCGGTTCGCCCTCCGCCACCAGGGCGGGCCCGGCTCGTCGTCGACGGCCACGGTGTTCGCCCCCCGGTCGCCGGGGAAGGACGGTCGGCGGGCGCCGGGGCTCACCTGGCGGCGGGTCCGACCGGCCCTCACCGTCGTCCTCATCGCCTTCTTGCTGACCGCCGCCATCCTCATCGTGCTCCAGAGTGCGGGGACCGTCCACATCCCGTTCCTGGGCGGCGCCAACTCGGGAACCGTAGGGCCCGGCGGGCTCAGAATTCGGTGACGTCGGCGATCCGCCGCCGCAACTCCTGGTATTCGGGGGTGTTGGTCACTGGGAGCAGCCGCATCATGATGCCCATGGAGCCGGCCACCTTCATCCGGCCCTGCATGAAGGCCACGTTGGGATCGAGCTCCCCGGTGGCCATGGCCACGGCGTCGGGGCGGGCGGTGGTGAGGGTGACGTCGGCGCCGTCG
>DASZNG010000108.1:0-39675 GCA_035551535.1 Acidimicrobiales bacterium | reverse complement strand
AGCGGCTCGAGCTCCCGGCACTGGCGGGAGGACAGCCGGCGGGGCGAGAGCCCCAGTGACAGCTGGTACCCGAGGACATCGTCGACCACCCGTCGGTCGGAGGGGTCGAGGGCGGCGACCATGGTCCCCGACCTCCGGTAGCCCACCCCCCGGTTCGAGGCCGCCTCCAGATCGCCGGCGAAGGCCGGCCACTGGCGAGCCGCGGCCACGTTGGCCCGAGCCAGGGCGTCTTCGCCGAAATGGGCCTCGCCGACCGGACCGAGCATGCCCGCCGCCGCCCAGGTGGCGCCGCGTCCGGGCCGGGGATCCACCACGGCGACGGCCAAGCCGGCGGCTGCCGCCCGCCAGGCGATGGACAGGCCGATCACCCCGCCCCCCACCACCACGGCATCGAGAGGGTCGGAAAACGGCATTGCCCCATGGTACGGCCCAGTGGTAGCCGGATCGGACGGTCCACCGTGTACGATATTCGGACCGCGGATGGGCCAGCGTCGTCCCGAGCGAAGAAGATCTCAACTCCCTCAATGGAGCGACCCGATGACGACCTTGCCCGGCGCCTTCGCCAACCCAACTTTTGGTACCCCGGTGGCACTGCGGGGTGGGTCGCGCCCGACGGGGGAGACCCACCGGGCCCCGACCGGCGGCCTCTACGATCCCCGGTTCGAGCACGACGCCTGCGGCATCGCCCTGGTCGCCGACCTCCACGGTCGGCGCTCCCATTCCCTGGTCGACCGGGCGATCACCGCCCTCGAGCATCTGGCCCATCGGGGGGCGACGGGCAGCGAGGAGGACAGCGGCGACGGGGCCGGCATCCTGCTGCAGATCCCCGACCGGTTCTACCAGGCGGTGGTGGACTTCGACCTACCCGAGGCCGGGCGGTACGCCACCGGGATTGCCTTCCTGTCCCGGGACGGGTCGGAGGCGGCCAAGGCCCGGATCGGCATCGAGCAGCTGGCCGAGGAGGAGGGGCTCCAGGTCCTCGGATGGCGTGACGTCCCCTTCGACGACCGGACCCTGGGCTCGGTGGCCCGGGGCGAGATGCCCTCGATGCACCAGCTGTTCGTGGCCCCGGCCGTCACCCCCGGGCTGGGCGGGGACGACCCGGCCCTGGCCCTCGACCGGATCACCTTCGTGCTCCGGAAACGGGCCGAGCATTCGATCGACGATTGCTACCTGGCCTCCCTTTCCGCCCGGACGGTCAACTACAAGGGGATGCTCACCTCCCACCAGCTGGCCGAGTTCTACCCCGACCTCTCCGACCCGCGGGTGGAGAGCGGGTTGGCGCTGGTCCACTCCCGGTTCTCCACCAACACCTTCCCCTCGTGGGCCCTGGCCCATCCGTACCGGTATCTGGCCCACAACGGCGAGATCAACACCCTGGCCGGCAACCGCAACTGGATGCGGGCCCGAGAGGCCCTGTGCGCCACCGAGCTCATCCCCGGCCTCGACCGGGCGTTCCCGATCCTCACCGGCGGAGCCAGCGACTCGGCCTCCTTCGACGAGGTCCTCGAGCTGCTCCACCTCGGGGGCCGGCCGCTGCACCACGCAGTGTTGATGATGATCCCCGAGGCGTGGGAGAACCACCGGGCCATGGACCCCGCCCGCCGGGCGTTCTACCGGTACCACTCGTCGCTGATGGAGCCGTGGGACGGCCCGGCAGCGGTGGCGTTCACCGACGGGACGACCATCGGTGCGGTCCTGGACCGGAACGGGCTCCGGCCGGCCCGGTACTGGGTGACCGACGACGGCATGGTGGTGCTGGCCAGCGAGGTCGGCGTCCTCGACGTGCCGTCGTCCACCGTGGTCCGCAAGGGCCGCCTCCAACCCGGGAAGATGTTCCTGGTCGACACCTCCGCCGGGAGGATCATCGACGACGAGGAGATCAAGTCGACCCTGGCCGCCGAACAGCCGTACACCGCCTGGCTGGAGGAAGGCCAGATCGATCTCGACGACCTGCCGCCGAAGATCATGCTCACCCCGCAGCACGCCTCGGTGGTCGGCCGGCAGCGGGAGTTCGGGTACACCAACGAGGAGCTCCGGCTCATCATCGGCCCGATGGCCAAGACCGGCGTCGAGCCGAACGGGTCGATGGGCTCCGACGCCGCCATCGCGGTGCTGTCCGAGCGCCCCCGGCTGCTCTACGACTACTTCACCCAGTTGTTCGCCCAGGTCACCAACCCGCCGCTCGACGCCATCCGCGAGGAGCTGGTGACGTCGCTGGCCTCCACCCTCGGCCCGGAGTCCAACCTGCTCGAGCCGACGGCGGCGTCGTGCCGGCAGATCGTGCTGCCGATGCCGGTCATCAGCAACGACGATCTGGCCAAGTTGCTGTACATCAACGAGGACGGGCAGACCCCCGGCTACCGGGCCTTCGCGGTGGACGGTCTCTTCGAGGTGGCCCGGGGCGGCGAAGGGCTGCGTCGGGCCATCGAGGATGTGCGCTTCCGGGTCAGCGTGGCCATCGCCGAGGGGGCCGACATCATCGTGCTGTCGGATCGGAACTCGACGGCCGAGTACGCCCCGATCCCGTCGCTGCTGATGGTGTCGGCGGTCCACCATCACCTGGTCCGGGAGAAGACCCGCACCCAGGTGGGGTTGGTCATCGAGTCGGGAGGCGCCCGCGAGGTCCACCACATGGCCCTGCTGAAGGGGTTCGGGGCGGCCGCCATCAACCCGTATCTGGCCTTCGAGACCATCGACGACATGATCGCCACCGGGCTCCTGACCGGAGTCACCCCCCGCCAGGCGCAGCGCAACTACATCAAGGCGGCGTCCAAGGGCATCGTCAAGGTGATGTCGAAGATGGGCATTTCCACGGTGGCGTCGTACACCGGCGCCCAGGCGTTCGAAGCCGTGGGGCTGGCCCGGGATGTCATCGACGAGTACTTCACCGGGACGGTGTCCCGGATCGGAGGGGTCGGGCTCGAGGTGCTGGCCGAAGAGGTCGCCGCCCGCCACCGGAAGGTGTACCTGCCCCAACCCACCGAGCTGGCCCACCGAGACCGGGACGTCGGGGGCGAGTACCAGTGGCGCCGGGAGGGCGAGGTCCACCTGTTCAACCCCAAGACGGTGTTCAAGCTGCAGCACGCCACCCGTTCGAAGCGGTACGAGGTGTTCAAGGAGTACACCAAGGCGGTCGACGACCAGTCGACCCAGCTGGCCACCCTGCGCGGCCTTCTCCGGCTGAAGGCCGACGCCACCACCGCCATCCCCATCGAGGAGGTCGAGCCGATCTCGGCCATCTTCAAGCGGTTCTCCACCGGGGCGATGTCCTACGGTTCCATCTCCGCCGAGGCCCACGAGACCCTGGCCATCGCCATGAACCGGCTGGGCGGCCGGTCCAACACCGGCGAGGGCGGCGAGGATGCCGACCGGTTCACCCCGGACGCCAACGGGGACCTCCGCCGGAGCGCCATCAAGCAGGTGGCCTCGGGCCGGTTCGGGGTCACCTCCGAGTACCTGGTCAACGCCGACGACATCCAGATCAAGATCGCCCAGGGGGCCAAGCCCGGCGAAGGGGGTCAGCTCGCCGGCAAGAAGATCTATCCGTGGATCGCCAAGACCCGGCTCTCGACCCCGGGGGTGGAGCTGATCTCGCCCCCGCCCCACCACGACATCTACTCGATCGAGGACATCGCCCAGCTCATCCACGACCTCAAGTCGGCCAATCCGAAAGCCCGCATCCACGTGAAGCTGGTGGCCGAAGTGGGGGTGGGGACGGTGGCGGCCGGGGTGGCCAAGGCCCACTCCGACGTGGTGCTCATCTCCGGGCACGACGGTGGCACCGGGGCGGCGCCGCTGACCTCGCTCAAGCACGCCGGCGTCCCCTGGGAGCTCGGCCTGGCCGAGACCCAGCAGACCCTGCTGGCCAACGGGCTGCGGGACCGGATCGTGGTCCAGGTGGACGGCCAGATGAAGACCGGCCGTGACGTGGTCATCGGCGCCCTGCTGGGGGGCGAGGAGTTCGGTTTCGCCACCGCGCCGCTGGTGGTGTCCGGCTGCATCATGATGCGGGTCTGCCACCTCGACACCTGCCCGGTCGGCATCGCCACCCAGAACCCCGAGCTCCGCAAGAAGTTCAACGGCACCCCCGAGTTCGTCGAGACGTTCTTCGAGTACATCGCCGAAGAGGTGCGCGAGCACCTGGCCGCCCTCGGCCTGCGCTCCGTCGAGGAGGCCATCGGCCGGGTCGACCTGCTGGACACCGAGGCGGCCATCACCCACTGGAAGGCGGCCGGGTTGGACCTGTCCCCGATCCTGGTGGAGCCCGAGTTGCCCGACGGGGCGGTGCGCCACTGCATCCAGGAACAGGACCACGGGCTCGACAAGGCCCTCGACCATGCCTTCATGGATGCGTGCCGGCCGGCCATCGAACGGGGCACCCCGGTCACCGCCGAGCTGGAGGTGACCAACGTCGACCGCACCGTCGGGACCCTCCTCGGCTATGAGATCACCCGGCGTTACGGCGGCACGGGTCTGCCGGACGGCACCATCGACCTCACCTTCCGCGGCTCGGCCGGGCAGAGTTTCGGCGCCTTCGTGCCCAAGGGCATCACCATGCGCCTGTTCGGGGACGCCAACGACTACCTCGGGAAGGGGCTGTCGGGCGGGCGGATCGTCGTGCAGCCCCCGGAGGACTCGCCCTTCGCCGCCGAGGAGAACATCGTGGCCGGGAACGTGATCCTCTACGGCGCCACCGCCGGCGAGGTCTTCCTGCGAGGCCAGGTCGGCGAGCGTTTCTGCGTGCGCAACTCCGGGGCCATCGCGGTGGTGGAGGGCGTCGGCGACCACGGCTGTGAGTACATGACCGGCGGCCGGGTGGTGGTGCTGGGCCCGACCGGGCGCAACTTCGGAGCGGGGATGTCCGGTGGGATGGCCTTCGTCTACGACACCGCCGACGAGCTCGGCCGCCAGTACAACCCGGACATGGTCGAACTCGAGCCGGTGTCCGTCGACGACCGGACCTGGCTGAAGGACCGGATCACCATGCACTACGACGAGACCGGGTCGGAGGTGGCCAGGGCGGTCCTGGCCGACTGGGTCGGCAACGCCGAGCAGTTCGTCAAGGTGATGCCCAAGGAATACCGCCGGGTGCTGGAAGCCACCGAGAAGGCGGTGGCCGAAGGCCGTTCGGTGGATGAAGCGGTGATGCAGGTGACCGGTGGGTGACATCACCGGGTTCATGACCTACGGCCGGGTGCTGCCCAGCCGGCGGCCGGTGCACGTGCGGCTGCGGGACTGGAAGGAGGTCTACGAGCCGTTCCCGGTCGAGGCCGCCCAGCATCAGGGGGCCCGGTGCATGGACTGCGGCATCCCCTTCTGCCACGAGGGCTGCCCCCTCGGGAACCTGATCCCGGAGTGGAACGACCTGATCTACCGGGACGACTGGTCCGAGGCCATCCAGCGGCTGCATTCCACCAACAACTTTCCCGAGTTCACCGGCCGACTGTGCCCCGCCCCCTGTGAGGGCGCCTGCGTGCTCGGCATCAACGACGATCCGGTGACCATCGAACGTATCGAGTACGAGATCGCCGAGCGGGCCTGGTCGGAAGACTGGGTGAACCCGGTGCGGGCGGCGTTCCCGACCGACAAGCGGGTGGCGGTCGTCGGGTCGGGGCCGGCGGGGATGGCCGCCGCCCAACAGCTGGTCCGGGCCGGCCACACCGTGGTGGTGTTCGAACGGGCCGAGAAGCCCGGGGGCCTGCTCCGCTACGGGATACCCGAGTTCAAGATGGAGAAGGCGGTCCTCGACCGGCGACTCGAACAGCTGGTGGCCGAGGGGGTGGAGTTCCGGTGCGGCGTCTCGGTGGGCCAGCCGGCTCCGGAGGTGTCGGGGGCGGCCGCGGTCGGAGGCCCGGGGGCGGCGGCCGGCGATGCCACCGTGATCAGCGCCTCATCCCTGGTCGACGAGTACGACGCGGTGGTGCTGGCCGGCGGGGCGACGCTGCCCCGTGACCTGCCGATCCCGGGGCGGGAGTTGGGCGGCATCCACCTGGCCATGGAGTACCTGAAGCCGTCGAACCGGGTCCAGGAGGGCGGGTTGGAGGTCTCGCCGATCTCCGCGGAGGGCAAACACGTGGTCATCATCGGCGGGGGCGACACCGGCGCCGACTGCCTGGGCACCGTCCACCGGCAGGGGGCGCTGGCCGTCCACCAGCTGGAGATCATGCCCGAGCCCCCGCGGGACCGGTCGGGGAGCAACCCGTGGCCGACCTGGCCGCTGATCCTGCGGACCTCGGCCGCCCACGAAGAGGGCGGGGAGCGACTGTTCGCGGTGACCACGGTGGAATGCCTGGGCGATGAGCACGGCAACGTCCGGGCGCTACGCGGCGAGGAAGTCGAACTGGCCTACAACTCCCAGGGGCAGCCGGCCTTCGAGCCCGTGCCCGACTCGGGCTTCGAGATCCAGTGCGAGCTGGTGCTGCTGGCCATGGGTTTCCTGGGGTCGGAGCGCAACGGCGTGGTCGCGGATCTGGGCATCGAGTTGAACCCCCGGGGCAGCGTGGCCGCCGATGCCTCGTGGTCGACCAACGTCGAGGGTGTCTTCGTGTGCGGGGACATGACCCGGGGCCAGAGCCTCATCGTCTGGGCCATCGCCGAAGGGCGGTCGGCCGCGGCGGCGGTCGACCGCTACCTGATGGGGCAGACAGCCCTGCCGGCCCCGATCCATCCCGGTCAGCTGGCGCTGAGGTAGCTGCGGCTACCCGCCGAAACGGTCCACCTGTCGACAAAGTGGTCCCGATCGAGCCCAGACGTCAGGGTCGGCGTCAGCAGCCCACGGCGCTCGCCGACCGATCGGCGCCGTTCGTTGAGACGGCCCAGGTGTGGACCTCGACCGCGGGAAGGTCAGTCGGCTCCAACAACATGCCGACACCGCCAAGGAGCGCTATCGCATCGCCCGAATCCTCGGTCGGAAAATGGCCGACTTTGACGCTTGCCGCCCGGGGCAGTCGACTACATCGGTGTCGCCGACTTCATTGACCGCACACACAAGCAGATCTCCCGGTCTCGGCACTTCTACCGAAATCCAGATGGCAGCTTCCGCGAATTCACGGCACCGTTCCGATACGTGTGGCCGGCTGAGTTGGACCTGATGGCTCGGATCGGGGGCATGGGCCTGGAGTATCGATGGGCGTGGTGGGACCACTCGCCGTTCACTGGTGAGAGCCCGTCGCATGTCAGCGTGTGGCGGCTCCCGGAGAACTCGAAGCAGTCGCCAATTCCACCTGGTTGAAACACTGTCGACGTGGGCTCGCTCGACTCGGTCCCAGAATGTCAATGTCTGACCGATAGATGAATTCGCCGGACCGGTAACGTCCAACAGTATGAACCAATGAGGTGCGCTCAATACTGAAGGCGCAGAGCGATGGAGAGGACTGGACCATGTCGGGGGAAAGCAAGCCGCTCGAAGTATCACGCAGAATCGAAGCACCGGCGGCCCTCATCTTCGAAATCCTGGCGAATCCGCAACGTCACATGGATTTCGACGGGTCCGACATGCTCCGGGGGGCCGTCCTCGACCGTCCGATCTCCGAGGTGGGCGACACCTTCACCATGAAGATGCATCGGCTCGGAGACGACTACCTCATGCTCAACTATGTGGTGGAGTTCGAGCCAGATCGCCGCATATTTTGGGAACCGGCTCCCGGAGACCCTTCTCGGGCTGAGGGTGACGATCCCTCCAAAGTCGGCATCCCGGCGGGCTACCGCTGGGGCTACATCCTCACTCCGGAGGGTGACAACGCCACCGTCGTCACGGAGGTATTTGACCCTGGCACCGTAACGGAGGAGACCCGCCAATCCCTGTTGCGCGATGGCGGGGCGTGGATCAACGGGAACAATTCGGTGCTCGAGTCCATGACGGCCAGCCTGGAGAGGCTCGAGACGATCATTACCAAGTAGGACCGCTGCCCGAGCCTGTCGATGAATCGGCCCTTCCGGACGTTCTGGCGGGCAGATCCCTGCCCGACGCCGGGAATGAGTCGCCTGGCTGCCTCGACAGGTTGCGCCGACGTGTAGTGAACTCCGGACCATGAGCAAGAGACTCGAAATCTCCCGAGACATCGCCGCGTCGCCCGAACAGGCATATGGCGCCATCTCCGACGTGACCCGCATGGGCGAGTGGTCGGAGGAGTGTCACGCCTGTGAGTGGCACGAAGGGTTCGATGGTCCGGTCATCGGTGCCACCTTCGATGGCCACAACCGAAATGGCGAGCACGAATGGACCACGCAGGGCAAGGTCATCGAGGCCGACCCGGGGCGGGCGTTCGCCTTCGAGTGCTCCATGATGGATTTCCACTTCTCCACCTGGGGGTACCGGATCGAGCCGACCGAGTCGGGGTGCCGGGTCACCGAGTGGAGCGAGGACCTCCGGCCCGAGTCCGCCTGGGAATTCAGCCAGAAGATCTCGGGCATCGATGACCGCTCGGAGCGAAACCGTTGGACGATGAGTCTCACCCTGGAGCGCCTCGCCTCATCCCTCGAGGACTGATTGTTCCACTTGAGGATCTTCCCCTCGACCGTGACGGCGCGCTCCAAACGTGCCCGCACTTCGACGGCGGGTGGGTGGCCAAATATCGGGTACAGCTACGCGTAGGTCCGCACCAAAGCCAGGACATCGGCAACATCTGGACCTTCTCCGGCCAGCGTGGTTGCGACCGGGTCGATTCGCCTGGCGGCGACCGCACAAAGGTCGACGGCGGAACCGGTGATTGTGGTCACCTCGGGTTCGTCCGGGAAGAATTCCCATCGGTCGCCAGACGGTCCGATGAGGCGAAACGCCACGGGGCCGGTCAGGGTGAGTCCAGATGCGCGGAACGCATAGGGCAGCGTTCGCCACGCCAGCCGAGCGATGAGTTTCAGCCGGTCGCTGGGGACCAGGTCGACCCCGATGGCGTCAGCGATGTCCTGGGTGTGGATCCACGTTTCAGACATCCGGGTGGTCGCCAGCGTTCGAGCCGAAAGATTCCCGGCAACCCAGGGAACCCGAGTCGAAAGATCCATAGCATCGAGGGTGGCGACCAGCCCAGCCGCGGCGAGCTTCCACCGATTCACTACCTCCTCGAAGGGAACGCCTCGTTCGCGCTCGACCATCACGGCCACGCTTTCGTCGACAGAGGTCCCGCCTCCCCATCCGCTCGTATTGTCCACGGCGGCGGCCGGGAACCCGTCGGTGAGGCTGGTGATGGCCATTTCGTCCGATTGAGCGAGGTGGAGGAGGACATCGGCCACGGACCATCCGATGCACCGAGTCGCTCGGTCAGCTTCGGCAATCGTGACACCGTCCAGGACGATCGCCGTTTCGGCCTGCTGATCGGCGAGTGCCTTCACCGCGGGGTCCACGCCGGCCAAGCCTAGATCGATCGTCGAGAAGGAGACACCTCCGGCCCCGAACACTGGATCGGTGACCAGCGTCGCGTCCTGGCGCAGGTACCTGGGAGCACCTTCGCCCAACCGGCCCAGCTCACCGCCCAACCGAACGGCTAACCACCCGGGCGGGTGGCTCCCACGAACCCCGACCAGTCGGCGTTGTCGAACCGGACCAGCTCACCGGTATCGGGCGCGTCGATCATCTCGCCCCCTCCGACATAGAGGCCGACATGGTCGACCGCCGACGGCCCGTCACCGAAGAAGACGAGGTCGCCGGGTGCCACCGGCGAGCCACCGGGTACCGACGGCCCGGCGTCGAACTGGTCCTGGGCCACCCGGGGAAGGTCGATGCCGGCATGTTGGAAAGCGGCCTGGGCCAGACCGGAACAGTCGAAACCCCCGTTGCCGGTGCCCCCCCACAGGTAGGGGGTATTCAACTGCTGAGCGGCGAACGAGAGCTCAGCCACCACCGTGCCGGAGGTCTGAGGAGCATCGCCGAAGGCGAGGGCCAGGCTGAGCACGGTATCCACATAGACGTCGGAATGGTTGTAGTCGGCGATAGCGGCGTGCAGGGTGGCCGGGGATCCGGCGCCGTTGGCGCAGAGGAGCGCGGCGGCGGAATACACCGCGTCCACCGGGTCGTAGGGCGACGCCGGGGAGGCCCCCGAGGGCCCGACGGTGGCGTACGCCGCGAAGGTCGCCGGCTCGAACTGCATGGGCCCCTCGGCCCCCGCGCGGTTGGCTCCGGACCAGACCCCGGGGGCGTCCGACTGGCCGCTCCCGGTTTCGACGGTGCCGATGGCGGCCAGCACCGCCCAGGGCAATCCGGGGCAGGTGGCCGTCGCCTGCTGGTACAGCGCGAGCCACTCAGGCGGAATCGCCGGTCCCGGGCTGATCCCTCCGGCACCGGGGCTCCCTCCGGAGTTGGTTCCGGTCGTGGCCCGGTTGGCGCCGGCCGGGCCTCCGGCCAGCCCCGGTCCCTGGCCCATGACCACGATGACCACCAGCACCATCCCCACCACGGTGGCGGCCAGCAACCCGCCCAGCCCCATCACGACCTTGCCCATCTCGGATCCCTCTGTCTCGATCGCCGGTCAGCGTGAGCCGCCCGACTCAGAGACGAGGGTGTCCGGATTCCCGGGCACATTCCTCAGGTCGGTGAATTGGATCACTGATCTCCCCACGGTGCAAGGGTCGAAGAGCAAAGCCACCCCGCCGGGGGCGTCGGGGGAGGTCAGGCCGGGCCCCGCCGCACCGCCTCGGGCTAGGTAGGCTCAATTGCGAGGCTCAGATCATCATCAGAGGAGGTCCAACTGTGCTCAGCACCATGCAGGATGCGCCATTGCTGGTCAGTGGCATGCTGCGCCACGGACAGCAGGTCTACGGAGACAGTTCGGTCGTGACCATCACCGGGCCCAACGGCGAATCCGACCAGGCCACCTTCATCGAGGTGGCCGAGCGGGCCGAACGCCTGGCCTCCGCCCTGACCCGGCTGGGGATCGGCGACAGCGACCGGGTCGGCACCTTCCTGTGGAACAACCAGACCCACCTGGAGGCGTATCTGGGGATCCCGGCCATGGGCGCGGTGCTGCACACCCTGAACATCCGGCTCTTCCCCGAGCAGCTGGCCTATGTGGTCAACCATGCCGAGGACAAGGCGATCCTCGTCGACGCCTCGCTGATCCCCCTGCTCGCCCGGGTCCGCGACCAGCTGACCACCGTCAAGCACATCATCGTCGCCGGCGCCGGCGACACCGATGCCTTGGGGCCCACCTTCGCCTACGACGAGCTCCTGGGGGCGGAGGAGCCGGGCTTCGACTGGCCGGAGTTCGACGAACACCAGGCCGCGGCCATGTGTTACACCACCGGGACCACTGGAAACCCGAAGGGTGTCGCCTACAGCCACCGCTCCACCTTTCTCCATTCGATGGCCATCACCTCGGCGTCGTCGCTGGGCATCAATGAGCAGGACCGGGTGCTCTCCATCGTCCCGATGTTCCACGCCAATGCCTGGGGCACTCCCTACGGGGCGTTCTTCACCGGCGCCGACCTGGTGATGCCCCAGCAGTTCCTCCAGGCGGCTCCGCTGGCGGCCATGATCGCCCGTCACCGCCCGACCCTGTCCGCCGGCGTCCCGACCATCTGGAACGACCTGATGCGCTACGCCGAAACCAACACCGTCGACCTCTCGTCGCTGCGGGCCGTGACCGTCGGGGGTGCTGCGGTGCCGCGCCACCTCATCGAGCAATTTGACAAGCAATTCGGCATCAAGATGGTCCAGGGGTGGGGGATGACCGAAACCAGCCCGCTGTGCGCCCTGGCCATCCCGCCCAAGGGCACCCCCCCGGAGGAGGAGATGGACTGGCGGGCCAAGACCGGCCGGGTGGTCCCCGGGGTCGAGATCCGGATCTGTGCCGAGGACGGCACCGTGCTTCCCCGGGATGGCGAGACGGTGGGGGAGTTCGAGGTCCGGGGACCCTGGATCGCCGCCTCGTACTACGGGGACCCGAGCCCGGAGCGGTTCCACGACGGCTGGCTGCGCACCGGCGATGTCGGGTCCCTCGACGGTAAGGGCTTCATGCAGATCAGTGACCGCACCAAGGACGTCATCAAGTCCGGGGGCGAGTGGATCTCCTCGGTGGAGCTGGAGAACGAGGTGATGGCCCATCCGGAGGTGTTCGAGGCCGCCGTGGTGGCGGTTCCCGATCCGAAATGGAGCGAGCGCCCGATGGTGGCGGTCGTGCGGGGCGAAGGCTCCAGTGTCACCGCCGACGAACTGGTGACATTCCTCGACGGTCGGGTGTCCAAATGGTGGGTGCCGGAACGGTGGACCTTCATCGATGAGCTGCCGAAGACCAGCGTGGGCAAATTCGACAAGAAGGTGCTCCGGGCGCAACATGCCGACGGAAAGCTCGAGGTGATCGAAGTCGACCTGCCGTCGTCCTCGCCGCGGAAGTGAGTGACGACACCCAGGCCGTGGCCGACCAGCTGGAGGTGATCTCGGCCACCTTGGCCGATCTCGCCCTCCACCGCCTGTGGCGGGCCTCGGAGTCGCTGCAATCCGGGGAACCCCCGGATCCGGCACTGGTGACCGAGGAGAAGCGGATCACCCGGGCCCGCCGAGCCGTGGACAAGGCCGTGCAATTGTTGACCGGGCCCGCAGGATCTGCCGGAGCGACCATCGGACCGGTCGACGACCCCTAGTCCCGGATACCGATCGGCCGCCGCCGGCCGCCCAGGTCAGGTCTGGGTGTGCCCGGCCGCCGCCAACCCCGCAAAGGTCTCGCGGTCCATCTCGAGCCCGGCTCGGATGGCGGTGAGCGCCTCCTCCCGGGTTCGCAGCTTGGTCGATACGTGGGCCCGTCGGTCCAGGGCGAGGAGGCTCGAGGCCAGGGCGGTGGCGGTGGGAAGCAGGTCATCGACCGCAACCACCCGGTCGAGCAGCCCGGCGGCGACGCCTTCGGCCGGCGTATAGACCTCGGCGAGATTCAACACCCGGTGGAAGTGGGCGGGAGCCAACCGCTGTCGAGAGATTTCGATCGCCGTCCACGGCATGGTCATCCCGATAGCCACTTCGTTGGCCACGATCCGGAAAGGGCCGTCGACTCCGATCCGGTAGTCGCCGGACAGCAGCAGGAAGACACCCATGGCGATGGTGTGCCCGTTGCTGGCGATCACCACCGGGGTCGGGTGCTCGAGGAGCCGGAGGGCCAGCTCGAAACCATCCTCGAGCATGCGGGCGGCGGCGGCACCGCCGGCGGTCATCACCTTGAGATCAAACCCCCCGGAGAACACGCCGGGTCGTCCGGTCAGCACCACCGCGGCGTCGTCGGCGACCGATCGGTCGAGCGCCTCGCCAATCGAAGCAAGCATCTCGACGGAGAGTGCGTTGACCTTGCCGTCATCCATTCCGATGGTGGCGACACCATCGTGCAATTGATATGAAACCAACGAACCCATGGGATCCTCCTGTCTCCGACGATTCTACGGGGAAGGCGTCGTGGTGATCAGATCCGCCGGCAAGCCTCCGGGCCGGTAGCTTGACCGACGTGGCCGGCGTGCTGATCCCGATTCCGGAGCGTGACTTCGATCCCACCGAAGTGGCGGTGAGTTGGAAGGTCCTCTCCGAACTCGGCCACCAGGTCCGTTTCGCCACCCCCGCCGGGACGGCGGCCCGAGCCGACGACCTGATGGTGACCGGTCGGGGGCTGGACCCGTGGGGCTTCATGCCCGGACTCTCGCACCTGGTCGGCGTCGGGCGGATCCTTCGGGCGGATGCCCGGGGGCGGGCGGCCTATGCCGAGCTGCTCCGGTCGCCGGCATTCTCGAGCCCGATTGCCTGGGCCGACATCGACGGCGACTTCGACGGTCTGGTGCTGCCGGGCGGCCACCGGGCCCGCGGGATGCGCGAGTACCTCGAGAGCCCGGTTCTCCAAGCCGTCGTGGTACGGGCCTTCCGAGCGGGCAAACCGATCGCCGCCATTTGTCACGGGGTGCTGCTGGCCGCCCGCAGCGTCGACCCGGCCACCGGTCACTCGGTGCTCTACGGCCGGAAGACCACCGCCCTCACCTGGACGCTCGAACACCGGGCGGCAAGGGTGGCCCGAATCTCCCGCTTCTGGGATGCGGGGTACTACCGCACCTACCTCGAGGAGCCCGGCCAGCCGGCTGGCTACATGTCGGTGCAGCATGAGGTCACCCGGGCCCTCGCCGTCCCGGAGGACTTCCTCGACGTCGTCCCGGGAACGGCCGATGCCCGGCTCAAGTCCGGTGGACGGGCCCGTGACACTATCGACGACGAGCGCCCTGCCTTCGTGGTGGACGACGGTCACTATCTCTCGGCCCGGTGGCCGGGCGACGTCCACACCTTCGCCAAGCGCTTCGCATCGATGCTCTGAGCTCGCTCGGAGCGAAGTGTCGGTGCCCACCGCCGCACGCGAAAGCGCCCGTCCCACGAGCTGACGGGGATCGGGCGCTCTACTTCAGCTATTTCCGAGGACGGATTGCATCGAGGAAATGGCACCCTCCGAAGCATCCTTGCTCCTTGCCGTTGCAACGCTCCTAGGTCGAGCGGTTTGCCTGTCGCTCACCGGGGCCTACCGGGATTCCCTCCCGTACAATCCTCCGCATTCCCGTCTCAGAATGGGTCACCTTGATTGCATCGCATAGGCGCCTCCTTCCGGACCCTGCCGGATCCTTCCACCCTGATTCTATCGAGGGCGGCGTCCGCTGAAAAGTATCGCGTCGGTCTTCCCACACCGCCGAGAACATGTGCTCTGGACGGCCGGGTCAGTGCGGTGTGAGCAGCAAAACGACCAGCTGAGCACCCGATCGTCGGCCGTCTCCGGCGCTTCGCTCGGGGTAGGGTTCCGATGTGATGGCAACCGTCGCCGAGCTGTGGCGCTACCCGGTCAAGTCCATGCAGGGCGAGCGTGTCGGTTCCTCGAGCGTCGACGAACGCGGGCTGGCCTTCGACCGCGCCTACGCCCTCGTGGACGCGGTGACGGGCAAGCTCGCCAGCGCCAAGCGCCCGAAGCCCTGGGGGGCCCTGCTGGAGATGGGCGCCCGGGTCATCGACGATGGGTCCGGCGGGGGCCCGCCGGTGGTCGAGGTCGACTTCGGCGGCGAGTCGACTGTCATCCGGGGCGCCGATGACGCGCAGGCTTCGAAGACGATCGGCGAATGGATCGGACGAGAGGTGCGGATCGTGTCGGTCGCGCCCGAGGAGGCGGCCTTCGAGGAGGTGTGGCTGCCGGACATGGGCGCGCCGGAGTCCATGTACGCCCCGGTCACCGCGGAGGATGAGGACGGGCATCCGGTCCTGTCGGTGCCCGGCTCCCTCGGCGCACCGAGCGGGGCGCTCTTCGACTTCTCCTCGCTGCACATCCTGGCGGCGGCTTCGATCCGCTCGCTGTCGGCGGCGCTCGGCGCGGGCGTCGACGTGCGCAGGTTCCGGCCGAATCTGCTGATCGAGACCGAGGGCGGCACCGCGGATTATCCGGACAACCAGTGGTCGCAATCGGTTCTCCGGGTCGGGGGGTCGCTCGAGGTCCGGGGGATGATGGCGACGATGCGCTGCGTCATGGTGACCCTCCCTCAAGGTGAGTTGGTGCGCGCCCGCCAGGTGCTTCAGACCCTCAACCGCGTCAATCGCCTCGAGGTGCCGTCGATGGGCTCGTACCCGTGCCTCGGGGTGTACGCAGGAGTCGTCCGGGCCGGCACCGTCTCCGAGGGCGACGAGGTGGTGGTCCTGGACGGGTGAACTGGCCGAGCCGTCCGGACGGGAGGGACCGTCGCACCGCTCCGCCCCTAAAGTGCAGTCATGACCAAATGGACGGCCACCGACATCCCCGACCAGAGCGGACGGACCTGTGTGGTCACCGGGGCCAACAGCGGGCTCGGGGCGGTGATCGCCACCGATCTGGCCCGGGCGGGGGCGAAGGTCATCGTCGCCTGCCGCGACGTCGCCAAGGGCGAGCGGGCCGCCGCCGAGATGCCCGGGGCCACCGAGGTCCGTCGCCTGGACCTTGCCGACCTGGGCTCGGTGCGCGACTTCGCCGCCGGGTTGGGTGAGATTGCGGTCCTGGTGAACAACGCCGGGGTCATGGCCATCCCGAAGGGTCAGACCCAGGACGGATTCGAACGGCAGATCGGCACCAACCACCTCGGCCATTTTGCCCTCACCGGCCTGTTGCTGGGACGGATCACCGACCGGGTGGTCACCATGTCGAGCACCGCCCACCGAAACGGACACATCGACCTCGAGGACCTCAACTGGGAGCGCCGCCGCTATCAACGCTGGGGTGCCTACGGTCAGTCGAAGCTGGCCAACCTGCTGTTCACCTACGAGCTCCAGCGCCAGCTGACGGCGGCCGGATCCGACCGGAGCGCCCTGGCCGCCCACCCGGGCTATGCCGCCACCAACCTCCAGTTCCATACCGATTCCTTCCAGGACCGGGCGATGAGCATCACCAACCGCTTGTTCGCGCAGAGTGCGGAGATGGGTGCGCTCCCGGCCCTCTATGCGGCCACCTTCCCGTCGCTTCCCGGTGGTTCCTACGTGGGCCCCGACGGGCCGTTCGAGCAGCGCGGCTACCCGAAGATCGTCAAGTCGAACCGTCGTTCGTACGACGAGGGGATGGCCGCCGCTCTCTGGACCCTGTCCGAGCAACTCACCGGGGTGACCTTCACCGGGTTGTGATTCCGGACCGGGTGCGCGGTCGGAGGCGCCGCCCGATGAAGTGGCGACGGGCTACCGGCCGGTTTTGCCATCGATGAGCTCACGGAGGATGTCGGCATGGCCGGCGTGTCGGGCCGTCTCCTCCAGCAGGTGCATCAATACCCAGCGCAGGTTCACCGGTGCCTCGTCGCCCACCTCGCGGCACACCTCGTCGAGGCTCGGGGTGGCGTCGACGACCGCCCCGACCTGGGCCCAGGTGGTGCGGTAGATCTCGACCGCGGTGACCAGGGTGTCGTCGGCGTGGACGACCTCGTCGGGGAGGGCGGTGTCCTGGCCGGCGAAGCGCCGCAGGACCCAGATGGTCTCGGCCCGGGCCAGATGCTTCACCAGCCAGAGCAGGGACGTGCCGCTGCCTACCACCGAGGTCCGGGCTCCCTGGTCGTCCACCCCCGCGACCGTGCGGACCACCGAATCCCGCAAGTACTGGAGGAGGGCCAGCAAGGTCTCCCGCTCGTCACCGACCAGGCGGGGTGGCTTCAGGTCGGGCATGCGCCTGCCCTAGCCGCCACCCGCGACCACTCCCGCGCCCGTGCCCGGGCCTGCACCCACCCCCGCGCCGGTGCACCCGTTGAGCGCATCGATGAACTTCCGGAGCCGGCCGTAGTGGATCCGGTCGAAGCGGAGGGCCAGGCGGGGCTGGTCGAGGTGATCCCGCCCCGATCGTTCCGGGGACAGGGGCTTGGTCGGACGGATCCTGCCGTCCACCATGTCCCCGAACCGGCGGTTGAGGTCGGCCAGCTCCGCCTTGTCCGGGGCCACCAGCATCCGGACCACCAGGAGGTCGCCGACCCACCGGGCCGACTGGTAGTTGCGGTAGAAACCGAGCAACTCCGAGGTGGCCGCCGAGATGTCGTCGGTGATCATGAACAAGGCCCGGTCGTCGTCGGAGATGAGCCCCTTGGGGGCGACCTGTTCGTCGAGGAACCGGTCCCAACCCTCCCAGAAGGTGTCCCCGGGGGTGTCGAGGAGGACCACCGGGGCGGGCTCGGCCTTCCCCGTCTGCAGCAGGGTCAGCAGCTCGAAGCTCTCGTCGAGGGTGCCGAACCCGCCGGGCAGGGCCACGAAGCCATCCGACTCCTTGATGAGCATCAGCTTCCGGGTGAAGAAGTAGCGCATCTCGACCAGCTTCGGGTCCTGGGCGATGAAGGCGTTGGCTCCCTGTTCGAACGGCAGCCGGATGTTGACCCCGATCGACTGGTCCCGTCCGGCACCTTCCATGCCCGCGGCCATGATGCCGGGACCGGCGCCGGTCACCACCATCCAGCCCGACGACGCCATCGAGGCGGCCAGATCCCGGGCCTGGGTATAGGCCGGATGGTTGGGCAGGGTGCGGGCCGAACCGAAGATGGTGACCTTGCGCTCGTGCCGGAACGGGCGGAACACCCGGAACGCCTCGGCCATCTCCCCGAGGGCGGCATCGGCGATCTTCAGGTCGACCACATCGGTGCGCTCGGCCACCAGCCGCTCGATGGTGGCCAGGATGGAGCCGTAGAGCCGGCGCTCGGCCGGGGACGCCGCCGCCGGGATCAGCTCCTCGAGCATCCGGACCACCGCCTCGGGGTCGATCGGCGCCCCGTCGACGTCGGTCGAGGTCATCGGCGGTGGGTCAGAAGTTGGCGGCAACCGCGGCATCCACGGGGGCGGGCGGGACCCGGCCATAGAGGGTGGTGCGCTGGGCCAGCGTGCGCCCCAGCGGGGCGACGATGGATCGGAACCCGTCGGCATCCATCATCTGGCCGTGGCTGGCCCCGGCCGCCCGGGAGATGTTCTCGTCCATCAGTGTGCCCCCGAGGTCATTGACGCCGGCCCGGAGCAGCTGACGCACGCCTTCGGCCCCCATTTTGACCCAGCTGACCTGAATGTTCCCGATGGTGTCCCGGTAGGCGATCCGGCCCACGGCGTGCATCAACAGGGTCTCCCGGAAGGTGGGACCGCGCCGCGACTTCCTCGACAGGTAGATGGGCGTGGCCATGTGGACGAACGGGAGGGGCACGAACTCGGTGAACCCCCCGGTCTCCTTCTGGAGCGACCGGGTCCGGATGAGGTGGCGGGCCCACGACCGGGGCTGCTCGACGGCCCCGAACATGATGGTCACGTTGGAGCGCAGGCCCACCTGGTGGGCGGTCCGATGGGCGTAGAGCCATTCCTCGGTGTTGATCTTGTCCGGGCAGAGGACGGCCCGGACCTCGTCGTCGAGGATCTCGGCGGCGGTCCCCGGGAGGGTCTTGAGCCCGGCGTCCCGCAGGGTGGTCAGGTAGGAGGCCAGCGACACCCCGTTGCGCTTGGCCCCTTCGGTGACCTCCAGCGCGGTGAAGCCGTGGATGTGGATGGTCTCGGACGCCTCCCGGACGGCCTTGATGACCTCCAGGTAGTAGTCGCCGTCGAACTTCGGGTGGATGCCTCCCTGAAGGCAGACCTCGGTGGCCCCCCGCGTCTCCGCCTCCCGGACCCGATCGGAGATCTCGCTGAGCTCCAGCAGGTAGGGGTTTCCCCGGAGATTGAGGGACAGGGGGCCCTTGGAGAAGGCGCAGAACCGGCACTTGAAGGTGCAGACGTTGGTGTAGTTGATGTTCCGGTTGGCCACGAAGGTCACCTCGTCGCCGATGATCTCCGCCCGCAGGCCGTCGGCCACCTCGGCCACCGCCCGGACCTCGGGGCCGCGGGCGGAGAACAGAGTCACGATCTGGTCCTCGTCGACCTCGCCTCCGGCCACCACCGATGCCAGCACCTCGCCGACCGGGCTGCCGGCGGAGGGGAGGGGCACCGCCGCCGGGCGGGCGGTCACCGCGCCGGTGAAGGGTCCGAGCAGCTCGGGCGGGAGGACCTCGCTCCCCGAGCTCCAGGGATGGTCCCGGCCCAGCGACTCGGCGTCGGCGGCATCCAGCACCGGGAACCGCATCGGATCGGACAGCCAGCGGTCGGGATCGAGGGCGAACTCGGGGTAGAGGGTCAACCGCGGGGCCAGGGTGTGGCCGTCGGCTTCGGTGGCCGCCCGGAGGATGCCGAGCGCCGGCCAGGCCCGTTCGGGGTTCACGTGGTCGGCGGTGACCGGGGACACCCCGCCCCAGTCGTCGATGCCCGAGGCCAGCAGCAGGGACAGGTCGTCGGAGAGGTTGGGCGGCGCCTGCAGGTGGATGTCCGGCGGGAGCAGCAACCGGGCGACGGCGATGGTCCAGAGGAACTCGTCGGTCGGGCACGGAGGGGCCTGGTGCATCGAAGTGCCCGGTTTGGGCAGGAAATTCTGGACGATGACCTCTTGGACGTGGCCGTGGCGACGGTGGCTGTCGGCGATGGCCTCCAGGGTGGCGATCCGGTCCTCCCGCGACTCGCCGATGCCCACCAGCAGCCCGGTGGTGAACGGGATCGAGGCCGCGCCGGCGGCCTCCAGGGTGGCCAGGCGCCGGGCCGGGGTCTTGTCGGGCGCCGAGCGGTGGGCGGCCAGGTCCGGGTTCACCGATTCGATCATCATCCCCTGGCTGGCCGACACCTCCCGGAGCCGGGACAGCTCCTCGCCGGTGAGGGCGCCGGCGTTGGCGTGGGGGAGCAGGCCGGTCTCGTCGAGGACGGCCTGGCAGGCGGCCACCAGGTAGTCGACCGTGGAGAGGTACCCGTGGTCGGTCAGCCACTGCTGGGCGGCGGGGTAGCGGTCCTCGGGTCCTTCACCGAGGGTGAACAGCGCCTCGTGGCAGCCGGCCGCCCGACCGGCGCGGGCGATCGCCAACACCTGGTCGAGGTCGAGATACGGGGAAGCGACCCGGGCCGGGGCCTTGGCGAACGTGCAGTAGCCGCAACGGTCGCGGCAGAGCATGGTGAGGGGGATGAACACCTTGGGGGAGAAGGTCACCCGGTTGCCGTGGGCGTGGTCCCGGACCCTGCGGGCCCGGGCCTGGAGGGTGGCCAGATCGGCACCGAGCAGATCCTCGGGCCCGCGAACCGCCGGGTTCGGGACGGGGAGGGGCGCCGAGGGAGAGCCAAGGTCAGCGGGCATCGGCGCCACCCTATCGGGGCTGGTCACGAGGCGGACCGGACCGGGGCGGCAATGGGGGAGCTGGGGGACCGGACGCCAGGTGCCCAGCGGGTTCAGCGGACCAACGCCCGTCCCGCCGTCTCGGCGTCGACCAGCCACATCACCTCGTCGGCCGCCACCCGAGCCGCCGGGAGGTCGTCGCCGGCCACCACCCGGGCGAAGGCGTCGCGCTTGGACGCACCGGACACGGTGAACACCACCAGCCGGGCCCGGTTGATGGCCGGGAAGGTGAGGGTGATCCGGTCGTGGGGGTTGTTGGCCAACGGGTCCCGGTTGGCGACGACCAGGACGTCGGGGTCGAGGATGTCGAGGGCCTCCGACTCCGGGAACAGCGAGGCGGTGTGGCCGTCGGGGCCCATCCCCAGATGGACGAGATCGATGGAGGGCAACTCCTGCACCAGGCGCTGGTAGTCGGCGGCGGCGTGCTCGGGCGGGCCCGACCGGTACATCGGATGGTCCGAGCGCAACGGCCCGACCCGGTCGAGCAGGGTCTGGTGGCAGAGACGGTAGTTGGACGCCTCGTCGTCGATGCTCACGCACCGCTCGTCACCCCAGTAGGCATCGACCGTCGCCCAGTCGACGGGGCCCGCCGACGTCTCGGCCAGCCGCCGGTAGGCCTCCCCGGCGGACGAGCCACCGGAGAGGAAGAACGAGAACCCGCCGGGGCGGGGGCGGGCGAGACGGTCGGTCACCAGGTCGGCGAAGGCATCGGCCACCGATGCCACCACCTCCACCCGGCCGTTCATCTTCAGCCTGGTGCCGTCATTGGGGAATGTCGGCCAGCCGGCCACCGGCGAGCTCGAGGTCGATCTCCGGGTTGCGCCAGGCATTCCCCGACCGTTGCACCAGGATCTCGGCCATGTGCGGACCCCAGGAGCCCGACGGATACAGCTGGAGGGCTCCGCCCGGCTCCGACCACGCTTGCAGGTAGGGGTCGACGATCCGCCAGGCTTGCAGGACCTCGTCAGCCCGGATGAACAAGGTGGCGTCGCCGACCATGGCGTCGTGGAGCAGGCGCTCGTAGCCGTCGGCGGCCTCGACGCCGGCGAAGGCCTCGGCGTAGGAGAAGTCCATGGCCACCGAGCGGATGTGGAACTTCTCGCCGGGGACCTTGGCCCCGAACTCGAGGCTGATCCCCTCGTCGGGCTGGATCCGGAGGATGAGGGCATCGGGCCGGAGGTCGCGGCTGGTCTGCTGGTCGAACAGGAGGAAGGGCGCCCGCCGGAACTGGAGCACCACCTCGGTGACCCGGGCCGGTAGCCGCTTGCCGGTGCGGACGTGGATGGGCACCCCTTCCCACCGCCAGTTGTCGGCATAGAGGAGCAGGGCCAGGTAGGTCTCGGTCTGGCTGTCGGGGGCCACATCCGGCTCCTGGCGGTAGGCGATGACCTTCTCACCGTCGATCTCGCCGGCCGCGTACTGGCCCCGCACCGACTTGTCCACCGCCTCGTCGGGGGTGGGGATCCGGATGGCGTGGAGGAGCTTGACCTTCTCGTCGCGGATCCGATCGGCATCGGTGCTGGTCGGCGACTCCATGAGGGTGAGGGCCAGCACCTGCATCACATGGTTCTGGACGATGTCCCGCAACGCCCCGGCGGTTTCGTAGAACCCGCCGCGGTGCTCGACCCCGAGGCTCTCGGCCACGGTGATCTGGACCTGCTCGACGTACCGGCGGTTCCAGATCGGCTCGAAGATGGCGTTGGCGAAACGGAGGGCGATGACGTTCTGGACCGTCTCCTTCCCCATGTAGTGATCGATCCGGAAGACGTCGCTCTCGTCGAACGCCTGGTGGATCTGGTCGTTGAGGGACTCGGCGCTCTCCAGGTCCCGACCGAACGGCTTCTCCACCACCAGGCGGGCGAAGCTGCCGTCCACCCCGGGACCCGCGCAGCCATGGGTCGCCAGGGCCCCGGCCACCAGGGCGAAGACGCTGGGGATGGTGGCCAGGTAGTAGAGCCGGTTGCCCGCCGTCCCGTCCACCTTGTCGGCCTCGTCCAGGTGGGTCTTCAGCTGCTCGAAGGTGTGGGGATGGTCGTACTCGCCGGCCACGTACTTGAACCGTTGGACCAGCGCCTTCCACTTCGGGCCCGCCTCCGGGGTGGCCTCGGCCACGTGGTTCTGGAAGTCCTGATCGGACCACTGGGTGCGGGCCACCCCGATGATGGTGAACCCATCGTCGAGCACCCCCCGGTCGGCCAGCCGGGACAGCGCCGGGAGGATCTTCCGGGCGGTGAGGTCGCCGGAGGCGCCGAAGATCACCATGGCCACCGGTGGCGCCTTGGACAGCACCGGCGGCAGCGAGCGCTTGTGCCCGGCGGCCAGGCTCGAGTTGCCTCCCGGTGCGCTCATGACGGTGTCGAGGTCTCGCCGCCCTGGGCACCGCTGGCGGTGGTGAACGCGTGCCCGCCGAACTGGTTCCGGAGCGCCGAGATGAGCCGGAGCCCGAAGGCGTCCTTCTTCTGCGACGCGAACCGGGCGAACAGGGCCGAGGCGATGGCCGGGGCGGAGACGCCCCGGTTGATGGCCTCCTCGAGGGTCCATCGCCCTTCGCCCGAGTCCACCACCTCCGCCTCGATCTGGTCGAACCCGGACTCCGGCCGCAGGGCCCGCTCGGCCAGTTCGAGGAGCCAGCTCCGGACCACCGATCCGTACCGCCAGATGGCGGCGATCTGATGAAGATCGAGTTGGAACTCCGGCGCCTCCGACATGATCTCGAAACCCTCGGCGTAGGCCTCCATGAGGCCGTACTCGATGCCGTTGTGGACCATCTTCACGAAGTGCCCGGCTCCGGCCGGGCCCACATGGGCGTAGCCGCCGTCGGGGGCCAGCGACACGAAGATCGGCTCGCACACGGCCACCGCCTCCTGGGTCCCCCCGACCATCAGGCAGTAGCCCTCCTTGAGCCCCCAGATGCCCCCGGAGGTGCCGGCGTCGACCAGGGCGATGCCCTTGGCCGCCAACGCCTCGACCAGCGGGGCCGTCTCCTTGTAGTTCGAGTTCCCGCCGTCGATGATCACGTCGCCCGATTCGAACAGCCCGCCCAAGGTGGTGATGGTGGAGTTGGTGGGCTCGCCGGCGGGGACCATCACCCACGCCACCCGCGGGGCGGAAAGCTTGGAGGCGATCTCGCCGAGGGTGGTGGCCGGGTCGGCGCCGATCTTGGCCGCGGCATCCCGGGCCGTCTCGGAAAGATCGAAGGCGACCACCTCGTGACCGTGCTCGATGAGCCGTTGGGTCATGTTGGCGCCCATCTTGCCCAGTCCGACCATGGCGATCTTCATGTTCTACCTCGCTGCTCTCGGGTTGGTGGGGGTCATGCGGTGAGGGCGTTGGCTTTGTCGGTGAGGGCCTGGATCAGTTCATCGAACGATTTGGAGAAGGAGGCAACCCCTTCGGCCTCGAGGGTGCGCCCGACATCCTCCATGTCGACGCCGGCGTCGGCCAGTGCCGCCATCACCCGGTCGGCGCCGGCGAAGTCGGTGTCGATGGTCCGGGCCACGGTGCCGTGGTCGAGGAAGGCGCTGATGGTCTCGTCGGGCAGGGTGTTGACGGTGTCGGGGCCGATGAGGGTGTCGACGTAGGCCAGATCCGGATAGGCGGGATTCTTGGTGGAGGTGGAGGCCCACAGCGGCCGCTGCACGTGGGCCCCCTTGGCGGCCAGCGCCTCCCATCGGTCACCGGAGAACCGTTGGGTGAACAGCCGGTAGGCCTGGCGGGCCTGGGCGACGGCGGCCTGACCCCGCAGGGCCAGAAGATCCGCCGACCCTCCGGCCGCCGCCTCGATCCGGCGGTCCACCTCGGTGTCGACCCGGCTCACGAAGAACGACCCGACGCTGGCCACCGAGGAGAGGTCGGTGGCCCCGGAGGCGGCGTACGCCTCGAGACCGGAGATATAGGCGTCGATGACCTGGTCGTACCGGGAGATGCTGAAGATGAGGGTGACGTTGATGCTCCGGCCCTCCGAGATCATCTTCTGGATGGCCGGGATCCCTTCGGCGGTGGCGGGGATCTTGACCAACAGGTTGGGCTGGTCGATCCGGGCATGGAGACTCCGGGCGGCGGTGATGGTGCCGTCGGTGTCATGGGCGAGAGCCGGCGCCACTTCCACCGACACGTAACCGTCGCCGCGGTCGGACGAGTCGAACACCGGGCGGAGGATGCGGAGGGCATTGTTGATGTCATCGATGACCAGCGCCCAGTAGGCGTTTTCCACCGACATGGTGGCGATGAGGGTCTTGAACTCGTCGTCGTAGGTGTCCTGGCCGGAGATGGCCTTGGCGAAGATGGTGGGGTTCGAGGTCACGCCCCGGATGCCCTCGCTCACCAGTTGGGCGAGCTTGCCGTCCTGGAGCCAGTCCCGGCGGAGATTGTCCAGCCATGGGCTCTGCCCCTGCTGGTCATGGAGATCGTTGAGTTTGGTCATGGCAATCCTTTCGGCGGCGACGAGTTGGTGAGGACGGTGGGGGTCAAGATGCCGGTCGGCCGGCGAGAAGCTGCTTGGCCCGGTCCACCACATGTTCGGGGGTGAAGCCGAACTCGCGCAGGTTGACCTCCCCGGGAGCCGAGGCCCCGAAATGGTCGATGGCCACGAAGGCGTCGGCGTAGCGTTCCCAGCCGAACGGGCTGGCGGCTTCGACGCTCAGCCGGGGGATGCCGGCGGGCAGCACCCCGTCCCGGTAGGTCGGGGTCTGTCGGCCGAAGAGGTCCCAGGAGGGAAGCGATACCACCCGGACGCCGACCCCGTCGCCGGCCAGGGCGTCGGCCGCGGCCAGGCAGACGTGGACCTCGCTCCCGGTGCCGATGAGGACGAGGTCGGGGACGCCCGCAACGGTGTCGCGGAGCACGTAGCCACCCCGTTCGACGCCGTCAGCGGCGAGCTCGCCGGTCTCGGCCAGGACCGGGATCTTCTGGCGGGTGAGGATCAGCGCGGTCGGGCCGTCGCCGTTGACGGCCAGTCTCCAGGCCTGGGCCGTCTCGTTGGCATCCGCCGGCCGGATGACCCGGAGCTGGGGCATGGCCCGCATGGCCGCCAGCTGTTCGATGGGTTGGTGGGTCGGCCCGTCCTCACCCAATCCGACCGAGTCGTGCGTCCAGGAGTAGATGACATGGGCCTCGGAGAGGGCCGCCACCCGCACCGCGCCCCGCATGTAGTCGCTGAACACGAAGAACGTGCCCCCGACCGGCAGCATGCCGCCATGGGAGGCGATGCCGGTCATGACCCCGCCCATGCCGTGCTCGCGGATCCCGTAGTGGATGAGGCTGCCCCCCGGCTCCGCTTTCTCCTGGGCCTCGGCGCCCTCCATGGCCATCCCGGTGTTGCCGGTGAGGTCGGCGCTGCCGGGAATGATGCCGGGAATCGACTCCCCGGTGGCGTCGAGGCAGGCCTTGATGGCCTGCCGGGTGGCCATCGGGCCGTCGTCGGGGCTGAAGGAGGGCAGCTTGGACTCCCAGCCCTCGAGTCCGTGGCCCCGGAGACCGGCCTCCCATCTCGCCTTGTCGCCGTCCCAGTGGTCCATCCGCTCCTGCCAGGCGGCCCGGAAGGCCTGGCCCCGGGGAATGCACCGCCGGTAGAGGTCGAGCACCGCGTCCGGGACCCAGAAGGTCTCGTTGGGATCGAGGCCGAGGATCTCCTTGGTCACCCGGATCTCCTCGGGGGGGAACGGGTCACCGTGGGCCTTGGCGGTATCCATCATGTCGGGCGATGGGTAGCCGATGTGGCTCCGGAGGATGATCAACGACGGCTTGTCCTCGTCCGCCTTGGCCCGGAGGAGGGCGGCCTCGATGGCGTCGACGTCATTGGCGACTTCCCCGATGTCGTCCACCGCCCATCCGTAGGCGGTGAACCGCTCGGCGACATTGTCGGAATAGGAGAGCTCGGTGGGGCCGTCGATGGTGATGTGGTTGTTGTCGTAGATGTAGACCAGCCGTCCGAGGCCGAGGTGCCCGGCCAACGACCCGGCCTCGTGGGAGATGCCCTCCTCGAGGCACCCGTCACCGGCGATGACGTAGGTGTGGTGGTCGACGACCTCTGGCGAGTAGTGGGTCCGCATCCACCGCTCGGCGATCCCCATGCCCACCCCGTTGGCGAACCCCTGGCCGAGGGGACCGGTGGTGACCTCCAGGCCGGGGGTCAGGTGGATCTCGGGGTGCCCGGCGGTGCGGCTCCCGAACGACCGGAAGGCACGGAGGTCATCGAGCTCCAGCCCGTACCCGCAGAGGTAGAGCATCGAGTACAGCAGGATGGAGGCGTGGCCGTTGGAGAGGACGAACCGGTCGCGGTCGGGCCAGTGGGGCTCCGACGGGTCGTGGTGCATCACCCGGGTGAACAGCACATGGGCCAGGGGGGCCAGCGCCATGGCGGTGCCCGGGTGGCCGGAGTTGGCGGCCCGGGGCCCGTCCATGGCGAGGCCCCGGATGACGTTGATCCCGAGCTGCTCGAGGGCGGTGTCGCGAGGCACGTCGGGGGTCAGGGTGTTGGTGGCGGTCATCGAAAACCACCCTACCGGCCCAACGCCGAATGGTGAAGTGGACACCGTGAGCCCCGGAAGCGTCAGTCTCCGGTTGCGCCGCGGTCCCGGAACAAGGCGATGGAGGCGGTGAAACTGTGGACGAAATTCCGGCCGCCGACCGGCCCGATCTCCCCGGCCGCGAAGATCCCGCCGACCGGGACCGGCCCGATCTGACGGGAGAGAACGGTGGCATCGTGGTGGGCCTCGTCGAACAGCCGGGTTCCCCGCCCGTTGCAGGTGAACATCAGCGCCCCGTCGGCCTGGTGGCCGACGAGGACCCGGCGGAGATCGAGGTCGGCGGACTCGGCGTCGCGCAGGTGGAAGCGCACGGTGCTCCCCAGCGGGATCCGGTCGTCGACGGCCATGGCCCCGGAGGTGCGGTCCACCCCGACCACCGTACGGACCAGGTAGTCACCCGGGCCGGGCTGATCGAGGTGTTCGTCGATCAGCCGTCCGACGTGGAGGCCGTTGTTCTCCAGGCGGCCGATGTCCTCGGCGGAGAGGCCCCCCTTCATCTGCTCGACCATGGCTTCGATGGCCGGGGTCCCGGCCACCTCGAACAGGATGTTGCGGTCCGCCTTGGTCACCGTGAGCGGTCGGCCGTAGGGCCGGCAGCCCTGGGACGTCACCATCTCGAGCTCGACGCCGGATCCGATCAGCACCCCGACCGCGCCCTCGTGGACGATCCGGTCATCGACCACCAGTCGGCTGCCCCCGGGCCCGAGAGCCGCCGATGCGTTCCCGCCGATGATCGGCAGACCCGGATGGGCGTCGTCCATCCAGCTCACGAAGTGCTCGGCCGGGAAGGTGAAGGGATCGGCCACCAGGATCAGCGCCGACGGCTCGAAGGTGAGGTCGTCGGGCCAGCCGTCGAACCGCCAGGTGTCGTCGAGCGACCGGGTCGCTCGCAGGGTGACCGGCAGCAGCGGGCCGACCCGCCCGGCCCACAGGCTGATCGACGGGGTCTCTTCCACCTCCCGGCCGGTGCCCACCACCGATTCGGCGGCGGCGCCGATCATGGCCATCGGGTGGAGGACCGAGGTCACCGTGTTGACGATGTCGTCGAGGGCCCCGGCGTGGGGACGGGTGACGGAGATGAACACCAGGTCCGGACGCTCACCGATGGCCTCGAAGACGGCGCCCACCACCTCGCCGGTGGCCAGGGCGGCGATCGGGTGCTCAGACTGGGCGCTGGCAAAGGGCATCGACGTCAGTCATACCCGGACGAGGAATCCATGCCTCCAGTATCGACGCCGGAGCGGGAGGTAGCGTGATCGGATGCCCGATCCGCGGATCCAGGTCCCGCCCAACTGCGAATTGACCCTGGGGATGACCTGCATCGACAAATCACAACCGGGTCGGACCGTTTGGCGGATGGCGGCTGACGAGCGGTTCGCCAATCCGGCCGGCATCATCCAGGGGGGCTTCCTCGGCGCCATGTGCGATTCGGCCATGGGGGCATCGGCGGTCACCTTCGCGGTGGCCTCGGGTCGGAAGGTGTTCTCCTCCAATGTCGAGATGAAGACCAGCTTCCTGGCCGCCGCCCGGGTCGGCGCCGTGCTCGAGTGCACCGCCGAGGTGGTGTCGGGCGGGAAGCGGATCGCCTTTGCCGAGGCGGAAGTGACCGATGCCGGGAAGGTGGTGGCCCGGGCCAGTTCCACCTACCTGTTCACCCCGAGGGATTGACGGCCGGCCGACCGGCGCCGGCGGGGCCGAAGCCGGGGAACCGGTGGGGATCGGGTGTCCGCCGATCGCCAGCCACCCGAACCGTGCCCGGTAGGCTTGGCAGGCCATGCCCGCCTATCTCGACTCCATCATCGCCGCCCATCGAGCGCGGGCGGCGGACGACCGTCGGGACCCCGACGAGTTGCTGGCCCGGGCCGGCTCGTTGCCGGCGCCGCGGCGGTTCACCGATGCCTTGGTGACGGCGGGGTCGTCGAATCGGTTGGCCGTCATCTCCGAGATCAAGCGGCGCTCGCCGTCGAAGGGCGACCTCGACCCCGACCTCGACCCGGCGTCGGTCGCCAAGGAATACGAGTCGGGCGGGGCGGCCTGCCTGTCGGTCCTCACCGACGAGGAGTTCTTCGGCGGTTCCGCCCACGACCTGGAAGCCGCCCGGGCGGCGGGTTCCCTCCCGGTGCTGCGGAAGGACTTCACCGTGTCGGTGGCCGATGTCGGCGATGCCCGCCTGATGGGTGCCGACGCCGTCCTGCTCATCGTGGCCGCCCTCAGCGACCCGGAGCTGTCGGCGTTCCTGGCGGTGGCCGCCCAACTCTCGCTGGCGGCACTGGTGGAGGTGCACGACGCCGCGGAGTTGGGCCGGGCCGTCGACGCCGGCGCCACCCTGATCGGGGTCAACCAGCGCGACCTGCACACTTTCGAAGTCGACCCCGAGCTGGCCGTGACCCTCCGGTCGACCTTCCCCCCCGGGGTGGTGTCGGTGGCCGAGTCGGGAATCCGAGGGGTGGACGACGCCGCCCGGCTGGCGGGGGCCGGCTATGACGCGGTACTGGTAGGGGAGACGTTGGTGCGTTCGGGTGATCGCCGGGCAGCGGTGGCCGAACTGGTCGGAGGCCACTCGTGACCTACCCCGGAGTGGAGGATCCCGTCGACGGGGTGATGGTGAAGATCTGCGGGATCACCACCGAGGCCGACGCCCTGCTGGCCGTCGGGATGGGGGCGGACGCGGTGGGCTTCGTCTTCGCGCCGTCGCCGCGTCAGATGCGCCCGGGCGAAGTGGCCGACATCGTCAAACGCCTGCCCCACGAGACGTTGACCGTCGGGGTGTTCCGGGACGAGTCACCCAAGCGGGTCATCGAGATCGTGAACCAGATCGGGCTCCACGCCGCTCAACTCCACGGGGTCGAATCGATCGAGGACACCCGGTGGATCGCCCAGCGGGTCGGGACCACCATCAAGGCGTTCCCGGCCGGGCACCGCAACATCGGGCGGTTCGAGGAGTACGGGGCCCGGTTCCTGTTGATCGACGGGCCCAACCCCGGCTCGGGCGAGCTGTTCGACTGGAGGCTGGCGGAAGGGGTGATCGACCCGGACCGGCTGATCGTCTCCGGTGGCCTGGACGCATCCAACGTCGGTCCGGCCATCGCCCATCTCCACCCCTGGGGCGTCGACGTCTCCAGCGGGGTGGAGTCGTCCCCCGGCTCCAAGGATCCCGGGAAACTCCGGGACTTCATCGCCGCCGTCCGCCAGGCCGACCAGGAGCTGCTGGAATCCGCCGATGAACTCGCCGGCCCCGGCCCCGGGGCCGGAGCCAACGGCCGACGCGGGGACGGCGAGGCCGGAACCGGCCCGTTCGACTGGCAGGACGATTGACCCGGTCGGCGCCCGGCTCGGGTGGGCCGGTTGATTCCGAGCTGATCATGGGCGACCCGGGCCCCACCGGGCGGTTCGGCGAGTTCGGCGGCCGGTACGTCCCCGAGTCGCTGGTGCCCGCCTGCATGGAGTTGGAGGCCGCCTTCCGCCGGGCGTGGGTGGACCCGGCGTTCCGGAGCCAGCTCGACGGGCTGCTCCACTCCTACGGCGGCCGGCCCACCCCGGTGACCGAGTGCGAACGGCTGTCCGAGGAACTGGGCGTCCGGGTGCTGCTCAAACGCGAGGATCTGGCCCACACCGGCTCCCACAAGATCAACAACGTGGTCGGCCAGGCCCTCCTAGCCCGGCGGATGGGCAAGAAGCGCCTCATCGCCGAGACCGGCGCCGGCCAGCACGGGGTGGCCACCGCCACTGCCGCGGCGTTGTTCGGCATGGAGTGCGTGGTCTACATGGGGGCGGTCGACATCGAGCGCCAGGCCCTCAACGTCTTCCGGATGGAGCTGCTGGGGTCCGAGGTCCGGCCGGTGGAGAGCGGCAGCCGGACCCTGAAGGACGCGGTGAACGAGGCCCTCCGCGACTGGGTGGCTTCGGTCGACACCACCCACTACTGCCTGGGCTCGGTGATGGGCCCCCATCCCTATCCGTGGATGGTGCGGGAGCTGCAGCGGGTGGTGGGGGACGAGGCCCGCGACCAGTGCCGCCAGCTCCTGGACGGCAACGACCCCGACGTGGTGGTGGCGTGTGCCGGAGGCGGGTCCAACGCCGCCGGCACCTTCGCCGGGTTCGCCGATCAGACGTCGTCGGCGTTGGTCGGGGTCGAGGCCGTCGGCGGGTCAGCGATGGGCACCGGGATCCCCGGGATCCTCCACGGCATGCGCTCGAACCTCATGCAGGATGAGGCCGGCCAGATCCTCGAAGCCGTGTCGATCTCGGCCGGACTCGACTACCCGGGGATCGGCCCCGAGCATGCCCACCTGGCCGCCGTCGGGCGGGCCCGGTACGAGACGGCCGACGACACCGAGGTGGTGGAAGCCTTCCAGCGACTGTGCCGGACCGAAGGGATCATCCCCGCCCTCGAGTCGGCTCACGCCCTGGCCTGGGTGACCCGGGTGGCCGGGACCGAGGCGCTGCCCACCGGCTCGACGGTGCTGGTCACCTTGTCCGGACGCGGGGACAAGGACGTGGGCCAGGTCCGGGACATCCTCCGGCAGGGGAAGACGACCCCCCGATGAGCGTCGGACCGCTGTCCGTCGAGCGGGGCGGGTTGGAGACGACCCTGCGGGACCGACGGGCCCGAGGTCACAAGTTGCTGGTGCCGTACATCACCGGGGGGATGGACGACGAATGGTTGGTGACGATGGAGGCGTTGGCCGGGGCCGGGGCCGATGCCATCGAGATCGGCATCCCCTTCTCCGACCCGATGATCGACGGTCCGGTCATCCAGGAGGCGTCGCGGCGAGCCCTGGGCCGGGGGACCACCCCCGACGGCATCCTGGCTGATCTCGGTCGGCTCCAGGTCGGGATCCCGCTGGTGGTCATGACCTACTACAACCTGATTTTCCGGGCCGGCCATCAGCGGATCGCCGGCTTGATGGCCGAGTCGGGGGTGACCGGGGCGATCATTCCCGACCTGCCCCTCGAGGAGGTGGAGCCGTGGGCCGAGGCCGCCGACGAGGCCGGGGTGGCCACCGTGCTGCTGGTGGCGCCCTCCACGCCGCCCTCCCGGATCGACGCCATCTGCCGGCGCTCACGGGGATTCGTCTATGGGGTCGGGCGGATGGGGGTCACCGGCGAGCAGTCGACGTTGGCGGCCTCAGCCCGTGAGGTCGCCGAGCGGATCACCGAGGTCACCGAGCTTCCGGTCTGCGTCGGGATCGGGGTCTCGACTCCGGAACAGGCGGCCACCGTGTGCGAGGTGGCCGACGGGGTGGTGGTGGGCTCGGCGTTGGTCAGACGGCTGCTGGAAGGCGACGGCCCGGTCGGGGCGGCCGGCTTCGTCTCCTCGCTGCGCCACGCCCTCGACGGCCACTAGCTGCGGCGTGCACTCCCGGTTCACCGACGTTTGGGCCGGAGCGTCCGGTAGAGGGCCCGGACGGTGGGGGTGCGCCGTTGACTCTCGCCGCGCTCGGCCAGTCTGCGGCTGATGATCTCTCGGCGCTCCTGGAGGTCCCGGAAGGTGATCGACTCCGACCCGTCGGTGACCCCCATGGCCGCCCGGTAACCGTCGAGGTCGAGCGGCATGTCGGCCAGCTCCATCCCCACGTCGCGGGCGATCTGTTCGCCGTGCTGTTGGGTGAAATAGGTCACGATGGCGACGATCTCGCCCAGGATGTCCACGTCGGGGGCCATGGTCGCCATCGCCCCGTTGAGGAACAGCATGTTCTTCACGAACAGCATCAGCTCCTTGGGGAGCTTGGCCCCGTAGCCGAGGAGGGCCTTGGTGATCTCCCGGATCTCGCCGACCATCTCGTCGGCGGTGAGGGTGGTCGGATCGATCGGCGGCCGGTCGAGACCCAGGTCCTTGATCACCGCGGCCACGTCGATGTCGGCCGGCAACGCCCCGAGGTCCCGCCACGCCTCGATCTGGGGTTCCAGCGCGTTGGAGGTGGCCCCGACCTGCATCCGGAGGAAGGCCAGTCGTTTGCGCTGGTTGAGCCGGCCGGTGATCCCGAAGTCGAGGAGGGCGATGGTGCCGTCCGGCTGGACCAGCATGTTGCCGCCGTGCAGGTCGCCGTGGAAGACGCCGTAGAGCAGCGCCCCCTCCAGGAAGGAGATGAGCGCCGCCCGGAGCACCGCGGCGGTGTCGACCCCGGCGTCCCGCATGCCGGCGGCGTCGTTCCAGGAGAACCCCCGGAGGTGCTCCATCACCAGCACCCGCCGGGTGACCAGGTCGGGGTGGGGACGGGGGACCACGATCGAGCGCTGGCCGGTGGCGATCAGCACCGAGGCGATGTCGAGCATGTTCTGGGCTTCCAGCCGGAAATCGAGCTCTTCGACGACCGTCTCCGCGAACAGCTCGACCAGCGCCGGAGGGTTGGTCAGGGCGGCGATCGGGATCCGCCCCACCAGCATCGGGGCGATCCACGAGAGGATGGCGATATCCAGGTGGAACTGGGCCCGGGCCTGCCGGCGTTGGACCTTGACGACCACCCGCTCCCCGGTGCGGAGGGTGGCGGCGTGGACCTGGGCGATGGACGCCGAGGCGATCGGCACCCGGTCGAAGGAGAGGAAGACGTCGGCGAGCGGCTTGCCCAGGTCTTCTTCGATGGTGCGGCGGACGGTGGTGAAGGACTCGGCCGGCACCCGGTCACGGAGGAGCCGGAACTCGTTCACCAGTTCCTCGGGGAAGATCCCCTCACCCGACGACAGCAGCTGGCCGAGCTTGATGTAGGTCGGCCCCAGCCGTTCGAAGGCCGGCCGCAACCTCCGGGACAGGCCCGCGCGGGAATGCTCGGTGCCCCGGTCATGGGAGGACCAGCCGATGAGGGCCCGCCCCAGCCGGTAGGCGACGGTCAGGACCCGCAGACCCGGAGGCAGCCGGTGCGGCTCGAGCAGTTGGCGGGCCTCCTTGGCCGAGTTGGCCCGGATGACGTCGATGTCGCCGGTGTCCGAGTACCGCCAGGACATGGTGGCGGGCTCGACCGTCCAGGGGCCGTGCGGGGTGAAGGCGCCGATGGCGAGGTCGGGTGAGGTGGTGACCATGGGACCCTGACGGTAGCGGGTCGGCCCGGCCCGACGCCCGTCGCCCCCGGCGGCTACGGCGGGGAGATCACCAGGCAGCCGTTGTGGCCGCCGAACCCGAACGAGTTCGACAGCACCGCCCCCGGCTCCCAGGAACGGGCCTCCCCGGCCACGATGTCGAGGTGGATGTCCGGGTCGGGCTGTTCGTAGCCGGAGGTGGGCGGGATCAATCGGTGCTCGATGCTCAACACCGCGGCCACCGCCTCGATGGCCCCGGCCGCGCCCAGCCCATGGCCGGTGATCCCCTTGGTGGAGGTCACCGGCGGGGCATCCGCACCGAACACCTTGGTGATGGCGTCGGCCTCGGCCTGGTCGTTGAGGGGGGTGGAGGTGCCATGGGCGTTGATGTGGCCGATGTCGCCGAGCGACACCCCGGCGTCCTCCATGGCCAGCAACATGCAGCTGACGGCGCCGGCTCCGCCGGGCACCGGTGCGGTGATGTGGTGGGCGTCGGCGGTGCTGGCCGATCCGGCCAACTCGCCGTAGATGCGGGCCCCGCGGGCCATCGCGTGATCCCAGGCTTCGAGCACCAGCGCCCCGGCCCCCTCGGTGATCACGAAACCGTCGCGGCGGGCGTCGAACGGACGGGAGATGCCGGTGGAGGAGAGGGCGGTCATGTTGGCGAAGGCGGCGATGCCCACCTCGGTCATGGCCGCCTCGGTCCCGCCGCCGATGGCCACGTCGAGCCGGCCGGTGGCCACCAACCGGGCCGCGTAGCCGATGCTGTGGGTGCCGGCGGCACAGGCGGTGACGATGGCTTCCGACGGTCCGTGCCAGCCGGCCCGCATCGAGACGTTGGCGGCGCCGGCATTGGACATCATCATCGGGACCAGACGGGGGGAGACCCGCCGGGCGCCCTTCTCCCCGTAGACCAGAACCTGGGTCTGCAACGACTCGAACCCGCCGACCCCGGTGCCCATGATCACCCCGGCCCGGTCGGGATCCACTCCCAGATCCCCGGCATCCTCGAGCGCCAGGTCGGAAGCCGCCACCCCGAACTGGGCGAAGCGGTCGATCTGTCGCACGTCTTTGGGCCCGAACCACCGTTCGGGGTCGAAGTCGGGGACCCGCCGCTCCCCCTCGGGGGCGGGGCCGTTCAATCCGGTCCACAGCGCCTCGGTCCCGACCCCGCAGCACGACACCACCCCGATACCGGTGATGGCCACCCGCCGGCCGGCGATGGGCCCCTGTGCGCCGATGCCGAGCAGCATTAGAGCTTGGCGGTGATCAGGTCGTAGGCCTGACCGATGGTCTCGATGCCGTCGAGCTCGGTTTCCTCCACCGACACGTCGAAGGCCTCTTCCAGGGCCATCACCAGCTCGACCAGATCGAGGCTGTCGGCATCCAGGTCTTCGGCGAACCGGGCCTCTTTGGTCACCTTGTCCGCCGGCACCTGGAGGACCTCCACCGCACACTCGCGGAACTTGTCAAATGTCTCGTCGTTACTCACCGCGTGGCTCCTTTGTTTCGGGTCTCTGTTCGAACTGTCGACTGGGGGAAGTCACATGCCCATGGCCAGGCCGCCGTCGACCGGTACCACCGCCCCGGTGATGTATCCGGCGTCCTCGGAGGAGAGGAACCCGATCACTGCGGCGATCTCTCCGGGGCGGGCGATCCGACCCATCGGGATCTGGGAGGCAAAGGCCGTCGTCCGTTCTTCTCCGAGTTCGGCGAGCATATCCGTCTCCACCAGCCCGGGGACAACGACGTTGACGGTGATGGAGCGGCTGGCCACCTCGGCGGCCAGGGATCGGGCCAGGCCCACCAGGCCGGCCTTGGCCGCCGCATAGTTGGCCTGGCCGGCGGATCCGATGAAGGCGCTCACCGAGGACACCACCACGACCCGGCCGCGACGCTGACGGATCATCTTGGCCACCGCCCGTTTGGACACCCGGAACACCCCGGTCAGGTTGGTGTCGATGACCTGGCTCCAGGCCTCCTCGCTCATCCGCAGGACCAGGGTGTCACGGGTGATCCCGGCGTTGGCCACCAGGACCTCGACCGGGCCCCAGGCCTCCTCGACCGAGGTGAAGGCGGCCTCGACCTGGGCGGGATCGGTGACGTCGCAGACCAGCGACAGCAACCGGTCCGTCGGGCCGGGATCGCCCTCGACCGACCCCGACCGGGAGGTGACCGCCACCCGGTCGCCCTGGTTGAGGAACCACTGGGCGCAGGCCCGGCCGATCCCGCGGGAGCCGCCGGTGATCATGACGATCCGGCCATCGGGCTTGTCTTCCTCGGCGGCGGTCACGATGCCCCGCCGGCCGTCCGGATCCAGGCCACCGGCTGGCCCTCACTCACCCGTTCGCCCCGCACCGCCAACCAGCGCACCAGAATCCCCTCGAACGGCGTCCGCACGTCGGTCACCCCGCCCACCGTACCCACCCGGTCACCCACGGCCACCACCGATCCGGGATCGTTGCCGCCGCCGCTGCCGGGGGCGGCGTTGGCCGCAGCCAGCGCGGTGGTCTCCAGCGCGGCCAGCTGCACCTCGGGCTCGAAGACGCCGGCGGACGGGCTCACGATCACCCGCTCGGAGGTATACAGGTGCTCGCCCTGGTGGACCGGAGAGGCGGCGTTCCAGACTTCGGGGCCGGCCACCGTGTCCATCAATTTGTCGAGATCATCGGGGACGGCCACCGCCACCGCCCGGACGTCGGGGATGGTGCGGCGGACCAGGCCGGTCAACACCCCGCCGGGGCCCAGCTCGGCGATGGCGGTGGCTCCCCGGCCGGCCAGGGTCTCCAGGCACTGGCGCCACCGGACCGGGCTGGACAACTGGGCCGACAGCAGGCCGGGCCAGTCGGCTGGATCGGTGTGCACCCGGGAGTCGACATTGGCCACCACCTGGACTTCGGGGGAGTGGAACTCGGCGGAGGCCAGCGCGTCGCGGAGCCGGGGCCGGGCCGAGAGCATCATCGGGGTGTGGAAGGCCCCCGACACCGGGATGGGCAGCACTTTGCGGGCGCCGAGCTCCTTGGCCTTCTCCGCCCCCTTGGCCACCCCGTCGACGGTGCCGGCGATCACCACCTGCCCGGGGGCGTTGAAGTTGGCCACCCAGACCTCGTCCTCCGCCCGCTGGCAGGCCGACTCGGCATCACCGTCGGCGATGCCGAGCAGGGCGGCCATGGTGCCGGGACGTTCGTCCGCCGCCACCTGCATGGCCTCGCCCCGCTCCACGACCAGACGGGTCCCGTCGGCAAAGGAAAGGGCACCGGACGCCACCAGGGCGCTGTACTCCCCGAGGCTGTGCCCGGCGCTGGCTCCGGGGAACAGCCCCAGGCGTTCGACGGCGTCGAGCACCACCATGCTGAGCACGAAGGTGGCCAGCTGGGCGTTGGCGGTCTGGGTCAGTTCCTCCATCGGGGCATCCAGCAGGAGCCAACCCATGTCCCGCCCGGCCAGTTCGGTCGCCTCGGTGGCCACTTCCCACGACGGGTGGTCGACCCAGGCGCGCCCCATTCCCGAACGCTGCGACCCCTGGCCGGGGAAGGTAAAGGCCAACACCTACGGGCTCCTCTCGGCGAGTTACGAACCTTTCGACTCCGACAACCGGTCAAGTGTTACATGTTGGGGGCGGGCTCATTCCTACCGGTCGGTCACCGCGGCAAGCCGTCTTCGGGGCCCGACGTGGTTCAGCCCTCGCCGGTGCCATGGTTCTCGGTGGCCCTCTCGGTGGTTCGGCCCGCACCGGCAAGCGGCTCTGGCTGGAGCGGGCTTCCCCTCAGCATCCTCCGGCTTTGCAAGGTAAAAAGGAGGCCGAAGGAGGGAATGACCAACAACACCAGCAGGATCGCAACCGCGATCATCGCCGTGAGCGTCGCCTCGGGAGCGCCCGCGTTATCGAGCGTCACCGTCGTGCCCGGCAAGAGCACCGGGTACTGGGCGACTCCCAATCCCCAGACGACGGCGGCAACGCCGAGGGCGGCGACGAACCGGGCGACCATGACGCGCCGTGCCGCCAGCAGCCCAAGGACGGCCAGACCGCATACACCCGCGATGATCACGAGCGGAAGCGCCCTTCCGGTGAGACGGGCTTCGAGCTCGGGGTCAGCATTGTGCAGTTCGGCCAGCGCGCCGAGCGACAGGGCTCCGGTCACCAGTGCCGCTGCCTGGGCGCGGCGAGAGAAATAGGACTCCAGTCGCCGGTCGCCCCGCCGGGCCGCCTCCCCACTGAGGTACACGGCCGCCAGGTAGGCGCAGGCGGCCACGAAGACGAACCCGGCGAGGATCGGAGTCCAGCTGGTCCAGGCTTGGAGGCTGGCGCGGTCGCCGGTGGCTGGAACCGCGCCGGCGGCGATAGCGCCCACGACGGCGCCCATGAAGAACGGGGTCATCAACGAGGAGAACGCGAACGTTGCCCCGGCAGCCCGCACGAGCAACGGTCTCGTGATCTCCTTCCGGAAGGCGAATCCCGCCCCGCGCAGCACGATACCGCCGAGGGCGAGCCAGAGGGGCAGCGCGAGGACCGTCATCACGGAAGCGAAGCCATCGGGGAAAGCGGTCCAGAAGATGACCAGCGCAAAGACGAGCCACACATGGTTGCCCTCCCATACCGGGGTAATGGACTCGTCGATCAATTGGCGAGGTTCCCATCCCCGCCGGTCGCCCCCGGCCACCAGGTCCCAGAAACCGCCACCGAAGTCGGCCCCCGCGAAGACGGCGTACATGGTGATCGAGGCCAAGAGGATGGCTCCCACGGCGTCCGCCGTCATCAGACGCCCGTCCGCTCGAGGACTCGCTCCTCGTCGGGCCCGTAGGGTACGGCGCTCGTCTCGGCATCAGTGCGCCGCCAACGGCGACTCAACATCCGCAGGACAAGGACCGTCGCCACCCCGAGTACGGAGTACAGGACGACGATGATGCTCAGGCTGGTGAGGACGCCACCATTCGTGGTGGCGGCGGCGGTGGTGGTCTGCAGCCTGTAGACCACCCATGGCTGGCGCCCCACCTCCGTGATCACCCAACCGCATTCCATGGCAACGATCGCGGCCACACCGCTCACGGCGCCGGCGGTCCAGAACAACGTGTGGCGCGGTAGCCGACGGCGCCGGACCCAGATGTACAGCGCCCAGAGCCCCAGCAGCAACAAGAGAAAACCCAGCCCGACCATGGCGTCGAAGCACAGGTGGATGAGCCAGACGACCGGCGGCCGGTCGGCGGCGGGCACACTGCTCCACCCGGTGACCTTGGTTCCCGGCCCGAAGCCGACCAACAGCGAGTCGAAGTCGGGGATCTTGATCCCGCCATAGACGCGGCCATTGGTGTACACACCGAGGATCCACTCCGGGACGTGCCGCGAGGTGTTGGCCACGTACTCCATGGCGGCGAACTTCACCGGCTGGTCGCTGGCGATGGCCCGGGCGGCGGTATCGCCCACGAAGATCTGGAACGGGGTCAGCACGGCGGCCGGGACGAAGCCCAGAGCGAAGGCGGTGCGGTGATAGAGATCATGC